>QHYN01000205.1 GCA_003224145.1 Acidobacteriota bacterium
AGTGCATCCGATGAGGATGCACGAAGAATCTCAGCGTGGGATTTGTTACTGATACTGAGCGTGCTCGGTGATGGTTCGATGGAGGTCCTTCGGCGAACTTCTCGGTTCGGCTCAGGATGACACGCAGTAGTTTGGTGATGACCTCGAAATGGCGGATGGCACCGCAAAACGGATGATGCAGCAAAGGGAGCCGCGGCGGATTGTCTCCGGCGCGACGTTCGACGAGGATGCGCGCATCGACCTTAGCGTGCGGCCCAAGCGGCTGGACGAATACATCGGCCAAAAGCGCGTCAAAGAAAATGTTCAGATTGCGATTGACGCAGCGCGCAGCCGCAATGAGGCGCTGGACCACGTGCTGCTGTATGGTCCGCCCGGCCTGGGAAAAACCACGCTTGCGCAGATCATCGCCAATGAATTAAACGTCCCGATCAAAACCAGCTCGGGGCCGCTCCTCGAGCGCAAAGGGGACCTCACGGCGATACTAACCGCACTCGAAAAGAAGGAAGTTTTCTTCCTCGATGAAATCCACCGCCTCCAGCCTGCGGTGGAAGAAGTGCTCTATCCCGCAATGGAGGATTTTCGCGTGGACCTGATCATTGGCCAGGGTCCCGGCGCGCGCATTCATCCTTTCCCGTTGAGCCATTTCACCCTCGTGGGGGCCACCACGCGCGCGGGCCTGATTACGGCGCCGCTGCGCTCGCGTTTCGGCATCGTACACCGCCTCGATTTCTACGAGCCGGCGGATCTGCTCATCATCCTTCATCGCTCCGCGAAAATTCTGAACATCGAGATGGACGAAGGTGGCGCGGAAGAAATCGCCGGCCGCTGCCGCGGAACGCCACGTATCGCCAACCGCCTGCTGCGTCGCTCGCGCGACTTCGCCGAAGTGCGCGCCGCCGGACGCATCACGCGCGCGGTAGCTCAGGAAGCGCTGCAAATGCTCGGCGTCGATGAGAAGGGT
The DNA here is from genome assembly GCA_003224145.1 of Acidobacteriota bacterium. Classification (GTDB taxonomy): domain Bacteria; phylum Acidobacteriota; class Terriglobia; order Acidiferrales; family UBA7541; genus Acidiferrum. The sequence continues at coordinate 962 of QHYN01000205.1, forward strand.
CTCGATGAAGTGGACCGCAACCTCATGCTGGCGCTGCTCGACAAATACGGGGGCGGCCCGGTCGGCCTCGGCACGCTCTCCGCCGCACTCGCCGAAGAGGAAGACGCTATCGAGGAAATGTACGAGCCTTACCTCATGCAGATCGGCATGATCGACCGCACTCCGCGAGGCCGCGTGGCCACTCCGCGCGCCTACGAGTATTTCGGCCGGGATCTGCCCAAGCGCCAACCCCGCTTGTTCTGATAGAGATTGGGTATGAGTAGTGACAGCAAAGAGTCAGGAGGCCGTTCCTCCTCCCAATCCTTCATGGCTTTCCAGGCCCCTGGGGCGCTGTTGATTTTTCCGTGGATTCTTTGAGCTTTTTTAGCATTTCCTTGGCGTTTTCGTTGGCGGGGTCGAGCGTCAGGGCTTTTTCGTAGTTCAATTGAGCGCTCTTCAAGTCGCCGACTTTCCAATAGCCTTCGGCGAGACTGTCCCAGACATTCGCCGCCTCTGGAAACGTTTCGGCGTTCAGCTTGAACACCGAGACGGCTGCGGCGGCGTCCTTGCTCTCCAAGAGCTCGTAGCCGAAAGCATTCAACGAGCCTTCGCCAAAATCGTAAGCGGCGCGACCATAGAACCTCCTTTTGAGATCGGCGTAATCATCGAGCGCTGCTTTGATTCCCTTCGTTCGATACTGCTCGATGAGCTCTTCGTCGAGCGTCATGGGCCGCGGCCGGCCGTGATGGCAGGTGTGACACCACATGTTGACGCGCTTGTCGCCGCTCGGCTCGATTTTTTTCAGATGGTCATCGATGTCTCCGAGCATGCGGTACATTTCCCGGGCGCGGTTCTTGTTTGGATTTTCGTCGGAGGCAAAATCGTAGGTGCTAAGCGGTTTGCCTTCTTCTCCTTTGTGGCAATAGGAGCAGCGCACGCCCAGCGCCCTGGTAAAGCCAAACATCACCGGTCTGAGGCGGCTACCTGGCCAATCCTTTGGCAAGACCCGGAGGTTCTTTGGTTTTTCCGGCCAGGTCCAGGTCTCTTGTGCGCGGGCCGGAAGAGTCAAGAGCGTGGTCCAGGAAACAATGCACAGGATTCCGGTGATGAGTCTCGTCGGCATGACGGCTGTCCTCCTGAAGGTTAAAGGGCGATGAAGGGCCTTGGTCTTATAGACGCGCCGGGCGGGAGATTGGGCATCGCAGGGTACACGGATTGAGGGAAAGGTGTTCCACGGGAAAAGGATTGCGCGGGAGTTTCGGTTTGGTCTAACGTGCGGGGCGATGCGAACACCGACATTGGGAAGAGCCATTGGAGTGCCTGGCGCTACAAGCACGCAGGATGCGCAGTGCGCCAAGGCCGGCGCGGAGGCTATAAAATAAGGTCCCACTCAAGACCGGGAATGGCTGAAAAGACCGTCTATCTGTCGCTGGGTTCCAACATCGGGGACCGCGAGAAAAATTTGCGCGCGGCGATTGCGTCGCTTTCGGATGCGAACGTGCGTGTGACGCGCGTATCGTCGTTCTACGAGACGGAACCCGTGGATTTGCGCGAGCAGCCATGGTTCTTGAATTGCGTGGTGGAGGGGGCGACAAAGATTCCAGTGTTGGAATTGTTGCATGCGTTGCGCGAGATTGAGCGCCGCATGGGGAGCCAAAAGCTGGTGCCGAAAGGTCCGAGGCTGATCGACATGGACATCCTGCTGTACGGCGAGGAGACCATCGACGCACCGGATTTGCAAGTGCCGCATCCACGGATGCTTTTGCGCAAATTTGTACTCGTTCCGCTCGCTGAAATCGCCCCGGACGTGAAGCATCCTTCGTGGAGCGGAACGGTAGAAGAGATCCTGGCGGCGACATCCGACAAAAGCCAGGTGCGGGCTTTGAAGTGAGCCGAGTAGGGGCGCAGCATGCTGCACCCCTGCAAGAACGGGCTACGGATTTGTCTCAGCTCGTGCGGTGGAGTATGAGCCGATGAAGCGTCATCGGTTTGGGCTGCAAAGCGTCGAGCTCGATTTGCGCCAGATGGCCCTCGGTAATTTCGCGCCAGCGATACACGCCGGGCTCGGTTTCCAGAGTTTCGCGGCCGTTCAAGCGGCGCAAGAATTCACTGGCATTATCGCGCGAAGCCACGGTTCGAATGGTAGGACGAGCGAGCGCTTCCACGGCATAGCTGCGCAGAAGCTTGTGCCAATAATGGTCGAAGAGATCGCCAGACGCGAAGATGTCGCTCCAGGCGACTTCGCCGCCGTAGGCTACCACTACTCCTACAACGCGCTCGCCCTTCAAGCCGGACGTCGCGCTGGCGAAGCGGCGCTGTATTTCGGCAACGAAATCATCAATGGAAACGCCCACGGCACTCGACTGGTAAATTTTTTCGTAGGCTTCCGTGCGGGCGTTGCCAGCGATGGCGTATTGCAGGCGGTCCGCGGAGATCTTTGGCGCGGGAGCCGCCGCGGGGGCTTGGGCCGTCGTGCCGCTGCGCACGGCATCCCACACCTCAGTTTGTGCCTGATCCACGGCAGCTCTTTCGCGGACGCTAGGATGCACGATGGTGAGTGCCGCAGCGAATTGTGAACTGCCGGTCCAGCGACCGTGTTCAACGCAGAAGACATCGAGCGGGAGCGGTGGCGCGCCGGCGGGCACGATGCGATCCTTGCCGATGATGCGGTCCTGTTTGCCGCCGCTGACGAGTTCGCCGGCGAGTAGCAAGAGGGGGCGCTTGCTGCGATTGACAAGCACAAGTTGATTCACGGAGGCACCGGTCGTGGTCTGGGGAATGTAAACTGGTCGGCCGTCACGTCCGCGCACCATCTCTTCCGAACCTCGCTCGCGGACGACCACGTCTCCGCTGGCGAGGCCGGCCTCCAAGGTCAGAAAAGCACTGGTGTCCTGGCCGTAAGAAGCGACCACGGGAAATACCGAAATGTTCTCGTAAGTTACTGGATCGAGCAGCCGCAACTCGCCCTCGGGGCGCGGCGGAGTAGACGGTGAAGCGGGAATTGCACTTGGCTGTGAATTTGGTCCGGAGTCTGGCGCCGAGGAGACGAAAGCCAAACTGCCCAGGGTGACGACTCCTAAGAAACCGCCGATGACGGCGGCAAAAATCGAACGTTCCATAGAGTTCTCCTATGCATGGGCTTCGACCGCGTCGAGGCTAATCGCCAAGATGGCGGCTCGGAGTTAGAACGAGGTGGCAAGAGTTTCTTGCAGAGGACGAAGCGGCAAAGCAAGGGGAGAAGAAGTAAGGAGGAGGGAAGGAACAGGAGAACGGAAAAACGTCGCTAAAAGACTTAGCCTTGGGGATCGCCAAGGTTAAAGCGAGGCTTATTCCGTTTGTTCTTCGAGGCTTCCGCTTCCTGGCGCTCGTACTCGGCGATCTCTTCCTCGGTGTAGGAAAAAGTGTCGCGCGAAGCGAACATGGTGTTCGCATTGCTAAGCTGCTTCTTCTTTTTGCGAAGGGCTCCAAATTCGCGGCGCACCTGGCGGAGCGGTGCGTCGATAGCCTTCACCTCAACGAGGAGATCGCTGACTTTTTCGAGAAAGTCGTGAAGATGGTAGGGTCGAACTACATAAGGCAAGCGCGCCCTCTCGAGGGCGCCGATGAACTGGCCACCAGCCAATTCTGGTACCAGAAAGAGAGCGCGAATACGGCCGCCCTCTTCGCAAGGCACGCCGGCGAGTTCTTGGAGAATATTAAAGGCGGGACTATCAACACCAGTGGCGGCGGCGTTGGCGACAACCAGTGACCACTCCGCCGTCCGCAGTTCGGCGAGAAGCATCTTTGCGTCGGGGACGACGCGCACACGCCAGCCTTCCGAGTCCAAGACTTGCTTGACTGCGGTGGCACCCTGGACGTCAGTATCAAGAACAAGGATGCCCACTTGGCGTGGAGCAACAGTGGGACTAGTACTCACAAAGAATAGTATACAGGCAGCGCCACTGAGAAGCCCTTGGGAATCAAGTCATTGAGGCTCATCCAGCAATACTGGCCGTTGTGCCAGGTGATCAGAACTCCTTGATTTAACCAGTGATTACTGACCAATGACCAGGCCGGTGCCGGAGAGGTATTTCTGTAAACCGATGCCATCCCAGAAGATGCGGTAGGTGCTGCTACGGTGCGAAGCGTCAGAGCCCGTGAAGAACACTAGGAAGCCATCACGGGACCATTCGGGGTTGCTAGCGGCAAGATTGGGCACAGGTAATGGAACGCGTCGCTTCGCGCGAAACTCATACAAGAACAAGCCTTTTGCCTCCCCTTCCTTCTCTCCCGCAGGCACACCTTGCGGAGGATGGGTGAATGCAGCAGAAACCACCACAAGGTCTGGGTTAGCGGGATGCAGCCGAATGCTCATATTGCCACTAGGGCGGAAATCGGGTGCGCAGATCTCATTCAGCGAGACTGCCTGGCTAGGTTTGCCATCCTCGCCAATCCAAGCAAGCTCGCCCTGATTTGCGGTTGTGGCGAGCAAGATATGCGCATCGCTCCAACCATGAATGCTATCAAAACTATCGGAGCTGAGGACCGCTGACTTCGTTGGATCGCTTGAAGCGAAAGTCCAGAGTTGCCACTTCGCTTCCTGATAGTTGAGGAATGCAATCCGGGAATCGTCAGGCGACCATACGGGATTGCGAATGTTTCCGCGAATTAATTCCTTTACGCTGTTCGAATCGAAATCATATTGGTTGATGCTGCGGACTGCGCCAGTTCCGTCGTCTTGAGTGAACAAAAGTCTCTTGCCGTCGTGTGAGACGGAGAAATCGTGTTCCGGTTTTCCGGGAATAATTCGGGCCACGGCACCGCGCTTGAATACAAGCTGATGGCCGGCGTTCAGATAAACAACGGCAACGGGAGACTGGAACTTGGTGACGCTGGAGACGGGGACCGGGGGCTTTTTCTTGGCGTCATCCTCTTCCTGGTCGGGCTGGTTGTTAATTTTGGGGAAGAGTTCGGTGGCGATGCGGGCGCAGCCCTTCAGAGAACCAATCTGCGCGTGCTCGACCGAGACCCGGAAGGAGTATTTTCCGCCGAGCGGGGGCGTGATGGTCAGGGTGTCGTTGGTGGCGTCGGTGCAGGCTTCGCGGGAAAGATGCACGGCGACGGCTGCCCCGGTAGCCGAATCCTTAGCGTGGTACGTCCAGGTATCCGCGGAAGCCTCGTGTGTGACTTCGGCAGGTTCAAGCGGAATCGGCGGATAGCCAGCGCGATCGAAGCGTTCGGGTCCCTTGAGGCCGATGCGAACGCTCCAGTTGGGCTGGTTGCCAAAGGCGAGCAGGAGGATGGGGTAGTGTTTGGATTGTGGCGCCGGAGGCCCAACAGGCGGATTCTTCGGCGCTGGGGTGGGTTTGGCCTGACTGTGCGACGGTGGTGGAGATAGGATGCTGGCGAGCACCACAAACCAAAGAAGGAGCTGAGGCCGCTGGGCAACGCGCAAGACGTTCCTCCGGGAAGCAAAGAGGATACCGCCCGGCGCCTAAGTAGGCAATCGCTCTAACCGGCCGACAATGGCAGGCGTTTCCAGAAGGATAAGGCCAAGGCAGAGAGAAGCGGGGCATCTCGCCTAGCGAATGAAAAGCGAAAATAGTTGTTGACACGGCGAATGAAAAGCGAAATACTTCCAGTGCTTTGAGGCGGGCCATGTCTCCAGTTCACTTCCCAACGGCGTCTAATCTTCGGATACGGCGCCGCCGCGTTTCACCCGCTCCAGTCACACTCTTTCCCGACGGCCCTGATGACCTAAGCCCAATGCACGTGGCCAGCAACCTTGCCCCGGTTGCGGGCCAACGCAGTAGCATTTCGGATCGCGCGGCGGGGGATTGCTCCACATCGTCTTCAGGAGCAACTTCTGCCGAACCGCAGTCAACGATCTCCAGCGGATTTCAAAGCCGCAAGGAAGGTCCGGTCCGAAATGTTGCCGCGAACCCCAGCGAACGCGCTCACGCGCGGCTGGTCGGCATTGCCCGCCTTGCTGCCTTTTCGCCACCTGCGGAAACGCGGAGAAAATCTGCGGAGCGGCCGGAATATTTCGTGTTACCGGTGAAGTCGATCCTGAACCGGTGCGATTCGAAACGCGTGCCGTTCGAATGGACCATCAATCCGTACCGGGGATGCGAATTTGCCTGCAAATACTGCTACGCGCGCTACACACACGAATACATGGAATTGGACGGCGGAGAATTCGAAAAAAAGATCTATGTAAAGAAGGATGCGGGTCCACTGCTGGCGTGGGATGTCGCGCATAAATACTCGTATGCGTCGGAGGCGTCCGGCGGAATGCAGGCGGAGCACATTGCGATTGGGACGGCGACGGATCCTTACCAGCCGGCGGAGCGGGAATACGGCGTGACGCGGGCGTGCCTGGAGGAATTAGCGAAGAAGGGAGGGCTGAGTGTTTCGATCATCACGAAGTCGGATCAAATCGTGCGCGACATGGATCTGCTGCAGCGCATTGCGTCGAGGTCGGACCTGGCCATCGACATTACGATCACCACGTTGCGCTGCGGATTGACCCGGCTGCTGGAGCCACGCGCGCCGCGACCGGATTTGCGGCTGGCGGCAGTTAAAAAATTGAGTGAAGCCGGGCTCGCCGTAGGTGTGTCCGCTTCGCCGCTCATACCCGGGATTACCGACCGCGATGGGGATTTGGAAACGGTCGCAGCAGCAGCGAAAGAAGCTGGAGCGCAGTGGTTTTTCTCCGGGGTGCTGTTTCTGATGCCCTCCTCGGCAAAACAGTTTTTGCCTTTTGTGCGGGAAAAGTTTCCGCGTCTGGCGAAACAGTATGACCAGTGGTATGCGAAGAATGGGTACGCCCCGGAAGAGTACCGTCGCAAAGCCTCGGAACGCGTGGCACAGATTCGTCAGAAGTATGGTTTCAGGAGTCGGCCCTGGGTGGAAAAGAAACACACTGCGCCTTGCACGCAATTGCCATTGACTTGGGATGCGGCGGCGGTAGCTCAAGAGGTGGGACGAAGGCAATCTTGCGCCGCTGGATAGCAACTAACTGTGGCCATGCCCCGAGTCTAGCGCTGAGATTCTTCGAGCATCATCGTCGGATGCTCTCAGAATGACAGGCCCACCTGGGTTGCAATCTTCTACGGGACGATGATACGGGATTCTTTGCGCGGGAGTTCGGGGGCTTGGGGGAACTGGCCGCGGAGGAATTCGATGAAGCGGCGCGAGCGAGGCCGCCCGTTAGTGCGCAGCAGGCCCATTCGGTAAAGAAATACCAAAAGATAGAAGATTTCCGTGTCCCTCAAAGCGGCGGAGGAGGCGCGCTCGACTTGCTGCTTCTTGACTTCGTCGAGGAATGCGGTGAGCGAGGCGTAGAGTTCGCGCGGCAGAGGAGCAGCAGGCAGCCTTTCGTAGATGAGGCCGGAGGCAAGCGTCTTGTAAGTTTGGGCGAGAGTTTGAAGGGCTGCCAGAACATCCGGGTCAGTGGCCGTGGGTTGCGCAGCACAGAATTTGGCGATGGAAAATGCCAGCGCGGCCATGAGTTGCTGATGGGTGTAGAGGGTGTCCTGCGGAATGTTCTCGTCGAGCAAGGGAGTATCCCCAGGGATGCTGCGCTGGTGATCGTTTTCGTAGCGGTGAGCAGCAAGCAGAAAGGCGCAATCGGAGGGGCAGTCTATGGTGACTTCGCGCTCGGTGCCGCAGCATACGGCGCAAATCTTTTCAGCTTTGGCGGGGCAAAAACGCTCGGCTTTGCGCTTTTCACAAATCGGACAAGGCACGGTGTCTCCTGAAGACAATACGACAAATTTGCAGAATACAGTGCGCGGCGCTAAAAGACAAAAGTACGGCGAACCATGGTTTGGTCACCCCCGTGAAAGGGCATGGAGTCAGGCGGACGTGGGAGCAAGTTTGCACCGGGAATGGACGGAAGGCCGCTGGAGCGATCGATCAACACGAGCGAGACCAGGCCCGTCCCTTGAACGCGGAGTTGCAGATCGATGCCTTTGGCGGGAGGGTTGGCATAGTCGAAGGTCCAGTGGCCGGGTTGATACCAGCGGGCTTCAGAGGGTTTGCCAAGATCATGCCCATTTACGGATGCATTGAGCACCTCGGTTTGAGCGATGCCGACGTGAATGACCCGGGCGTGACGCCGGGAAGTGATGCGCAAGTGAAGAGCGCGGGTTTCACCGGCGACGGAGTTTTCGAGTAATTCGGCTTGCGGAGGGAGGAGAGGGAGCGCGGGAGCTTCGTGCTGGAGAAATTCGAAGGGGAGCCATTCGGGGTAGAAATCCGGGAGTTTGGCATGGACGGGGGAAGCGCTTACATAATGCTCGGCCCAAGGATCGACACGAGCGGCGGAACTGGTCCAGAGAGCTTTGCCAGTGCCGGTATCGAGGGCATAGGAAAGCATGCTGGGCTTGGGATGCGCGGGGCTATAGCGCGCAGTCCACGAGCCTGCCACGCAAAAACCGATCGCAGCTAGGATCGAGGCGAGCGGAAGAAGATTGCGGTTGGCTGCGAACAAGGATTCTAGAAGTGGAGAGAGCAACAAGAAACAGAGAGCGAACATGAAGCTCATGAGCCGGGCCCCCATAGAACTGAGGCCGACGGCGGTGTAGGAGCCCTTCAAAACCAAGGCAAAGAGTACGAGCCCGGGCAGGCTCAACAAACAGAGAAGGCACGCAGCGGAAAACGAAAGCCGGCCGGGACGAAAGGCGACCGTCACGGTAGCGAGCAGAGCAGCCAGAAGGGGCCACACGAAAAGAAAGGTGCCTCCGGGAAGCCATTTCGAAGCCATCAGGACGAAGGCAAAGATCAGCAGTGCACCACCAAGGAACAGGGAGGGTGCAACGATCTTCTTGCGAAGCAGCTTGTAGAGTGCACTTTGAAGCGCAGTGAGGAGAGAGATGAGGCCGAGAGCATAGAAGGGGTTTTGCTCGAAGTTGCCATCAGCGAGGAAATTAAAGTGGAGCCAACGTAAGCCGAAGATATACCCCATTCCAAGGAGCAAGAGCAAAACCAGCACACCCAAATGCGCGAAAAGCCCAGCCAATATACCGGGCAACCGAGATTCCCATGCACCCTTCGCGTAAAACATCACGGCAAGAAGGAAGAAGCCTGATCCGATGGCGAGCGGCCAGATGAAGCGGCTGGAATAGTGCGGGAAGAGGTTGCGGGGGAGCGAAAAATAGACGGCGTCGCGATCCTGAAGCTGCATGAGATCGGCGTTGCCCAAGCGGCGAGCAAGAGAAAGTGCGTTTTCGCCGTGCTGCTGGAGACTGCCACGGTCGAGCAGTTGCGTATTGTCGAGCGGAGTGTGATAGGCCTCCCAGTGGCCGATGAAGGCGAAGTTGAGGCCCGCGGCTCCGGACTTCTTGAAGACCGTCATGTCCGTATCGTTGGGCATGTGCTTGTAGATTTCGTAGGTGAGGGAAGAGCCAGAAGGATGAGGCGCAGCTTGCGCGAAAAGATCAATCAGTCGGCCGTTGCCTGCGCTGGTTTCGAACATTTGAGAAGCGCCGGAATTTCCCCGGGCTTCGAAATTGATGACGACGTGTGCGTCTTTGGCCCAGGGATGCTCGGCAACAAAGGCAGAAGCGCCGAGGAGGCCGTCTTCTTCGCCGTCAGTGAAAAGGAAGATGAGGTCATTTTGCAGGGCCGGCCCGGCGCGAAGGGCGCGAAGCGTTTCCAGAAGAGCGGCCACGCCTGCACCATCGTCTCCCGCCCCTGGACCTGCTGCGACAGAGTCGTAATGCGCGACGAGGGCTACGGCGTCGGTCGCGCCGCTCGAACCTTTTAGGCGCGCAACTATGTTTTCGACCGTACCGGCGACTTGATAGCGAGGCGTGACGCCGACCGTGTGTTGAATTTCGGGTAAGACGCCTAGATTGGTGAGCTGAGAGACGAGATATTCGCGCACGCGGTCGTGTTCCGCGGAGCCGACGGGATGGGGTTCCGTCGCAAAGGCGTTCAGGAACGCTAGTGCGCGCTCCGCTGAGAAAACATCCGGCGATGCAGTAGCCGCGACAGGTTCCGGCGGGCCCTCCTCTAGAATGCATGCTGCAGCGACAATAAGAAGGAACAAAAGGATAAGAAAAGCCGTCGAGCGATTTCCCACGGTTGATGGCCTCGAACCTGGACTGGAATGGGGATGTTAGTTCCTAGCGGTTCACCAGAGCAAGCCGGGAATCGCACTCAGGCCATGATAACTTTGTGCTGAAAGCGCCGGGCGGCGACGACCATCAGGAGCGAGCCCATGACAAACAGGACCAGCCCATCGAGCCAAAGATGAGTGAGGCCAGCGCCGCGCAAGATGATGCCGCGGGTGATGTTGATGTAATAGCTCGCCGGGATGAAATAGCTGATGACGTAAAAAATCGTGGGCATGGTTTCACGCGGAAAGATGTAGCCGGAAAAGAAGATGCTCGGGAGGAAAGTGAGGAAGGCGAGCTGAATGGCTTCCGCCTGCGAATTAGCTTTGCTGGAAACGAGAATGCCGATGGAGAGCGAGACGAAAAGATAAGGCAGGGAAAGGAACGCCAGCAGCAGCACGCTTCCGTGAATCGGAACCTGAAAGACGAAGCGCATGAAGGCGAGAATCATGCAGAGCTCAAAAAAACCGATCGCCAAGTAAGGAAGGAGCTTGCCGAAGAGCAGGCCCATCGGGCGGACGGGAGTGACGAAGAGCTGCTCGAGAGTTCCGCGCTCCTTCTCGCGGACGATGGAAAAAGCGGTCAGGAACGTGGTGACGTTGAGCAGCAGCACGGCGGTGAGGCCCGGCAAAAAGAAATTCGGAGAGCGGGAATCGGGATTGAAGAGCAGCTTAGGGCGCATATCCACGGCAAAAGTGTCGCGATTTTGCAAAACGCGACGGAGAGATTCATCCAGACCGATTGCCGTGGTGACATTGATGGCCTGCCCGGCGACGGAGGAATCCGAGCCGTCAATGAGAACCAGAACCTGAGCGCCCATCTGATGGAGAAGACGATCGGAATAGTCGACCGGAATTTTTATCCCAACGCGGGCGCGGCCGGAAATAATCGCGTCGTTCATGTCCCGGTCGTTTTCCACATAACGGATGAAGTGGAAGGTGTCGGAGTTCTTCAGGCGGTCGAGCAACTCGCGGCTTTCGCGGCGGCCGTCGGCGTTATACACGACCGTGTTGATCTGGCGAATGTTTGTGTCGATGCCAAACCCAAGAACCACCATCTGCAAGAGCGGAATGATCAAGGAAAAGAAGAGCGTGGCGAAGTCCCGCCGCACATGGAGGACTTCTTTATAAAAGACGGCGCGGAAACCGCGGAAAATGTTACGCACGGGCGGCCTCGAGCTGGGCCTGGTGCTTGTAAGTGAGTTCGACGAAGACGTCTTCGAGGCTGGGAGCCAACGGGCGAATCTCGGCGACGGCGATGCCGTTTTTCAGGAGCTGCCCGCGGAGTTCGTTGAGGTCGAAATGATCGTCGATGAGCGCATGAATGGATTGCCCGAAAATGGTGGCGCTACGGATGCCGGAAATCTGACGCGCGTAACGCAGGGCGCGCGTAACTTCGGGCGTGGTGATTTCGACGCGTAATGTGCCTTTCGGCTGCACGTCGGGAAGTTCACGGAGCGAATTCGGCGTGCCGTCGGCGATGATCTTACCGAAATAAATATAGGCAACATGGCTGCAGCGCTCGGCTTCGTCCATGTAGTGGGTGGTGACGAAGAAAGTGATGCCATGTCCCGACAACTCGAAGAGCAGATCCCAAAGCTGGCGCCGGGCCACGGGGTCGATGCCGGCGGTGGGCTCGTCGAGAAAAAGAAGCTTCGGTTCGTGCAGCATGGCGCAGCCGAGGGCGAGACGCTGCTTCCATCCGCCGGAAAGCTGCGCGCCCAAGCGATTCAGGTAGGGGCCGAGACCGTTTAGCTGGACAACTTCGTCGATACGGCGCTTAAGGCGCACGGGTTCAAGGCTGTAGATGCGGCCGTAGAACTGCAAATTTTCCGCGACGGTGAGATCGTAATAGAGACTGAAATTTTGCGACATATAACCAATCCACTCGCGAACCGACTCGGAATCCGTGCGCACGTCAAGGCCTTCGACCTGGGCGGAGCCGCCGCTGAGCGGCAGGAGCCCCGTGAGCATCTTGATGACTGTGGTCTTGCCGCTGCCGTTGGGTCCGAGGAAGCCGAAGATCTCGCCTTTTTCAACGCGGAAGCTGACATCATCGACGGCCGTGAAATTGCCGAAGCGGCGCACGAGATGCTCGGCGAAAATGGCAACTTCCCCATTTGATGATGGATTGGCCGGCATTGCTTCAGTTCCCCGCTCTTAGCTTCACGTCGGCGGCCATGCCGGCGCGGACACGGCCTGAAGGATCATCAATGTGGATCTTCACGCCAAAGACCTGGTGGATGCGCTCTTCGCGGGTCTGCACGTTACGCGGCAGAAACTCGGCCTGTTGGTTGATCTGTTCGACGGCCCCGTTGAAAAATTCTTTGGGGAAGGAATCGACGCGAACTTCGGCTTTCTGGCCGATTTGAACGCGTCCGATTTCAGTTTCAGGAATGTAGATGCGCACATAAATCTGATCGCGCTCGAGAAGGGTTGCCACTGGCGTGTTCGGCGCGATGAGGTCGCCCGGACGGACGTCCAAGACTTCCACGGTTGCGGCGGAAGGAGCGGTGACCTGGCGCTCGCGGTAGCGGGCTTGGTCATACGCGTAGGCCCCTTGGGCAAGCTCGACGTCCTCACGGCGATTGCCGCGCTCAAGTTTTTCGAGAGTTGCTTGAGTCTGCTGGTAACGGGCTTGAGCGGAAGCAATTTCCTCGGGGCGGTAGCCACGCTGGAGCTCATCCAGCTTTTGCTGGGCAGTTTGCTGCTGGGCCAAGGCGACCTTCCAATTAGCTTCTGCGGTGTCGCGCTGCTGTTTTGAGACCAAATCTTTTTTTGCGAGAGCTTCGTAGCGATCAAAGTCGAGTTGCGTGCGAATCTCTTCGGCCTTGGCGCGTTCGAGATCGGCTTGCGCGGCGGCAATGTCCTCCTGGCGGTAACCGTTTTTTTTCAGCTCGTAATCGGCTTTGGCCTGAGCGACGGCGGCGCGGGCTTCGGCAATTTCCTCGGGGCGAAAACCACTTTTGGCTTTTTCGGCGTTGGCGCGCGATTGTTCCAAGGCGGCTTGCAGTTCCTTGTCATCAAAGGCGACCAGAGTCTGTCCGGGCTGAACGGAGTCGCCTTCGCGAACCAAGACTTTGTCGATGCGGCCGCCAATTTTCGATCCGACCCGAATGTCGCGTGCTTCGACGGTGCCGGAGCCGTGCAGGGCGCTGTCGCGATGAAACCAGCTGGCGTAGAGCGCCGTCGCGGCCACCACCGCGGCTCCGATGAGAATGATCGGGATGTGCTTGCGATTCATGAACCACGCTCTGAAAGCGAAGGCGCCGAATGATGCGTGCGCGGCGTCCCTTCGCGCGGGGCCAGGCCGGACCAAAGCACGTTGAAGGCGGACTCAATCCGGGAATTAAGTGTCGCGTCACCATAGAGCGACCAGATAAGCAGCGTGCCGAAAATGGTCTGACGGAATACATGAGCAATCTCCGGGGCGGGGAGATCGTCGCGGATTTCGCCGCGCTCCTGACCGAGTCGGATGATCTGCGTGTGCAGCGCGTGGAGCCGCTTCTGCATATCGATCATGGCCTTACGAACGGGAGTCGTCGAGAGGTACGCCTGTAGAATTGCACGGATAATAGCGGGATTGCGGGTGGGCTCCTGTGTCATGCGGGCCCCGAGTCCGCGGAGGAATGCCGGCAAAGGCTCGTTGGTGCAGCGTGCCGTTTCAATAGCCGCTTCGAGCTTGGCAAGCTGCATTTCACCGAAGGCAAGTAGGATATGGTCCTTGCTGGGGAAATAATTGAAAAAGGTGCCCTTGCCTACGTCGGCTGCTTCGGTGATGTCCTCGACAGTAGTTTCCGCAAAGCCTTTCTTGGCAAAGAGAGCAAGGGCCGCGCGAAAGAGGCGCTCGCGAATTTCCGCGCTGCGGCGTTGGCGGCGGCTGGTTGAGCGCGTCGAGAGCGTGGGTTTGCTGCCAGGAGCGGGTTGGGATCGATGTGTCATGATGACCAATACTCATATATGACTCTAGGTCATTCTAGCGGAGAAGTCAAGGCCAAAAAAATAGGCGAGCGCGCACCACCTTCGAGGAAGGGTGTTGTCGACGGGCAAAAGCCGAGTGCCCCGGCTCGGACCGGGGTACTCGCAGAAATGGGCTTGGCTGAGAGGCTATTCCTTCAGAGAGTTGGGGTCCGAAAGATTCTTGGGGCTTTTTTTGTTCAGGAGCCCAATCATTTCCTGTCCTGAGGGAGGCACCGCGACGGCACCCTTTCGCACGATCTGCTCCGCAGTAACCTTTCCGCCGTAAAGTTTTTCGTTAGCGCCGTTGTCCGGCCGGAGGGAAGAGCCTTCCAGCGAGATTCCGGCAAACAAGCCGCGGGCGCGCGAGTAGGTTAGAACTTCGGCGCGCATGGTGACGTCCGTGGCGGCTTCAGCGTCGCGGCCCTTGGGTCCGGCAGCTGCGGAAGCATCGGCGCCGAGCTTAACCTTGCTGCTTAGAATGGCTTTTGCTCCACGCGGATTCATAACCAGGAGAACGAAGTCGGTAGCCTGGCCGCCGAGCTGAAAGCCGACGCTGCCTCCTTCGAGAGCCATCATGGTGGGTGCGCCCCACGGCCCGGTGAAATGTTCACCGGTGCGGCAAGTCATCGCGCCGCGGCCATAGCTTCCGCCGACAATGAAGGCCGCTTTGAGGACCGACGGAAAAATGATGACGCATTCCGCTTTGTCGAGCAGGTCTTGCGGAATGTCATCGGGAATGTCGAGAATTTCCTTGAGAACCGTTCCGCAGTTTTCTAGACGATCAGTTTCTTTTTTATCGTCTTTTGCGGAGAGAGGAAGTGCGACCATCCCGAAAGCCAGGAGACAAGCAATCAAACGCTGGATCACAGTGCACCTCGTTGTAGTTTTCTGGGCTACAGCATCATAGAGTGCCCCGAGGCTTGATGCAACCTCGGAAGTAAGACGGGACTGAGGCAGGGCTTTGCTCTCTTATTAGGACGCCGCGGAGACCGATTGAGTTGCCTTTCGACTATAATTTTGGGGGCGAACCAGTCGAGAACGAAAAGGGAAAATGGGGGAAATGATGCAGCGGTGGGCGGCAGCGATTCTCATGGCAGCAACGTCTGCGTGCGTGGGGCAGGCGCAACAAGCGGCCGCTCCACGGACAACCGCCAACGCGCAGGCGTGCTGTAAATCACAGAGGCATAGCGCTGTCTCGAAAAGAGCCGCGGCGAAATTTGCGAAGCGTGCGGAGGCTTTGCTTGGAACCGGGCCCGCTGGCAAAGGGGAGTGGGGATTGCTGATTGTCGATGCGGAGAGCGTCGAGACGCTTTACCAGCAGAACGCGGACCGCTACTTCGTTCCGGCTTCGAATATGAAACTGTTCGCTACAGCCCTGGCGCTGGCGAAACTCGGGCAGGAATTCCGGTTTCACACGACCTTGGAGACGAGCGGAGGAATTTCGAGCGGAGGCTTACTGACAGAAAATCTTGTGCTCGTGGGGCGCGGGGATCCGAATCTTTCGAACCGCAAATTCCCGTACGAATTGAAAGAAGAGTTCAACGGACCGCCGGAGAAAGTACTTGCGGAACTAGCGGATGCGCTGGTGGCAAAGGGGGTGAAGGAAATTTCAGGAGACGTGATTGGCGACGACAGTTATTTTCCGCGCGAGCGCTATCCGAACGGGTGGGAAATTGACGACATGGTCTGGGAATACGGCGCGGCCATTTCGTCGATCGTCGTGGACGACAACACCGTGACTCTGACGCTGATGCCAGGCGAACAGCCGGGCAGCCCGGTACAGGCGGCGGTAAACCCCGCAACGCCGGACTTTCTCGTTGAAAACGACGTGGTCACTTCCGCTTCGGACGTGAAATCGGATTTAACGCTGACGCGCGAGCCGGGGTCGAGTCTCGTCGTAGTGAAAGGTACGATGCCAGCCAAGGGCGCGCCAAGAAAGCTGGTTCTCGCGGTCGAAGAGCCGGCGCAACACGCCGCCGCCGTGCTGAAGCGATTGCTCGAAGAGCGTGGAGTAAAGATAAGCGGCGTGGCGCGGGCGCGCCATGAAATGAGCAAGACGCAAGAAGATCCAACGGTTTTGGCGAATCACGTCTCGGTGCCGTTGGGTGACGCGATAAAGCTTATCAACAAGATTAGCCAAAACCTGCACACGGAAATGCTCTTACGGACCGTGGCGCGTCAGAACGGGGTGTGGGCCACGGCTGACGATTTGATGAAAGTTCCACAAGATTTTTATGCGTCCGCGGGAATCGCGCCGGATGACGTGATTCAAACGGATGCTTCGGGATTGTCGCGGCACGATCTGGTAACGCCGCGGGCGATCGTGACGTTGCTGGCGTTCGCGCAGAAGCAACCGTGGTTCGAGACTTATTATGCGTCGTTGCCAGTAGCCGCTGTGGACGGCACGCTGGAAGACCGCATGAAAAACACCCCAGCTGCCGGGCGCATTCACGCAAAGACGGGCTCGGTCGAGCATGTCCGTACGCTTTCGGGATTCGCCGAAACAACCGGGGGACGGCGGCTGATTTTTTCTTTCTTGAGCAACAATCAAGGAGGGAAAAATCACGAAGCTCTGGATGCGCTGACGGGACTTTGCGTGGCCATGCTCGAAGAATTCAACGCGGCCCCGCTGAAGCGCCGTGTGGAACACAAGCGTCCGCATTGAATTCTCAAAACGCAGATGGAACCAGAAATCATTGTCACCGTGTTTGGGAGTTCGCGGCCCCGCGAAGGTGACGCGGATTATGAGGAGGCGCGCACACTCGGGCGAGCCTTGGGGAAGCACGGCTTTGCGGTTTGCAGCGGGGGCTATGGCGGCGTGATGGAAGCGGTCTCGCGCGGAGCAAAAGAGGCGGGCGGTAAAACCTATGGGGTGACTGCGGAATTTTTCAAAGCCGCAAAGCTCAATCCGTGGATTGACGTCGAAGTGCGCAAAAAAACCTGGGAAGAAAGGCTGTTCGAGCTGGTCCGCATGGCGCACGGTTTCGTGGCATGCAAGGGCGGGACGGGGACGCTGGTGGAGTTGGCAGTCGTCTGGGAAATGCTGAATAAGTCGGTGATGACCCGAAAGCCGTTCGCCGTTATCGGAGATTTCTGGCTGCCGATTCTTGACCGCGTGCGAGAAGTGGAGCTGGGGCATCCTGCGCCCTGGGGAGAAGCGAACGGGCGGCTGGTGCACGTGGCGGCTAGCCCCGGAGACGCCGCAGACCACCTGGTGAAGAACCTGAAACAGAAATAAATGGCACGCACAGCGCAAGACGTACTCGAGTTCGACAAGCTGCGGGAATTGCTGCGGCTGCGGACGACGTGTACGCCCGGGCGGCGCGCTGTCGATGCGCTCGAGCCGCGGATGGAACGCGCCGCGCTGGAAACCGCATTTGCGCTGATCCGCGAAGCGCAGGAATGGTTGCGCGCCGGGCGCGAACTGGGATTCGGCGAGCTGGCTGATCCGCGGGGATGGCTCGAACGCATCGATGGCCCCGGCGCGGTCTTGGAGCCGGGCGAATTTCTGGACGCGGCATCGTTGCTGGAAACGGCGGGCTGGCTGCGTCTGCAGTTCCGTGAAGACGCAGCGAAGTTTCCCCTGCTGGCGGCGCGGGCTGCTTCGGTGGGTGATTTCCGTGACATGCTCACGGCGATTCGCAGGTGCGTGCTGCCGAACGGCGAGATCAGCGATGACGCGTCGACGGCGCTGCGGCACATTCGCGCAAGCATCACGCAGACGCGAGAATCCATCCAGAAAACGCTGAAGCAAATTTTGCGCGCGCGCAATGCGGAAGCCGGAGAAGACTACGTCACGCTGCGCAACGAGCGCTTCGTGATTCCCGTGCGAGCCGAGCACCGGCGCAGCGTACCGGGCGTGGCGCACGGCGCCAGCGCAACGGGGCAAACGGTTTTCATGGAGCCCTTCGAAACCGTCGAAGCGAACAACCAGCTCGTGCAGCTTGCCGAAGACGAGGCCGCCGAAATCGCGCGAATCCTGCGCGAATTGACGGAGCGTTTGCAGACGCTCAAGGGGCCGCTCCGGGCGGCCGCTGAGACGATTGGGGAAGTCGACAGTGTTTTCGCGCGCGGGCGATTCGCCCGGGACTTTGACGCTGCTATGCCTGAATTTTCGGAAGCCCATGAATTGCGCCTGGAAGGCGCGCGTCATCCGGTGCTGGAAGACAAGCTCCGCAAGGAAGGCCGCGCCATTGTTCCCATGACGCTGGCCATTGGCGGAGAAGAATGCGTGCTGGTGATCAGCGGGCCAAATACCGGCGGCAAGACCGTGGCGTTGAAGACCGCAGGCATGGCAGTGCTCGCCGCGCAGTCCGGAATTCCCGTTCCGGCGCAGCGCGCGGTGCAGCCTATGTTCGATCGCGTGCTGGTAGATATCGGCGACGAACAATCGATTGCCGCGGATTTGTCCACCTTTTCGGCGCATATGCTAAATCTCAAGGGGATGCTCGAAGCGGCGACGCCCAAATCGCTTGTGTTGGTGGACGAAATGGGAACTGGGACGGCGCCGGAAGAAGGAGCGGCGCTGGCCGTGGCGCTGCTCGACGAATTCCGCGCGAAACAGTGCATCGTGCTGGCGACCACGCATCACGATCGACTGAAGACCTACGCCTCGACGACTCCGGGCGTGGTGAACGCAGCCGTGGAATTCGACGACGTGAATCTGCGGCCGACGTACCGGCTGATGATTGGCGTGCCCGGTGGCTCGAGCGGGATCGCTATCGCACAGCGGCTGGGGCTTGCCAAAAGCATTATCGAACGCGCGAAATCCCTGCTCGCCCCCGAATCACGCGAGGCCGCCGATCTGATTGCTTACTTGCATCGCAGTCGCGACGACCTTGACCGCTTGCAGCAGCAAATGACCGCCGAGCGCCGCGTGCTGGAAGAAGAGCGCAAGAAACTGCGCAGCGAGTGGATTGGGCGACAGCAGAAGCGCATAAAGGAACTGGAAGCGCAGTTCGCGGAGATGCAAAAGCGTTTCGAGGAAAATGTCGCGCGCGTGGTCGAGGCTGTGAAAGAGCGCGAGCTGCGCGCGCAAATGGAGAAAACCGCCCGACGGAAAATGCAAGACGTGCGCGGCGAGGCTCGCGAGGAGCTAAACACCGCAGTCGTGCAAGCGATTTCTGATTCGCAGGCTGACCTCGGTGTTCATTCCGGTTCTGTGGAGGCCGTAAGCGCAGACCAGCTGGAAACCGGCGCCCGCATTCGCGTGCGCGGATTTTCCAAGCCGGTGATTTTTCGCCGCCTGGATGGCTCGTCCGCGGAAATCGAGGCCGGGCCGCTGCGCATGAAAGTGGCGGTTGATGAAATTACCGGGATCGAAGGCCGAACGGAGCAAAACCGTCCAGTAGCAGCGGCCAGGCGGCAGAACGTGACCGTAACAACGCAAACGGGCGAAGACGCCGCCTCCGACGAAATCAACGTCATCGGCATGACCGTGGAAGAGGCTACGGATAGGCTGGACAAATTCCTGGACGACGCCGCGCTGGCCCACAAGCCTCGCGTGAGGATCATTCACGGTCATGGCACCGGCGCGCTTCGCAAAGGAATCGGCACGTTTCTCGCTGCACATCCCCTCGTCGAAAAACATTCCTTTGAATCTGAGGAGCACGGCGGAAAAGCTATCACCGTCGTAGAATTACAGATCTAGGAAAATAGAAAACACACCAGAAGACACACGAGCGCTGGACGGCAGTTGCAAGAGAGATGAAGACTCACCAGCTTTGCTATACTCGCTCGCCGCGTTTGTTTTCTCAAATCACAGCGAGGTGTCTTGATGCCAATTCCGAAAGATAAGGCCGCGTTCGCCAAAAATGCAGTGCGAGTCGGCCGCTGGGGGTTGCTGTTCACTTTGTTTTTCGCAGCGCAGGTGGGCATCGCGGCGAGAGCCTGCGCCCAAGCGTCCGCGGCAAAGCGGACGGTAATTCGTCCGGGTCGTTTGCTGGACGTGCGCACCGGAGAGCTGAGAACCAATCAGGTCATCGTCGTCGAAGACGGAAAGATTGTACAGGTAGGGCCTGTCAGCGAAGTCAAGGCATCTACGGGTGATACTACGATCGACCTGCCGGAAACCACGCTGCTGCCCGGCTTGATCGATGCGCACACGCATTTGACGTTTGAGCTGAGCTCTCTCGGGTACCAGGGACTCGGAATCTCGACGGCTCGCGAGGCATTGCATGGCGCGCGGAACGCGCGGCGCACGCTCGAAGCAGGTTTCACAACAGTGCGCAACGTCGGCGCGCGCGACTATGCGGACATCGCGCTGCGTGACGCCATCAACGACGGCGACGTGATCGGTCCGCGCATAGTTGCGTCGGGCCCCGCCCTGGGAATCACCGGCGGCCACTGCGATGAAAACTTGCTCCCGCCGGCATTTCATTTTCAGGGAGACGGAGTCGCTGATGGCATCGAAGGCGTGCAACACAAAGTTCGCGAAGTCATCAAATACGGAGCGGACGTGATCAAGATTTGCGCCACCGGCGGCGTGCTGTCGAAAGGCGATGACCCGAACGCCTCGCAATACACCCTAGAGGAAATGAAGGCCATCGTAGCCGATGCGCACCGGCTTGGGCGCAAAGTGGCGGCACACGCTCACGGGGCCGAGGGCGTGCGCTGGGCTTCGGAAGCGGGAGTCGATTCGATCGAGCACGGCCATCTCATGGATGACGCGGCCATCGCCACGCTGAAGAAGAACGGCACCTATCTTGTACCGACGCTTTTTCTCGGTGAATACATGGAACAGCACATGGATAAGAGCGACGTGCCGGAGTATTCGAAACAAAAGATGCGCGATGTGATCGCCGCGATGCGCCAAAACGTCGGGAAGGCCTTCGCGGCGAAGGTGAAAGTAGCGTTCGGAACTGACGCAGCGGTTTATCCTCATGGTTTGAATGCGGGCGAGTTTCATGTTTACGTGAAGCTGGGAATGACTCCGCTAGCGGCAATCCAAACGGCGACGATCAACGCGGCTGATCTGCTCGGATGGTCGAAGCAAGTGGGCACGCTCGAGCCCGGCAAGTGGGCGGACATGATCGCGGTGGACGGCGACCCCACGAAGGACGTCACGATTCTGGAGCATGTGCAATTTGTCATGAAAGGCGGCGCGGTCTACAAAAACGATTACGGCAAACGGTGATCATTGCCGGGTGTGGGTATGGCTGAGGCGGGTTCATTCGCGGAGAAGGTAAAACAGCAGGCGGATATTGTCCGCGTGGTCGGCGAGTATGTCCGTCTGAAGAAGACCGGGAAGGACTTCAGCGGCCTTTGCCCCTTCCATCAGGAGAAGACTCCGTCTTTTACAGTTTCTCCGCTCAAGCAAATCTTTTATTGCTTTGGCTGCGGCAAGGGCGGCGATGTCTACAACTTTGTGATGGACATGGAGAAGTGCGAGTTCCTGGAAGCCGTGAAACTCGTTGCCGAGAAATGCGGGATTCCCATTCCTCGGCCGAAGGAGCGCTCGCCGGAGGAGCGCAAAGAAAATCAGCAGCGCGCTGTCCTCGTAGAAATGCACCGCGAGGCACAGACGTTTTTCGTGAAGCAACTGCAAGGGACTTTGGAAGGCAAAGCAGCGCGGGCTTACCTCGAGGACCGCGGCCTGGATAAGGATGCCGTCACACGATTTGGGATCGGGTATGCGCCGAGCGGCGGTGATGAGCTGCTGCGGCATCTGAAAAGCAAATACAACGAAAAGCTCCTTGTAGAATCAGGACTGATCTCGCGTGAGCAGCAAGGCGGGAGATTATTTGACCGCTTCCGGCGGCGCATCACGTTTCCCATTTCGAATGAGTCGGGGAAGATCGTGGCTTTCGGCTGCCGCGCGCTGGGAGACGACCAGCCGAAATATTTGAATTCTCCCGAAACGCCAATCTATTCGAAGAGCAACGTGCTCTATCACCTGGACCGCGCAAAGGAGGGCATCCGCCGCCAAGACTTCGCGATTCTGGTGGAAGGATACATGGACGCCATCGCTGTGGCGCGGGCGGGAATCAGCAACGTGGTGGCGAGTTGTGGAACGAGCCTTGCCGAGCAGCAAATCAAATTGCTCGCGCGGTTCACGCGGCGCGTCGTGGTGAACTACGACCCGGACGCGGCGGGACAATCCGCGACGGAGCGCTCTCTTTCACTTCTGCTCGAACAAGATTTTGAGGTGCGCGTGCTCGCGCTACCGCCCGTGGGCGACAAGAAGGCCGACCCGGATCTCTTCATCCGCGAAAAGAGCGCGGACGAGTACCTCAAGCTGCTGAAGGAAGCGCCCTCTTACGTGGATTATCTGATCTCACGGGCTCGTCAAATGGATCTCAGCACCGGTGAAGCCAAGAGCCGCGCGGTAAATTTCCTGCTGCCCTACGTGCAGAAAATCCCCAACCGCATTTTGCGCTCCGAATGGGCCACGCGAATCGCACAACAGCTCCGAGTGGATGAGCCTGTTTTGCGCGCGGCACTGAGCAAAGCCGCCGCTGAGCGCCGCGGCGAATTGAAGCTCCAGCCAGAACTTGTCGGCCGAGCAGCAAAGCCGGTCGAGCGGCGGCTGATTCGAATGCTGGCGGAAGCCGAGGGCTTCCGGCAAGACCTCGCTCAGCGCCTCCAAAATGCGCAACTGTATCACGGTTTGGAAACGGAAAAGATTTTTGCCGCGCTGGTCATCGCCAGCCTGTCCGGACAGCCGGTGCAGGCTGCGGAAGTGGCGGCGGTGCTGCAAGAACGCGACCGGCGATTGCTCTTTGAGATTTTGTTCGAAGAGGCTAGCGAGCCGACCTGGGAGGAAGCGCTGAGCTGCATCGAAGCGTTGCAGCATCGCCAGGCCGAGCAGGAACTTGCGGAAGTGCAGCGCAGCATTGAAGCCAGCCCGACCGGACCGGATTTGCGCGAGCTGCTCACGCGCAAGCAGGAACTCATGCGCCGCTTGGCCGCAGCGCGGTAAGATTTTATTCGCCTAGTTGGAGTGGATAGGGTCTAGTCGGTTGGACTGTATTCTTCCACATATTGCCACCAATTAATACGTTGACGGCAAGGGACTTAAACGTGTAGCGTAATAGGGTTTGGCGAGTAACGTTTTTGCCGTTAAATGCATCTATATCTATGTACTTAGCGGCAGGGGCCGGGCCCCACAAGTGCGGAACGCGGGCAACGCATGGGGCCGGCAGCAAATGAGCGGCGCGGCACGGAAGGCTTCAAACAAAAAAACGAGCATCTTGTGGGGAGCGCCCAGTGGTTTGCGCCATCGCGCCAGCCAGTGCGTGTCTCTGCGAATGAGCATGATTCCTTGCGCTCCGGGTTTTGCTAGGGATTGCGGTCCGATTGCGGGAGGAATTTGTGGCAGCAGTAGGTCTTGAAGAGAAATACGATGCGGTACGCCAGCTCATTGCCATCGGCAAGGAGCGTGGCTACCTGCTTTACGACGAAGTGAACGATTCGCTTCCGGCAGAGGTCCACTCCTCGGAAGAGATCGACGATCTCCTCACCACATTCGAGCGTAATGGTATCGAGATTTACGAAGACCAAGCTTCAGCGAAGGCTGCGCGCGCCGTGGAAGTGTCTGTGGAGGGCGGCGACCACGAAGGAGTGGTGAAGGAAGATTTGCACGAGGGTGAAACGGATCTGGATCTCACGCCGGGTTCGCTCGAAAAAACCAACGATCCCGTGCGCATGTACCTGCGCGAAATGGGCACAGTGCCCCTGCTGACCCGCGAAGGCGAAGTCACCATCGCTAAGCGCATCGAGCGCGGGCAGCTCGTGGTGATGAAGTCCATCACGCGCTCGCCCATTGTCATCAAGGAATTGATCGCTGTGGGTGAGGATCTGCGCAAGGGCGTGCGTTCCATCAAAGAGATCGTGCAGTTTGACGACGAAGAGCTGACGGAAGAAAAGATCGCTAACAAAACTAAGCAAACGCTTAGGTACATCGACAAGATTGCGAAACTGTACGAACTGGCGCTGAAGCAGGCGGTGAAGCTTGGAAAAACCCTGAAGTCGAAAAAGAAGCCCTACATTCGGGCAAAGTGGGCCGTGGCGCGCACACGCGTCGAAATTTCCCTGGCGATCCGTGCCATTGATTTCAATCCGTTTGAAAAAAAGCGGCTGGTCGACAAAATGCGCGGCACGGTCGAGCGCCTGCAATCGCTCGAACGCGAAGCGGGGCGCCTCGAGCGCCGCGCGGACGTGGCGAAGGGTGAAGTCGCCGCCGAAGCGCGCAAAGAACTGCGCACGCGGCGCACTGAACTGAAGGACATCGAAGAGGCCAGTGAAGTCGGCCTCACCGAGCTCAAGCGCACGCTAACGCTGATTCACCGCGGGGAAGCGGAAGCTGAGCAGGCCAAGAAGGAATTGATCGAAGCCAACCTCCGGTTGGTTGTTTCTATCGCCAAAAAATACACCAACCGTGGATTACAGTTCCTCGATTTGATTCAGGAAGGCAACATCGGCTTGATGAAAGCCGTGGATAAATTCGAGTGGCGCCGCGGCTACAAGTTTTCCACGTACGCGACCTGGTGGATCCGCCAGGCCATCACGCGCGCGATTGCCGACCAGGCGCGCACCATCCGCATCCCGGTGCACATGATCGAGACCATCAACAAGCTGGTGCGCACCAGCCGCCAGCTCGTCCAGGAGCTCGGCCGCGAGCCCACCAGCGAGGAAATCGCCAAGCGCATGGACATCCCGGTGTCCAAGGTGCGCAAGATTTTGAAAATCGCGCAGGAGCCGATTTCGCTCGAAACACCGATCGGCGAAGAAGAAGATTCGCATCTGGGCGACTTCATCGAAGACAAGGCCGTGGTTTCGCCGTCCGATGCGGTCATCAACCTGAATTTGAAAGAACAGACCTCTTCGGTGCTGAAGACGCTGACGCCTCGCGAAGAAAAAGTTATCAAGATGCGTTTCGGCCTGGACGACGGCAGCGAACACACGCTCGAAGAAGTCGGCCAGTCGTTCGCGGTGACGCGCGAGCGCATCCGTCAGATCGAAGCGAAGGCGCTTCGCAAGCTGCGTCACCCGTCGCGTTCCCGCAAACTGCGCGCCTTCCTCGAAGGCCCGTCGCGCGACTACCTCTAAAAAGAATCAAAAGCGATTTCCAGATAATTGGCCAAGCTAGGATGCGCCACGGCAAAGTAATTCGTGGCCGTGTTCGCAGAATTCGCATATTGGTTGGTGAATGGCGCGTTCGGGTCCCCAATGATTTGGCCGTAGCCGTGATTCTCCACGACAATGACGAAAACATGGTCCAGATGCGGAACACCTTTGGGAACATTTCCCTCGTTGGCGATCGCCGGACCGACCAGCGTGGCGGCGAATAAACTGGCGGCGAGGGCCTTCCCTGTTATTCTGATTTTCATTTTATTTCCTCTCTTCTTGTGTGAGTTGGGTTGCAAGGCGCGGGAACTTGCCCCGGAGCCGGATCGCGTGTGGCGGCCTTGCTCCATCCCATCCCAAAGTTTCTGTTCGAACCGTGGCTCAGAAAGATAGGGGCTTGCGTTACGACAGGAAAGACGAATTGTTACAGAGCCATCAAAAGTGGGATTCTGTACTAGAACTGAATCCCGCGCGATTGAATCGTGTGTAGCGTCTCGGGGCAGGAAATGCATTCATTGTGCCCGGCTCCCAGCGTACTTTAGAATGGAATCGGCAATTGCTTGCACATGAGATCGAGGCAAAAAATCGGCGCGATTGCGCTGGTGCTCCTCCTGGGCACCGCCGTTTACGGCTTAATCCGCACTGCGCAGCCCCCCCGCGCGCCGCGAAACACGGGCGGTGTTCCAGGAGCCGCGCACGCTTCCGCCGTCGACCAGACTCCAATTCTCACGGCGCTCAAATTAGCGCAAATGGCCGCAACGGCCGAGGAGCTGCCATTTGCACAGGAGGCGCTGCGCATTGCCGATCATGAGATGGATCTGGCCTACGCAGCGGCGGAGCGCGAACTCGAGGAGCATCCGGCTCCACTGAGCGCCGACGCGAAAAAGATCCAGGAACGGCTGAAACAGGCGGAGGATGCGCTGGACGCGGACAACACACAGGTCGCGCGGCTGACCGCCGAGGAAGCCAAGGCTACTGGCGCAAAAAAGGACGCATTGGACGATCAACTTGTCTTGGCTACAGCTCACCAGGAGGAACATCAGGACGAAGTGGATGACGCGAAGGAGGATTTAGCCCGTGCGGGCGGCGATCCAAACGCCCGCATCGAAGCCATGGTCCAGGAACATAAAGCTTCTTCGCAGGCGATTGATAACTTGCACATCGGAGTCAGCACGGCCGTCGAAGAGCGAGGCCTGCTTCATCGCTACACCCAATGGTCGGCTCTGCATCAGAAGCAGGCTCTCTTGTGGGAAGCGAAACAGCAGGCGGAGTCCTCGGCCGCGTCTTTTTCGGCGAAGCACAATGCGCTGGACGCGCAGGTCGAGGCAGAAAAAAAGAGCGTGTCGCATTCCGCTGAAACTCCGAGCGCCGCCGAATCCTCCACCGGCGAGGGAACGCCCGCGAAACTAAGACGAGAAGATTCCGCAGCCCTGGTGAAAGCGGCCAAGCGGCGCGCCGCGAGTCAGAAGACCCTCGCGTCGTGGGATAAAAGAATCGAGAATGAGAAACAACTTGCCGAAAACTATGGGAAATGGATCGGCGTGTTGGCCGCAAAACAACGCGCGGTTCTGCACGCCGCGCTGATCGGTGTCATCACCATTCTCGGCATTTTGCTCATTGGAATCTTTTTTGATTCGTGGCTCGAGCGGCTTCTCGGCAAGCTATCGCTAGATCGCCGCCAAGTCGAAACATTGCGCACCGTAACGCGCGTTGCGGTGCAAGTGTTTGCGGTGCTTTTTATCTTGCTCGTGATTTTCGGGCCGCCGGGACAGCTTGGCACGGTTCTGGGGCTCGCCGGCGCCGGCCTTACCGTGGCACTCAAGGATTTCATCGTCGGCTTCCTCGGCTGGTTCGTGCTAATGGGGAAAAACGGCATCCGCCTCGGCGATTGGGTGGAAATCAATGGCGTGACCGGCGAAGTGGTCGAGCTTGGTATGTTCCACACCGTTTTGCTGGAGACCGGCAACTGGACCGATTCCGGTCATCCGACCGGCCGGCGTGTGACCTTCACCAACAGCTTCGCCATCGAAGGCCACTATTTTAATTTCTCGACTTCCGGCCAGTGGCTGTGGGATGAATTGCAAGTGGTGCTTCCTACCGGGCGGGATCCGTATCCGATCATCGATGCGATTCAGAAGAAGGTCGCTGAAGCGACGACCGAGAGCGCAAAGCAGGCCGAGCACGAATGGAAAAGCGCAGCCCGATCTCGAGACATGAGCTCGCTGACGGCTGCGCCGGCGATCAATGTCAAGCCCGTGGTTGGCGGGGTCGAGATTGCCGTGCGTTATGTCACGCGCGCCAACGAGCGCTACCAGTTGCGCGCCAAACTCTATCAGGCAGCGGTCGATCTCCTCGGGCAGAAATCAGTGGCCTCGCCGGCCGCCCCGGTGGCCCGCCCATCTTCCGACTAGTGCCGTTCCAACTTATTACGACAAGGCCCCGTCCAAACCGCATCCACCAAACCGGCAAGGATAGAGTTTTTCGCTTTTGCTGCATTTAGTTGGAACGGCACTAGACGGCGCGATCTCGAAGCTTATCGAATGAGTTGGCGCGCCCGGATAGCCGACACTGTTGCTCCCGTGTAGAGCAGTGCCAACAGCGCGTACCCGGCGACCAGACCCGCTCCCTGCGCAACCCAGCCAAGCGCAAAGCTCATCAGGAGCTGCACGACAGTCGTCAGAATGGCCATCGCCGATTGCGTCCGGCCCATGAAATGCCTCGGCACTATCGACATCAGCGAAGACTGCGCCACCACGCCGCCCAGGGCGCGGCAGGATCCGAAAAGCACCTGCATCATCACCGCCCCTGCGAGAAAGGCAACGAATGGAGTCGCCATGTGGCCCGCCGCAAGAACGGCGCAGGCCGCCACGTAGAGCGGCATGCGCTTGGCGCCGGGAAGCTGGCTGGCAATCAAGCCACCGCAGATCGCGCCGGTAGCCCAGCCTGCTTCCAGAAAGCCCAGACCACGCGGGCCGGCACGAAGAATGTCGTTTGCCAGGGCCACCAGCACAACGTTGGCGCTGACTACGCCCGCCATCATGATGGAATGCGTTACGCCGAGCGCACGTACCAACGGCTGCTGCCTCAGATAGGCGAAGCCTTCGCGCATGTCTGCGTAGACGGCGAGCGAAAGCCCAGCCTCCGCTACCTCCGGGACTTCTCCGCTTTCCAGTGCCTCGGCCGTCGCCTCGGTCGCTTCGTTGAACTCCCGCGGATATTTTTGGCGGTCGCGCGGTGAAACATATCCCCGACGCATTCGGTACAGGCAATAGCCCGAAACGAAATAGGTGGCGCCATCGATCGCCAGGATGCCGGCGATCCCGGCCGTATTGTAAATGAAACCCACGAACCCGCCGGCAATCAGCATTCCGCTCTGCACGCCGATCAACACGGCGGCATTTGCGCCAGTGAATTGACTTGAGGGAATGACTTCCTGAACCAGCGCGTTCACCGTAGCCCAATACATCGCAGAGCCAGTCCCGGTGATCAGCGTCATGCCATAGAGATGCCAGAGCTGCAGGTGCCCGCTCCAGGCGATGTAGCCGGTTAGTAGCACGAAGCAGCCGCGCACGAGATCGAGCAAGACGCCCAGGTAGCGCCTGTCAAAGCGGTCGATGAGTACGCCTCCGAGGAACGGCACGAAAAGACCCGGAACCGTCATCCCAATGACCTGCCAACTGACTTTGACGGTCGAGTGTGTCGTGGCGAGGATGTACCAACTCACCCCCGCAAAGTTCATGCCGCTGCCGAAGAGCGACACAAACATGGCGACAAAAAAATAGCGGAATCCTCGCTGCGCCCAGATTAGCGTCCAGTCGACTCGCTGTGTCGTCGCCGTTGCCATGGAGCCCTTTAGCTTACTATTGTGGACAGCATCGATGCGGGTACGCGCCGTCGAAGAGTTACGCGTTTCCGACAAATTGGCCGGACAGGTGAGGCGCCGTGGGAAATGAGCTGAAATGCAACGTCATGTTTGGCAAACAAGAATCGCTGGGGAAAGCCTTGCTCGAAACGAACGAGATTCTTTTCCGCGGCGATTTTCGGCTGAAAATACCGTTTTCCAGTATCCAATCAGCGAAAGCTGTGGATGGCGAACTGCGCTTGCAGATCGCACAGGGTCTCGCTATTTTTCAGCTCAGCGCCGCGGCGGAAAAATGGCGCGAGAAAATCCTTCATCCTAAATCGCGAATCGAAAAGCTCGGCGTAAAGCCCGGCGCAAAGATCTCCTTGTTCGGAGATTTCGATCCGGACTTTCTCCGTGAAGTTGGCGCTCTCACCAAGTCTGTGATCAAAGACAAAGCCGCTGTGGATTCGGATTGCATTTTCTTCGCCGCGGATTCAAAAGAAGACCTCGGCGCGCTGCCCAAGATTGCGAAATCGATGCAGGGCGCGGCTGCTCTCTGGGTTGTCTATCCGAAAGGCATGAAACACATCACCGAAAATGATGTGCTGGCGGCCGGCCGAAGGGTCGGCCTGAAAGATGTAAAAGTCGTCGGCTTCTCCTCTACGCACACCGCGCTGAAATTTGTGATCCCACTGTCCCGGCGATAGCCGGCTCTTTCTTCATCACAGGAAATTGTCGCCAATTTCGAGTTTCGCTTTTCCATTTTCACCTCTAAGATGGCTGCATGAGCGCTTTGCTCGAGGTGCGCGGGCTCACGGTGGAACTGCCCACCGCCGAAGGGTGGGTGCGGCCGGTAAACGAAGTATCGCTGAGCATCAACGCGGGCGAATCGCTGGGCCTAGTCGGCGAATCCGGAAGCGGCAAGACGATGCTTTCGCTGGCGATGATGGGACTGCTTCCACCGGGCGCGCGAGTCAGTGGCGAGGCGACGCTGGGGGCCGAATTGCCAGTAAAAAAATTGACCGCGCTGAGTGAGCGGGAATGGCGCGAAGTGCGCGGTGGCCGGATTGCCATGATCTTTCAGGAGCCTATGACCTCGTTGAATCCGGTAACGCGCATCGGCGCGCAGGTTGAAGAAGCCATCCGCGCGCACCACCCTCAACTCTCATCCAGCGAAGTCAAGCGCAAGACCCTCGAGTCCTTGCGCCTCCCCGCTATCCCTGAACTCGAGGTCCGCGCCGGACAATTTCCGCACCAGCTTTCCGGCGGTCTTCGCCAGCGCGCCATGATTGCCATGGCTCTTTCGGCGGGGTCCGCCGCTGCTGATCGCCGACGAGCCGACGACTGCGCTCGACGTTACCGTGCAAAAACAAATTCTGGCCTTCCTGGACCGTCTCCGCCGCGAACTTCAACTCGGCTTGCTCTTCATTAATCCCTACACGCGCGAACTGCTCGCCGCCGTCCCGGAACTTCCCCGTGCCTGATCCGTCCTTCTCCGCCCCTCCGTGCGCTTTTCTTGAATCGGCTGTTAACTCGACCCTCCATCGCGGTACAATCCCCGCGCTGAAATATTCCCCTGGTGCCCGTACGTACTGCTTTCAAGAACCCGCATTACGCAGTTTTGTGGTGGAGGATTCCTCGATGGCAACAACTCCCACTCCTGCGCCGGAGGCGCAAGCGACGCTGAGTCCGTTCGGCCGCGTCATCGGCGTTCTCTTCTCGCCGGGAAAAACGTTTGAAGACGTCGTTCGAAAGCCTGGCTGGATAACGCCCGTTCTTGTTTCCACGCTGTTGAGCATCATCTCCGTCGTCGCGCTGAACCAGAGGATGAACTGGCGCGACTACATCGTCCAGCAAATGGAAAAGAACCCTCGCACGGCGCAAATGTCGGCCGATCAAAAGCAGCAGCAGGCTGAAGTCGGCGTGAAATTCACGGTGGCAATCGTTTACGTGGCGGGCGTCGTGGTGCCAGTCCTCTTCGCGCTATTGGTCGGTCTCGTTATGATGGGCGCCTACAATCTTCTCGCCGGCGCAGGTGTAAGATTTGCCGCCGCATTCTCCATCGTTGCCCACGCCGCCTTGGTGGGTCTCGTCAGCACTCCGCTCTTTTTGCTGGTTTTGTTCTTAAAACCGCCTGGAACTATCGATCCCGAAAATCCCTTGGCCACCAACCTGGCCGCTTTGCTCCCTGAAGAATCCGCGAAGTGGCTGGTGGCACTTTGCAAGTCGTTCGACATTTTTGTGTTTTGGACACTAATCCTCCTGGCCATCGGATTTGCCGCGGTAAATCCTAAAAAGTTGAAGGGCGCGAAGTCCTTCACGATTGCTTTCACCGTGTGGGCCGTTTACGTGGTGTGCCGAGTGGGCTGGGCCTTCATCTTCTCCTGATACACTCAGAGGGTGATTTTTTCTTTCGAAGTTTTGAAAACCGACACCACCGGGGCGCGTCGCGGCCGCATGACCACACCGCACGGCACCGTGGAGACGCCCTTCTTCCTGCCGGTGGGCACGCAGGCGACCGTTAAGGGCCTCACACAGGAAGCGCTCGAAGAACTCGGGGCAGAGATCCTCCTCGCAAATACCTATCATCTTTATTTACGTCCGGGCCATGAACTCGTGCACAAGCTCGGCGGCTTGCACCAATTCATGTCCTGGCCCCGCGCCATTCTCACGGATTCCGGCGGGTATCAAGTTTTCAGCCTCTCCGAACTTCGAAAAGTTACCGAGGAAGGCGTGCGCTTTCGCTCGCATCTAGACGGCTCCGAGCATCTTCTCACGCCGGAAAAAGCCGTCGAAATTCAGCTCGCACTCGGCTCGGACATCGCCATGGTGCTCGACGAATGCATTGAGACCCCCGCGCCCCGCGACAAAGCCGAAGCGGCCGTCATGCGCACGACGGAATGGGCTCGCCGCGCCCGCGACTGCTTTCAAGAATGCGTCCGCCGCAATGGCGACCTTGCGCAACTGCAATTCGGCATCGTGCAAGGCGCAACCTTCGCGGACCTGCGACGCGAGAGCGCACGCCAGCTTCTCGATCTCGATTTTCGTGGCTACGCCGTTGGCGGCTTGGCCGTCGGCGAGCCCCACGAGATGACTTGCGAAATGACCGCCGAAGTCACCGCGTTGCTTCCGAAAGGCCGCCCTCGTTACCTCATGGGTGTTGGCCGTCCCGAACAGATCGCTGATTACGTCGCGCTGGGCATCGACATGATGGATTGCGTTCTTCCCACGCGCGCCGCCCGCCATGCTTGTCTGTACACCAGCGAGGGCCGCGTGCTCATCAAAAACGCGCGCTATGCTCAGGATCAGCGCCCCATCGATCCGAAGTGCCGCTGTTCCGTCTGCCGCCGCTACACTCGTGCATATCTCCGTCATCTGTTCGCTGCCGGGGAACTGACGGGCGGCATCCTCGCCACCCACCACAACGTCCATTTTTACCTTGACATAATGCGCCAAATCCGTGAGGCTATCGAGTTTGGGAACCTAGCGAAATTCTCATCTGAGATGCACGCGCGCTATACTTCAGGTCAGGCCTGAACAGGGATTTAGCTCAGCCTTCAGGATTGAGTTTTTGGTGCAAGCGCGCGAGCCATCCGCGGGGCATTAAGTCAGCCCCGACCCGGTCGGGGTTGCCCATATAGATGAAGAGGAAGTCGGTACAGTAGGGGAGCGGGCTTTTGGCCTGCGGCACGGTGTAGCTATCTCATTTCGATTTTTGGGTGGAGCGTTGGCTGAGCAGAATCCAAGAGCCAGGCACAAGATCCGAAAATTGAATAGTGAGAACTGATAACTTAGGACGGGCTCAAAAGACGATGATGGCAGCGATCATTCTGCAAGCTACAGGTGGGCAAGGCGGCGGCCTTGGGAGCATTTTGTTTCTGGTCCTGCCCATGATTCTCATTATGTACTTCATGGTTTTCAGGCCGCAGCAACAGCAGCGCAGGAAGGCACAGGAGATGCAGGCTGCGCTCAAAGCGGGCGATAAGGTGATCACCAGCGCGGGCATCTACGGCACCGTCAGCGGTGTCGATGGCGACTCGCTCATTCTCAAGATCTCCAGCGAACCGCAAGTGAAAATCCGCATCGCACGTGCGGCGATTGCGCAAGTGGAGGCATCGGAAAATGCAAAATAAGTCCACCCTGCGCCTCATGACGCATCTCACTTCCTAGCCATGAATCCTAATCTGAAATGGAAAGCGCTGTTCATCCTTGCCGTCATTCTCTTCTGTCTTTATTTTCTCTTTGGGTATCCGACGTTCCCCACCTCCCTCGCGCAGGTGAAGGAAAACTTCAGTAAGCAGATCAAGCTGGGCCTCGACCTGCAGGGCGGCACCCACCTGATTCTCCAGGTCCAGGTGCAGGAAGCCGTTGCCCAGGAGACCGACACCACCGTCGATCGCATCACCACCGCGCTGCGCAACAAGAACGTTCACTACGACGAAGTCCGCCGCGCCGACGATACCCACATTCTCGTGCGCAACATTGATCCCTCGCAGTACTCCGTGTTGAGCGACATTGTGGGCACGCAATACAGCAACGTTTGGGATATGGCTCCTGCCGCCGGCGAAACCAACAGCTATACTCTGACCCTTCGCCCCGGCGCCATCGCCGCGATTCAGGAACAAACCGTCACGCAATCCCTCGAGACCATCGCGCAACGCATCAATGCCCTCGGCCTTACGGAACCCACCATTCAGCTCCACGGCCGCAAGGACAATGAAATCCTCGTGCAATTGCCCGGCGTCGGCGACCCGGCGGAAGCGATACGCGTCATTCAGGCCGGCGGCCAGCTGGAGCTGAGGCTCGTCGAGGACCCAGCTACGTATCCTTCGGTGGCCGCTTATATGGCGCAGCACACCGTGCTTCCTGCTGGTACGGAGTTGCTTCCGGGGCGGAGCGAAAACCGCACTTCCAGTGGCGCATCCGATACAGGGGAGGTCTGGTACGTTGTGAGCCGTGCGCCCATTGTCACCGGCCGTGATTTGCGCAGCGCCGTTGAGACTCGCAACACCACGAATCCCGGCACCTGGCAGGTGAACTTTACCCTCTCGCCGGAAGCCGCACGGCGCTTCGGGCCCTTCACTCAGCAGAACATCGGCCGCAACATGGCCATTGTCCTCGATCACAAGGTCAATTCCGCACCGGTCATCAATGGCCGCATCGATGACTCAGGCATGATTGAAGGCAACTTTAGTCAGGAAAGTGCTCACGAATTGGCGTTGGTCCTTCGTGCCGGTGCTCTTCCCGCGTCCATCAAGTATCTCGAAGAGCGGACGGTTGGGCCCTCGCTGGGTGCCGACTCGATTCGCCACGGCGTACAAGCCTCCGTTCTCAGCCTCATCGTCGTGATGCTCTTCATGCTCGTCTACTACCGGCTGTCGGGGGGCAACGCCGTGCTGGCCTTGATCCTCAACCTGGTCATTCTTCTCGCTGTCCTCGCGCTCTTCGGAGCTGTCTTGACCCTTCCCGGCATTGCCGGCGTTATCCTCACTATCGGCATGGGCGTGGACTCCAACGTTCTCGTCTTCGAGCGCGTCCGCGAAGAAATCCGCAACGGCAAATCCGCACCCGCGGCCGTGGACGCCGGCTTTGACAAAGCCTTTCTCACCATTATCGACACGCACGTGACGACGGTGGTCTCCGCTTTCTTCTTATTTCTCTTTGGAACTGGCCCGATCCGCGGGTTTGCCATCACCTTGACGATCGGTCTGATCGCGAACGTCTTCACCGCGATCTATGTCTCCAAAGCGATTTTCCATTATCACCTGACGAAGATGGACCGTCAGGCAGAATTGAGCATTTAATGCGTACTAGAACTCCTGGCGCACGCGGCCCACTTCCTTCATTACTAATGGGGAGTGGGTTCTGGTTGCTGACTCCGCTACCTTAGTCGGATGGCTCCGCGCCGGGAACATTTTGTAGCCTTCGGTGTCTAAGGGAGGGACGTAAAATAGACATGATTGAGCTTTTCAAACAGCCCAATCTGGATTGGATGGGCAAGGCCAAGTATTTCTATGCCTTGAGCGGTATTCTTCTCCTCGCCGGGTGGACTTCGATTTTCTTCGGTCGCGGCATTCGCTACGGGATCGATTTCAGTGGTGGCACCAACGTGGACGTGCGCTTCGCCCAACCTCCCAACATTGACAAGCTCCGCAGCGGCCTTGCCGCCCAAGGCCTTGGCAATTCCGAAATCCAAAGCATCAGAGACATCGCCAGTTCCAACTCCAACGAGGTTCTCATTTTCGTGGAAGGTAAAGGCCAGGATGAATTGGCTCTCGAATCCAGCAGAGCCAAGGTTCTCGGCGCCCTGAGCGCCACCTATGGAGTAGCCACTTCCGATAAGCCCGATTTCAATTCCGCCACGACTGCTTCTCTCGCCGCTATTCTCACCGAAAAAGATCCTCTGTTCCTCTCCGTCAACGCCGGTGACCGCTATCGGCAGCTCGCCAGGAGACTTCTCGATTATCGGGACAAGAACGCCAACGGCATCTTGACCAGCTTTGATGAACTAACAAAGGTCGAAGGTGTTACTCCTGCCGTGCTCGGTGCAATCAAGTCCAGTTTTTCGCTCGGTCCCTTCGCCATTCGCAACGTCGAAATCGTTGGTCCCAAAGTCGGCGCGGAGCTCCGCAAGCAGGCAATCTTCGTGACCCTCTATGCTTTGGGGGGCATGCTGGTATATATTGCCTTTCGATTCGAATGGGTTTATGGGGCTGCCGCCGTTCTGGCCGTGTTTCACGACGTGTTGATTACTTTGGGATTTTTCTCGTTGCTGCATTTTGAGATTTCTCTCACGGTGATCGCGGCGCTGCTCACTCTGGTCGGTTATTCCATGAACGATACCATCGTCATCTTCGATCGCATTCGTGAGAACAACCGTTTGCTGCGCAAGGGAACGTTCGCTGACGTGGTCAACAAGTCCATCAATCAAACTCTTTCGCGAACCATCTTGACTAGTGGTTTGACTTTCCTTACCGTGCTCGTCCTGTTCCTGATGGGCGGCCAGGTGCTTCGTGCTTTCTCCTTTGCCCTGGTGGTAGGGATTGTGGTAGGAACGTATTCCAGCTTTGGCATTGCTGCTCCGCTCGTCGTTGCCTGGAATCGCTGGCGCGGCCGGGGCGTGGCGGCACGAACCGGACCCGCAGCCGGCAACAAAAATCGGGGAAGCGAAAGCGTCGCCGGGCGCCTCGCTCCCGCCGGTAGGAGGTAAGGAACCAATGTTTGACGAGATGGTGATTTCGAGTCCGCATCCAAAGAAGACCAATAAGTGGTGGACGGTGTTGGTCTCGACTGCGTTTCAGGTGGCATTTCTAGCGATCCTGATCTTGATTCCGCTGATTTACACCGAGGCGCTTCCCAAGACCTACTTCGCTACCATGCTGACTGCTCCTCCGCCGCCTCCGCCCCCTCCACCGCCACCCGTGGCAACTCAGGTCGTCCATGTGAAGCCGCAAGCCCACTTGATGGACGCCGGCAAACTCATGGCGCCCAAAGTGATCCCCAAGGAAGTCAAGATTATCAAGGAAGAGGCCGAGCCCGACATGGGCGCCGCGGGCATGGCCGGTGGCGTTCCGGGAGGAGTTGCCGGTGGTTCCATGGGCGGCGTGCTTGGGGGCGTTATCGGCGGCATGGGTGCGCCACCTCCGCCGAAGCCTAAGAGTGGTCCGCTTCGTGTCGGTGGCAACGTTCAGGCGGCTAAGATCATCAACCGCGTTCAGCCCGTCTATCCGCCGCTGGCGCGCCAGACCCGCATTTCGGGCACCGTCCGCTTGCACGCCATCATCAGCAAGGACGGCACAATTCAGCAACTCGAGGTCGTATCCGGCCACCCGCTCTTGCAGCAGGCGGCGCTCGATGCGGTTCGTCAGTGGCGCTATCAGCCGACGCTTCTGAATGGCGATCCGGTGGAAGTCGACACGACGATTGACGTGATTTTTTCTCTCAACCAGTAGTACGGTTTGACGCTCCTGTCGTGGGACAGGCGCGCCATTCCGCGTAGCAAGTTCAGCAAACACTCTCGCTGACTCGCTGGCCTCGGCTGGAGAGTCACCCGAAACTTAAGGAGCAAACGAATGGCAGCTACTTTGTATCTTTTCTCAGCCCTGCTTTTGCAGGGCGGCAACTGGGATCTCCGGGGCATGATCCACAACATGGGAACGCTGGCCCTGACCGTGGTCGGCATCCTGTTCATTCTTTCTGTTTATTCTTTCGGTGTTATGATTGACCGCGCGCTCATGTACAGCGCCGCTCGCAAGCAGTCGCGCATCTTCGTCCAACAGGTTGCCGGCGCTCTCAAGGACGGCAAGCTCGACGAAGCCATCGCCATTGCCGAGCGCAACAAGAAGAGCCACATCGCCAAAGTTGTCGCCACCGGTCTCTCTGAGTTCCAGTCGGCCTCGCAGCAGGTCTCCGACTCGGACGTTATCGATGCCGCCAAACGCGGTCTAGAGCGCTCTGTCGCCATCGTCCATGCCGAAATGAAGCGCGGCCTCTCTGCTCTCGCAACCATCGGTTCCACCGCGCCCTTCGTTGGCCTTTTCGGCACGGTCGTCGGCATCTTGAACGCCTTTAAGGGCATCGAGACGCAGAAAGCAACCGGTCTCTCGGCCGTCGCCGGCGGTATCGCGGAAGCCCTCGTTACCACCGCCTTCGGTCTTCTCGTGGCCGTCCCCGCCGTCTGGGCTTACAACTACTTCACCAACAAGGTGGAAGCCTTCGACGTCGAGATGGACAACTCCTCGATGGAGCTCATCAACTACTTCATTCTGCGCCGCGGCGCGAAGAAGTAAACTGAGGTAAGTCATGGCTTATAAGCCAGTAGTCGGCGCGCAGATGGCGTCGCCCAACGTTATACCGATGGCGGACATTATGCTCGTCCTGCTCATCATCTTTATGGTGGTCACTCCTTTGCTCACCAAGGACATTCCGGTCGACTTGACCCCCGCCCAGAATTCTCGGGATATGCAGGATGCCGACAAGGACGACGCTATTGTCGTGGCCGTGACTCGCGATGGCCGAATCTACCTTGGCAGCACCAAGGTGGAGAAGCAAGACCTCACCGGTCAGATCAAGGATCGCCTATCCAGCCGGATTGACAAAACCGTTTACGTCAGAAGTGACGCTCGGGCCAAATATGGCGACGTCGTGGCTGTTGTGGACGAGATTCGTTCGGCCGGTGTCGATCAGCTTGGGCTGCTTACCCAAAGGATGGAGAAGAGCACGCCAACTCCCCGTCCGCCTGCGGACTGAGGGCCGCCGTGCTCGATGACCTGTTCCGGATCGCTGGAATTGCAGTGCTTTTGCCATTCGTTTGCTGATTGTTTGAACCCGCGCCGGATCCCACGCGGCGCGGTCCCACGGCCTGCGGAGATGCTTTTCCCTGGGCCAATAGGAGACTCGCTATGGGAATAGAAGTTGGAGGAGAAGGCCACGGTGCATTGTCCACCCCCAACGTGGTGCCGCTCATTGATATTTTGCTGGTGCTGATCATCATCTTTATGGTCATCACGCCGCGCACGCCGAACGGGTTGGATACGCTCGTTCCTCAGCCCTCGCCGAACCAGCAGCAAAACGTCGAACTCGAGAACAAAACCGTCGTCGTCCAGGTCGCCATGAACGGGAAGCTCAAAATCAATCAGGAAGACACCACCTGGGATGCTCTCGGCCCTCGCATGGAGACCATCTTCAAGGAGCGCGCCGAGAAAATTGCTTTCGTCAAGGGCGATAACGATGTGCTGTTCATGGACGTCGCCCGCGCCATCGACATCATGCGAGGCGCAGGGATCGACAAGATCGGCTTGATCACCGCTAAGCTTGAAGCTGGTCAGTAGTTTTCTCGCGGGTTGTGGGAGTCCTCCTCGCCGGGCACTTTCTCTCTGACGAGGTGACTCATGGGTATCTCGGTTGGCGGCAAGCATGGTGTCGTTTCGGATCCGAACGTCGTTCCGTTGATCGATATCCTGCTGGTGCTTCTGGTGATCTTTATGCTCATCCCGCACTCGCGGGGGCTCCGCGCGCAAATTCCCCAGGAGTGTGTGGCCCGGGACGGCAGCCCTTGTTCAGGGGGAGACAAATCCAGCGTAGTTGTGATACAAGTTCTCGCGGATGGTTCCTTCCAGGTCAACCAGGAACCAGTGAAGTGGGAAAATCTGGAAAGTCGCTTGACCAGGATTTTTGCGGGGCGTGCCGACCGTAGCGCGTTCATTCGGGGCGATGCGTCCGTGGAATTCGCTGTGGTGGCGAGGGTCATCGATGTCATGCACACCGCAGGAATTGCCCCTGTCGGCTTGTTGACGCAGCACTTGGGAAACGGCCACTAGAAAGTTTGCAATTGCCCTTCGCAGGGCGGACGTGAATATCCTGGCGTTGGGTCGGCCCCGGTCGGCCTCTCGCTCGGCAGGGATGGATGCTTCGATGACTCATGCCTCATCGGTGACGCTTGTCGGCTCAATTCACTCCAGGTCTGCCCGAGTCACTTTCCGGGCTTTCGCTTGGGCCGCTCTTCTGCTTCTCGTCGTGGGTGTTTCTGGATGCAACAAATTAAAGGCTCGCGATCTCCTCAATAAAGGTGTCGCCAACTTCAAAAACGGCCAGTACGATGCCGCCATCGAGGATTTCAAGCAGGCCAAGGAGCTCGATCCTTCCCTGATCAATGCCCGCCTTTATCTGGCCACCGCCTACGCCAGCCAATACATTCCCGGCGCGCCTTCCGAGCAAAACATCCGCCTCGGCACCCAGGCCGTGAATGAATTCAAGGACGTTCTGAGCATT
The DNA here is from genome assembly GCA_003224145.1 of Acidobacteriota bacterium. Classification (GTDB taxonomy): domain Bacteria; phylum Acidobacteriota; class Terriglobia; order Acidiferrales; family UBA7541; genus Acidiferrum. Next base: position 40,684 of record QHYN01000205.1, read on the forward strand.
GCCCCCAACAACCTGAGTGCCATCGACGGCATCGGCTCCATCATCTTTCAGATGGCCGGCCAACCGTACGACCCCAAGAAATTTGAAGAATCCAAGAGCTACCACCAAAAGCACATCGATTTGAGGCCCAACGATCCTGAGCCTTACTATTGGATCGGCGTCATTGATTGGACCTTAGCCTTCCGCACCAACAATGAAATGCGAGCCGAGTACAACAAGAACAACATCAAGAAGCAGGTGAGAGATACTGACCCGCTTCCTCCTTCCGTCCGCGCCGAGTACACCGCCAAATACAGCGCCCTCGTCGATGAAGGCATTGCCGCCCTCCAGAAGGCCATTCAGCTACGTCCCGACTACGATGACGCCATGGCTTATTTGAACCTCTTGTATCGCCGCAAGGCCGACATGGTGGAATCCGCCGATGAACGCGCCAGCCTCTTGAAACAGGCCGACGACCTCGTCGACAAAGTCAAGGAAATCAAACAGAAGCGCGCGGAACAGCCCCAGCCAGCAAACTGAGCCGCGCTCGCGCCTCGCTCCCAGGAGTGGGTGATCGCGATTCTCCTTTAATTAATCGATTTGATCTAAGAACGTACGCAGGAACCCGCGGTGTTCTCCTCTTCGCGCAGTCTCCCTCGCCGCCCCTCTCTCGAAAAGCGCGATTCAAGAATGTGAGTCAGGCTCCCATGGTCATGCGCCAGGCTCTCAACACTTCACCAACCGTCCAAGCCTGGGCAATACATCCGCGCGGCGGGAAGGGCGCGTCCCCATCGAAGATTTCTCCCAACGTCCCGAGGCCCCTCGCCGTGATTTGTGTTCCCATGGGTTCAAGGAAGCTCTCCGCTGCTTGGCGATCTCCGTAGACGCGCAAGTGCGCCAGCACGAATGGTCCCAGGAGCCAGCCCCAGACGGTACCTTGATGGTAAGCGCCGTCGCGCTCGCGCGGACCGCCTCCGTAATGTCCCTGATAACCACGCTCCCCTGGAGCGATGCTCCGAAGCCCGTGCGAGGTCAGCAATCGCCGCGCGCAAACATCCACGACAGCCTTTTGTTGTTCCGGCGAAAGGGGACTCTCCGGCAAGGACACCGCAAAAATCTGATTGGGGCGGAGAGAAGTGTCACTACCAATGCCAAGAGCATCGATCACGTCGAAACAATAGCCGGAAGCCGGATTCCAGAATTTGCCAAAGCTCTCCCTGACCATCGCCGCTTTGGTAAGGAACGGCTCGGCGGATTTGCCCAGCAGGGGCGCAAACCTGGCCATCGTCTTGAGCGCGTTGTACCAAAGCGCGTTGACTTCCACCGGTTTTCCGATCCTGGGTGTCACCACCCAGTCTCCGACCTTCGCGTCCATCCAGGTGAGTTGAACTCCCTCTTCGCCGGCATAGAGAAGTCCGTCGGCCTTGTCCACATGAATGTGATATCGGGTTCCTTGGACATGGGCGCTGATGATCTGGGCTAGGAAGGGATACAGCCTCGATAAGGTCTCTGTGTCTTTGGTCGCTTCGAAATACTGCCGGATAGCCTCGAAGAACCAGAGCGCGGCATCCACCGTGCTGTATTCGGGCTGCCCACCAGCGTCTGGAAAATGGTTGGGCAGCATTCCGCCATCCACGAATCGAGCGAAGGCGAGAAGGATCTTCTTGGCTATCTCGGGACGGCCGGTTGTCAGCGTCAGTCCAGGCAGCGCAATCATCGTGTCGCGGCCCCAGTCGCCAAACCAGTGATAGCCCGCAATAATCGATCTTCCCTCCGGTTCTTCCGGCAATCCGCGCTTTACAATGAACTGGTCGGCAGCAAGAACGAGTTGGCCAACCCAAGCGGGTACTGCGGATGCGGCTTTGGCATCTGTTCCCGACCATTGGGACAGCAGATTTTTTTCATGCTCAACCTGTTCGAGCCAGCCTCGAGTCCCATCCAGCTCTGCCTGCCCATTGGTTGTCACCACAAAAGTCGCATTCTGGCCGGGAGCTAGTTCGACAGTCGACATTGCCGCCAAAAGATGGTCCTCCTGTTCATCGAGGCCGCGGTCTCTTTCCATCGGCAGGAAACAGTCGCGGTACCACTCGTGCTTTGGTTCGAGTTTCGCATCGGCGCTCAGCAGATAGAATGGTGTGGCCCCGTCAAAGGCAGTGATTTGTATTCCGTGCTCGACGGACGCAATCCGCATCCGCCAATCCCCGGCATGGGTGCTGGAATGAAAGTCGCGATAGTTGACAAAAGCTTTCAACCCCAAACGAACCGAACGGCTACCCCGGAGCAACGCGTATTGGACATAGGTCGTGTTCTCGCCCTGCCGCATCCAGATCCGCTTCTCCAGCAGGGCATCGCCCAGCACGAATCGCCACGCCGGGCTGGTGCCCTCCAAACGAAACCTCTCTAGGTTCAGGTAGCCCTTCGGTTCGACAGCGCCGCTTGCCCAACGATTCGTGGCCAGCGCATAGTCGGAGCCGTCATAGCTGGCCGTCTCATCCAGCTTTGCCACCAGTTGAGTCCGTCCCACGGGCGAATGGAGTGCGGCGACCAGGAGGCCATGATACCGGCGGGTCAGATTGCCACTCACGGTCCCGGATGCGTACCCGCCGATGCCATTCGTTACCAACCATTCTCGCTGTTCGGCGATGTCGAGAGAACCACAAATCTCCCGGCCAAATGTAATCGTGGCCTTGCGTGCACCGGCGGTCGGGCCACATTCCATCGACGAGCCCGCACTTCTTGGTGTGGTCGCCATCGTTGGACCTCTTCCATTCTAGAGTTGAACGGCACACCTCTCCGTACTTATTCTGTGCACCCCTGTGCAAATCCGCCCCGGCCCGCCATCCTGCCTTTCTTCTGGGCAGTTAGTTCAAGCTTTGCAAAAACAGATGTTTTTGGCATTTGTCCGGTAATCCGTGCGAGTTCAACAGGTCGTTGCAACACCATCTAATCACTTGATCCGACGATACTTCCCCTAGAGAACCGATCTGTCGGCTTGTACTCCGTCAGAACCCTAGCCAGGGTAGTGTTCCGTTTGATTCAACGCTCATGAAACGAATTTAGCTTTTGAGACTCCTGCAAGTAGACTTCGGGCTTAGTGTTGCGTCGACCATTGAGACCGCCCGACTTATCGGGCACTTGGACGCAAACTTTCCACCGGTACGACAGTCCGGCATACAGAGGCCGCGCACCTTGGTCTAATCATCCCGAAGATTCGGGTGAATGTGGATGGTCCCACACCAAGTGCCATGAACAATGGTTCGCGCGCGTTTGTCGCGCTGGCGCAGGACGGAGCGGTGGCCGCGATTGATCTGAAGACGCTTACAGTAAGCAGCAAATTGCAGACCGGGCCAGACGCAGACGGGATGGCATGGGTGAAGTAGGAGTGAGGTGAAAAAGGGAATCGTGTATTCGTGACCTGTGCAACGGTGACTTTCCCCGACCTGCAAGCCAGATAAAGGGCTTATTGCCCGGTAATTCGCTAACCAGACAAATACGCCCGGGTTTTGGTACCGCGCGGCGAGGGGACAAGATTTTCCCGTTGTTCGCAGGGATCGAGCTATCCGGTCTTACGATGTTTCTTGCCCGGACGGTGTTTGGTGGCGCCGTGCCTGGTCTCATGAGTCCTCGCTGGAGCTGGAGCTACTGAGGGGAGATCTGAGTTAAAAGTGTCCGCTATCATCTTCCAACTGCCGTCCGACTGCTTCTTCCAAATCGCCATATCCTTACCGTGGTCGGTGATCGGCTTGCCGTTGGGACCCTCAAGAGCCAACTGGTAGGCATAGATCGTATACGCGAGGTCACCAGCCCGGCCGACTTCCAATTTGTCGATCTGCCAGTCGATGTTGAACCCCGGGCTGCCGATCAGCTTCGACCAGCCCGCCCGGATCGCGGCTTTGCCGTTGACCATCGGGGCATTGGGCGGAAGCCAGGAGCCATCCTCCGCATAGTTGGCGACTGCACCGTCGACATCCTTTGCTTGCGCTGCCTTTAGTGTCGCGGCATCCGCCTCGCGAATGGCACGCTCGTCCTGAGCGCGCGTATCCACTGTCTCTTGTTGGCAACCGGGGCAGAAACAGACCGAAAGTGCCAGTATCAGTGCTGATCGATGGCGGCTCATGTGGGCTCCTCCGCGAGGGAACAAAGGCAAAGGCTACACCTCGGGTTAAACTGACGTCTAGTTAAGATTGTTGCTCCCACCTCCCCACGATCAAAACCAATTCTGGAAAATCAGCTCGACAGAACCCAGTAGAAACAAAATCGCTCATCGCAGATTTTGTGCTTTCCGTACTTCTTCCTGGCAGGGTTGCCCCAGCCCCTACGGTCACGATTCACGGTCCCTGAGATCCACCAGATGCTGGTATACGCGCTCGACGGCCCGGAAGAACTCACGCATTCCCGTAGTCTCGCTGCTCACTTCATGGGCGGCCAAGTCGGCGGATATGGATTCACTGAGCTGAGTGGCGCGGCGGATGCGTTCAGCCGTAATCAGCGGGAGCACGGTGTGCGGATCACGCCGCTGCAATTGGCGCTCCTGCCACTCCTCGGCGGCCCATGCCGTCTTGCGGACATAATCCACGGCATCGCGGAACTCCCTTAGTATGCGCGGGTCTATGTTGCCTGACTGCATAGCGTGGCTGAGTCTGACGAGCTCGGCGCTGGTTGTCTTCAACCGGAAATTCACACCCCAAAAAGTCTCACTAGGAATCAGAAGCTCGACCGCTACGCCCAGCACATGGCCTTCGGTGGTTCGGCGGGTGCCCACAACACGCGCCCGAAATGCTTCGCCCGAAAGGAGGTTCGTCAGCTCGAGCTGGCTGCCAATGCTAGGGTAAACCTTCATCTCTAGCAGGCCCCCCTGAGCGTTCACCTCGATGGCCTTAGCCGCTTGTTTTACGCTCTTGCCGCTCGCCTGTTGCCACTTCGCCTCTATGGGAACAACGACGGGAAAACGGGCGCCGCGCCGCTTTTCTGTTTTTATAGGCGGCCCGTTCGCAGTCATCTCGTCCATTGCGAGGGCCGCTTACTTTCCAGAACGAGAGGCGTCCCGCACATGCGCACTTCCCCTCAAATGCACGCTTGAGGGTGAGACGGTTGTGCATGGGAACCTCGAGTTGCAATGCATGAGCAAGGTTTGCTGACAGTATACGCCCCCCGAAGGGCTGGTCTACCGGGTGAAAATGGGAATTCCGGGTAAAGCGAAGTGCGGAGAATAGAGGGTGAAAGCGGATGAGGACTTGGAACTCCCCAATGCCAGTCAGCAGGGGGAGCGGTTGAAAAGCAAACACCGAGCGGCTGTTGCATTTCTCCCGCCCCAAATTCATTTCAAATTCCTACTTTCAACCCTTAACTGTCGACTGTTGACCCTCCCCTGTGTGCTCTACCCCTGTGTTTTCTTTCTCTTACGCGCCCCTTCGAACGATTCCGCAACTTACTCGAAATGAATACTTTATTTCAACTTAATAAGTCTTATAATTAGCGCTATCATGCATCGTGAATTCTCGACTCCCCTCCCGCCGCCCCGTACCGCAAGCCTCCTCTTTGCGCCCCCTCTGCAAACCCAGCGTCTCGGCCTTAGATTGTTCCTCTCTTGGGTTGACTTTCAACCTTCCACTTTCAATCGGAGGTCACGAAGATTCCTCGATCGAAGATCTCAACATCACGCAGCGCCATCGCGTTTATACACTTTCCCGCTCGGCGAACTCTGCGTTCTCAGCGATCTCTGCGTTAGATTCTTCGTCCCTCCGCTCTTTCTCCTCTCTAATAGTATCCAACCTCTAACCTCTGCCCTTTCTTTTCAATCACTTACGAATTGCAAATTCTGTAACTCCTTTGTTTTAAGATTCATACAAATGCCTGGGGGGTAGTCGGCTTGCCAACAGAAGATTTCAAAATGTTCCTTCCGTCCTCACAACGTGTAAATCCGATTTGTGGGGCAGCGCCCCTTTATTTTCAATCACTTCCATGATGCTCCTCCCGCAACCATTTTCCTTTCATGCTCTTGCACCTTTGCCGGGGTGTGTACCCCCCTCTCTTCGTCCTCCAGAGTTCCGTATACTCTTCCAAGTTCAGTATACCCCAAGTCCTTTGTTTGCCACTCTTACGAAAACTGCCGGGGTGTGGGGGTATTCCTCCCGCTCTGGACCTTCACCAAACTACTGTCCTTCGTGGAGCCACCCTTCCATCGCACACGGTTTTCCGTACTCCTCTGCCTCCTTTACCTCCTTTACCTTCTTAACTTTCTCTACTTCATTTGCTCGCCCTTGGACCATGGAATACGCTACCCTCGCTGGGAGCGTTTTTGTGTCTCGATCCCAGCGTAAAGAGGCCAACCAACATTCCCAGTCTCCATCACAACACAAACGCCCCGCGCGTGGCTCTTCGCAAAGCGAGCCTGCTTCCCTTCGTCTTCGTCATGTACGCCTATGCCACCGGCGGGCCATTCGGCCTCGAGGACATGGTCACCAAGAGCGGCCCCGGCCTCACGCAGCTCTATCTCCTGCTCATCCCGCTCTTTTGGTGTATTCCGGTGTCGCTCGTGGCCGCCGAGCTGACCACGGCGATTCCTGTCGAAGGCGGCTTCTACCGTTGGGTGCGCGCGGGATTCGGCGACTTCTGGGGTTTCCTCGCCGGCTGGTGGAATTGGAGCGCTTCGTTTCTGCTGGCTGCCACGTACGCTGTGCTCTTCGCCGACTATCTCACGAACTACATCTCGTTTTATTTCACTCCGGTTCACGGCTGGACCCACTACGCGATCGCGGCGTCTCTGATCGCAGTGATTTGCTACATAAACGTGCGCGGGATTCAAATGGTCGGCGTCGTCTCCACAGTACTGGAAGTTTTTGTGCTTCTGGTCGTCGCTGTACTGTGCGTCATCGCAGCGCTGAAGTGGCACCACAATCCGTTTTCACCTCTGGTGCCTCCGCATGCACCGAAGTTTCAGGTATTCGGCGCGGGGCTGGCGCTGGGTTTGTGGCTCTACTCGGGATACGAGCAACTTTCGAGTGTGGCCGAGGAAGTGGAAAATCCGCAGCGCACGTATCCGCGGGCGTTGGCCATCGTCGTGCCGCTTTCCATCGCCACGTATTTTCTGCCCACGCTGTTCTCGCTCGCCGCGCTCGGAGACTGGCAGAAGTGGCATACCGGCTATTTTTCCGATGCCGCGCAACTCATCAGAGGGCCCTGGCTGGGTTTTGTCATAACCATCGCCGCCATCATCGGCAATGTTTCGTTGCTCAACGCCACAGTGCTGACCAGCACGCGCATGCCTTCCACGATGGCGGAGGATGGGTATCTACCCGCGGCATTCTCGGTGCGGCACCCGCGCTACGGAACGCCGTGGATTGCCATCATCGCCTCCTCGATCGTGTATGCGTTGCTGGCACAGAAAACGATGGTGCAGCTCCTCACCATCTATGTCTGGCTGCGCATCGGCGTAACCATTCTTACTGTCCTTGCGTCGTGGCGCCTGCGCAAAACTCAGCCCGATTTGCCGCGGCCCTTTCGCATTCCTTGGGGACGCACCGGACTGCTCTATGTCGTCGTTGCGCCGCTCGTGATGAGCGTCGTCGCCTTGGTGGGAAGCGATCCCTTTGCGCGAAAGTGGGGACCCGTGCCGGTGCTGCTCGCCCTGCCGGTGTATTTCCTTATTTGGGCATTCCGACCCCAAAGAAATGGGACGGGCTCACGCCCTATGTAAAAAGGTCGAGGATTCTGTACCACGCGCCGGCAAGAGGGAGCGCCCACGTATGGCCGCTGCGCAGGCCGATGGGCGCGGCGGGAAACGGGATTCCGTCAAACGGAGTGCTGTTCGGTTCGCCGCAGACCAGGCCGGCGAGTTTTGCGCCAAACCAGGTGGCCGCTGCAACGCCGTGGCCGGCGAAGCCGGCGGCGAAATACATATCATCGATTTTTCCGGCATGCGGCATCACGTCGAGGGTGAAGTCCAGCGTGCCGCCCCACACATATTCGACTTTCGTGTCGCGCAGTCGCGGATACACCCCGATCATGCCGCGGCGCAGAATCTCCGCGCTTTGCCGCACCGTGTTTTCGGTTTCCGGGAAAAACGCGGCTCGCCCGCCGAAAAGCATGCGGTTGTCGGGTGTGAGCCGGTAGTAGTAGAGGAAGTGTTTGGAGTCGTAGATCATGCGGTTGTGCGGGCTGAGTTCCTGGGCCAGTGCGGCAGGCAAAACTTCCGTGGCGATGATGTAGGAGCCGATGGGAATGATTTTTCTCCGCAAGGCGGGGGTCGCTTCACTCGTGTAAGCGCCACTGGCGAGCATCACTTCGCGCGCGGCAATTATGCCCCTGGAAGTGCGCACGCGGAATCGGCGCGTTCCGTTATTTGATTCCGCCTCGATTCTCTCGACGCGTGTGTGATCGTGCAGGCAAGCACCCGCGCGTTGCGCGGCCCGCGCGAGGCCGGCAACGTAACGCGCGGGGTTCAGGCCTGCGCTGGTTTCGTCCACCATGCCACCGAAATAAATGTCCGAGCCGATTTCGCCGCGCAACTCGCTTTTGGAAACGATGCGCCGCCCGTGACCGAATTCGCGCTGAATCAGCGCGGCCGATTCTTCGTAGCCATCGAAGTGGGTTTGCTTGCATGCCACTTCGAGGTGGCCGCAGCGGGAAAAATCGCAGTCGATCTTTTCCTCGCACACGATTTGCTCGACACAATCAATGGATTCGATCGAGGCCGCAAACATCTTGCGCACGGTTTCGCGCCCGTAACGCTTGATGAGCGTGGGCACCGGCAATTTCAGTCCGGTGAGGACCATGCCGCCGTTGCGCGAACTCGCGCCCCAGCCGAAGGTTTCGGCTTCGAGCACGGCAGCGTGCACGCCGCGCTTCGCCAGCGCGCGTGCCGCGGAAAGTCCGCAAAAGCCTCCGCCAACAATCGCCACGTCGGCGTTTTCAGGCAGATCGCCCGCGTGCAGCAATGCCGGCGCGCTCACAGTCTCGAGCCAATAGTTTTTCTCTTTGATCGGCATACGGAGCAGCAAGAAACGCAGAAATCTTAACACTCTTTCGCGCTGTCTGTAATGCGACGTCGAACGCGCCGCGTTCGAATGCTCAGGCTGCCTGAGTGGATGCACAAGCGGCCAGGGCGGCCAGACGAGATTTCAGCCAACACCCTAAAGGCTCCTATTGACATTCTGTAGCAAAACCTGCATCTTCCTACAGAACATCTATAGGAGAACCCCCTTGGCACCGGATCAAACGAACCTTTTGCAAGGCACGCTGGACATGATGATCCTGAAGTCCCTAGCCCTCGCCGAAATGCACGGCCTGGGCATCTCCCGCCGCATCGAGCAAATCACCAGGGGCACATTTCAAGTAAAGCCTGGCTCGCTCTTCCCCGCGTTGCATCGCATGGAGGAAGAAGGCTGGCTTGTCCCCTATTGGGGGGAATCGGAAAACAACCGGCGCGCCAAGTATTACAAGCTGACCAGCGCGGGACGCCGACAACTGGAAGCCGAAACCAAGCGATGGGGGCGCATTGCGCTGGCGATTACCCGGACCCTCGAAGCCTCCTGAAAAGAAAGCTTATGGCCTTCACTCACCTGGCAAGCCTGTTGCGCAACCTCCTCCACAACCAACGCGAGGAGCGCGAATTGGATGCCGAAATCCGCTCCCACGAACTCCTCCTGGCCGACGAAAAAATCCGCGCCGGCATGCCGCCGAAGGATGCGCTACGCGCCGCGCGCATAGAACTTGGCGGCATCGAACAGGTGAAAGAACAGG
>QHYN01000046.1 GCA_003224145.1 Acidobacteriota bacterium
GGGAAGACTGCTAAAGAGGCTCACCGGAGAGCGAAACGTTTGGTTCCGTGAGACACGGTGGCGCATTGATCGCCAAAAATGCTTTTTAGAGACACATTGATGTCCGCAGGAGTTTTTGCGTTTTTTTTCCTTTACGTGCCCAACGCGAAGGCGCAGCGCGTGCGCGGGGAGTTGCGCATTGAAGTGCACGACGCGCAGGGCGCGGCGGTGGCGCCCCCCGGCGAATTGGCAAGCGAGGCAAACGAGTTCCGGCGGACGTTTGTCGCAGGCGCGGACGGGCGATACGTGGCGCAGGATTTGCCGTTCGGGGTTTACCGGCTGAGTTTGCATGCGGAGGGATTCGCGCCATGGAGCGAGCTGGTGGAGATTCGCTCGGAAGTGCCGGTGCATCTGACGGTGACGCTGGGCGTGGCTCCGCTGACGACACAAGTGCAGGTGACCGACACGGCGACACTGGTGGATCCAAATCGCACAGGGACGCTCAATACCGTCGGGCGGCAGGCGATCGGGGAGCAAGCTGCGACGCAACCGGGACGCGATCTGCTGGATTTGGTGGCCGATCAACCCGGATGGCTGCTGGAGGCCAACGGCGTGCTGCACCCGCGCGGCTCGGAATATGACGTGCAGTTTGTCGTGGATGGGCTGCCGATGACACAAAACCGTTCTCCGGCTTTTGCGCCTGCGTTCGACGCGGACAACGTGGAATCGCTACGCGTGATCACCGCGAATTTTCCAGCGGAGTACGGAAGGAAGCTGGGCGGTATCGTGGAACTCACGACGCAGAAAGATGTACCAGCAGGGCTGCATGGGCAACTCAATGCAAGCGGAGGAAGTTTTTCGACCGTGAACGGGTCGGGGAGCCTCTCCTTCGTTCAAGGGCAGAATCGCTTTTCGGCGAGCGGCGACGGATTTCACACCGCCCGGTATCTGGATCCCCCCGTCCTGCAAAACTTCACGAACCGGGGAAATGCCGGAGGCTTCTCGGGATCCTACGAACGGGATTTTGCGGGAGGAGACCGGTTGCGCGTTACGGTCACGCGCAATGCAGTGCGATTTCTGGTGCCCGATGAACTGGTGCAGCAAATTGCCGGCCAGCGACAAGATATAGCGAATACCGAAACGAGCGGGCAGATTTATTTTCAGCACCCCATCTCCCAAGACTTGTTCTTGAGTTTTTCCGGCAGCGTGCGCGACGCGAGTGCGATGCTGCACTCGAACGCAGCGGCAACCCCCGTCATTGTTTTTCAAGATCGCGGATATCGCGAGGGATATTTGCGCGCGGACCTCGCGGGACATCGCGGGCGTCACGATTGGAAAACCGGGGCAGATGGCATCTTCAGTCCGGTGCACGAAGCGCTGCAGTACACCATCACGAATCCGAGTCTTTTCGATCCGGGGACCCAACTGCAGTTTCAGTTTGCGGATCGTCGTTGGGACGCCGAGCCTTCCGCGTATGTGCAGGATCAGTTTCGCCTGAATCATTGGAACGTAAGCGCCGGGCTGCGCTTCGATCATTATGGATTTATGGTGCAGGAATCGGCCTGGAACCCGCGCGTGGGCGTTTCGCGATTTGTTCCCGCACTGAATTTGCTGCTGCACGTTTCTTACGATCGCGTGTCCCAAACGCCGGCAGTCGAAAATTTGCTCCTGGCGAGTTCCTCGCAGCTCGATGCCATCAGTCCTTCCGTGTTGCGGCTCCCGGTTCGGCCGGCGCGAGCGAATTTTTATGAAGCCGGATTCACAAAGGCTTTTTTCGGCAAGCTGCGGCTGGATGCGACGGTGTTCCGGCGCGGCTTCCGCAATTATCCCGATGATGATGTGCTGCTGGACACCGGCATTGGTTTCCCGATTGCCTTCACCAAGGCGCGCATCTTTGGCGAGGAATTGCGTTTGGAAGTGCCGCAGTGGGGAAGATTCTCGGGCTACTTGAGCTATGCGAATCAATCCGGTTATGGTCAGGGACCGATTACCGGCGGGCTCTTTCTCGGAAGCAACGCGGCAAACCTGCTGACGGTCACGAGCAAGTTTGCGGTCACGCAGGACCAGCGGAATACGTTGCGCACGCGAATTCGTTTCCAGGCGCCAGGGCGTGTTTGGCTGGCGATGAGCGCGCAATACGGCAGCGGCCTGCCGGCGGATACGGGCGAAGCCGACCCGAATTTCCTGCTGGCACAGTATGGCCCGGCGATTCTGAGCCAGGTGAACCTAAGCCGCGGGCGCGTGCGGCCGAATCTTTCCGTGGAGGCAGCGGGGGGAGCGGAGATTTACCGGAAAGAACAGCGGAGCGCCGCGCTGCAGATTCAGGTATCCAACCTGGCCGATCGCGTGAACGTGATCAACTTCGCAAGCTTGTTTTCCGGGACGGCAGTGGAGCCGCCACCGAGTGTGTCGGCGAAATTAAAGCTGACATTTTAGCGGACGCCCGAGTGGCAGGGGCGCAGCATGCTGCGCCCCTGCAAAGAGTCTACGAATGCGATTCACTCGCATTGTGGGAAATGCGGACTACTTTGCGAGTGACTCGAGTTCGGTGACGACGCGGTCGAGCTCGTCAATGAGCGGATTCGTGCCAGCTTTGCGAAACACCTCAACGAGCGCACGGTAATACCAGAGCGTGCCTTCCTTCTTTCCCTCGAATTTCTCGAACACCGAATCGCCGTGCACGCGAAGTTCATGGAGTGTTTCGCGAGCGTTGGAAAGCTTATCGGCGGCAGAAACCAGGCGAACGTCGGCGGGTTCTGCTGCGACGCGCTGGATATAAGCGAGTTTGCGGGCACGCCAGGTAGGTTTGGGTTCGGTGTAAGAATCGGTACAGCCGTCGACGATGCGCGCCACGCGTGCGCCGAATTTTCTGCGGATTTCCCGCAGGCGGGGCAGGCCGCCTTGATCTTCGACCGCGTCGTGCAGCAGTGCAGCGATGGCCATTTCTTCGTCGCCGCCGTATTCGATCACGATGGATGTGACGCCCAGCAGGTGGCCAATGTACGGACGACCGGTGCGCTTACGAACTTGCCGCGCATGAAGCCGCGCGGTATAGCTCAGGGCTTCCACGAACCGGCGGGTGAAAACCGGCTTTCCTTTTGTCGATTCCTGGCGCGTCATGAGACGTGTTCGCGTCAATCCATCGATGCATCTTGGGCGGAGACAAATGTGCAAGGGTGAAGGTAGTTGGCAAGATGGCCGTTCATTTTGCTTTCGCTCCGCTAGCGATCTGGCTTTGCACCTGTTGCCTGAATTCTAAAGGGTGCTGGATTTTTTCGAATATTTCGGGAGTACCACCAGTGCCGCGCACAATCACCGTGCCGTAGCCCAGAATTCTTCCCAAGGCCGGCTCATCGACCACAACGCTTTCGATTCTGGAGAGGAGGATTTCGGTTGTGCGGCGCTCCGCGAGACCGGACTTTACGATGACCCGCTTGTTGGTGACGGCCATCTCCGTGACCGTGCGCTTCAGCAGACCGATGCTGAAGAAAATCGCCCCGATTACGAAACAAAGAACAGCACCCCAATACATGGCGCTGCGCGGAGGTGCAACTCTAGCTCCTTTCCAACTGGAAAAAGACGCGAGGAGAAATGTTATGGCGAGCAGTTCGAAAACCGCGGCGATGGCGATGTGTCCCAGCATGACAATCCAGTGGAGCTTGGTCTGGTATTGGATAGATTCGCCCGGGATAAGATGTTTTTCGACGTAACTCAAGGCAGCTCCTCGAATATTGAATTGACAGGCTTTTCCTGCTAACTTCTCGTTCGTGCGGCACAGGCTCCCGCGATTATTCTCATTGCTGGTTCAACTCTCTCTTGCCGCTTGTGGAGCGCTTTCCGCAGGCGGTCAGAGCAACCAGAAAGCATGTCGTAAACCGCCCGAAATAGTGAGCCAACCCAAGACACCGCAAGAGTATCGCGAAAAGTGGAAGAAAATGAAGGTGCAGGGCAAGGTCGCGATAGTAATAGACGAAGACGGCCATGTTTCCGAGGCAAAGCTCCTTGAAGCTTCATCAAAAGAGGCGGCTGACGCCCTGCTCGCCACCGCCAAGACCATCAGCTTCAAGCCGCGGCCAGGGTGCGGCATTTTCAAAACCGAAATGATCTTCACGTTGAATCAGTAACGCCTGGGTTCGGGTTACTCAAAAACTGAGGACAGCAGGAATTTGGTAGCGCTAACGGGAATCGAACCCGTATTTCGGCCTTGAAAGGGCCGCGTGCTAACCGTTGCACCATAGCGCCAGATTTAAATGTGAGTCCAACCCAACTAGAATACGGAAAAATCCTGCATGCCACAAGCGAACGAAAATCGCCGGTTGCGGCCTAAATGAAAACTAAGACTGCAGCAAAGCCGCTTCAGCTTTGACGGTCCTGAAATTCCTCGTGCCAAGCCATCTGGATGGCTTCCAGCTTCGATTCGTTCGAGGCCGCCGGATCGCCGGTGAACCCGGGAAGTTCGGTGATCCATTTGTGCATGTCGGTGAAGCGCACGGTCAGCGGATCAGTGTCTGGATATTTGTCGGTGAGCGCGATGGCAATGTCTTCGAAATTGTCCCAACCGAATGTCGGCGGCATGTCAACTCCAGAAAAAGATTTAACACAGAGGGCGCAAAGATCACAGAGAAAGGATGGCGGGATAAAACCCGCCGCTACAACAGCATCAGTGATCGAGTTCCTTGGCGTAGTTCTTGTTCCAATCAGGGATTTCCACAACGATGTCGGTGGTGCCATCGGGAACGGTCTGGCAGCCGAGGCGCGACTTTGGCGTGATGCCGGGAGCTTCGTCGAGCTCGTCCAGTTCGGCGTCGGTAGCTTCGTTGCACGACTCCAGGCCCTGATGAACAATGACGTGGCAGGTCGAGCAGGCGCAGACGCCGCCGCAGGCGTGGTCCAGGCCGGCTTTGATGCCTTCGGAAATGTCGAGGATGCTTCCCGGAAGGCCGTTGTGGCCGTATGGAATTTGCTCCGGGTCGACCTCGATGGTTTTGCCGCTGGGAAGAAAGGTGACCTTGTATTTCTTCGTGGCGGGTTTGTATTTGACTTCTTCGATGTATGGATTGCTGCCGCCCATGATCTATTCCCCCAATTTCGTCATCGTCTAGCCGAATTCGAGGAGAGATTCCTCGCTTCGCTCGGAATGACGAACAAAAGCGTTCTGCGCTTAAACCTCGGCGAGCTTGCGGCCTTCGAGGGCCGTTGAAACGGCCGAAGTCATCAGCAATTCCGCCAGATGCTCCGTCGCGTGATTCAATTCGTCGATGCGCTTGCGAATCAGCTTGTAATCGTTGCCGGTAACGGCGTTTTTCAAGGCGGCGACGCTCTCATCGATTTTTCGACGCTCTTCGGCGGACAGTTCAGCCGTCTGGGGATTCGCCAGCGCTTTCGCGGTCGCGGTCAGGATTGATTCGGATTCCGTGCGCGCTTCGATGACCTGGCGCTCGGCGAAATCCTGCTCGGCGTACTCGATGGATTCCTCGAGCATGCGCTCGATTTCCGAATCATTGATGCCATAGCTCGGTTGAACTTCAATCGAGTGCTGTTGGCCGTTGCGGAGATCTTTTGCGGCAACCTGCAGGATGCCGTTGGCGTCGATCAGAAATTTTACTTCAATGCGGGGCAGCCCGGCGGGAGCAGGCGGCACTTTCAGCGTGAAACGTGCGAGCGAGCGACAGTCTTTTGCGAGTTCGCGCTCGCCCTGGAGAACATGAATCTCGATACCTGTTTGATTGTCGACGCCGGTGGTGTAGAGCTCCTGCGCGCTCGCGGGAATCGTGGAGTTGCGCGGTATAATTTTCGCAACCGCACCACCATACGTTTCGATTCCCAGCGAAAGCGGCGTCACATCGAGCAGCAGCATGTTCTTGACGCCGCGATCGAGAATGTTGGCCTGCACCGCTGCGCCGAGCGCCACGACTTCATCGGGATTCAGCTCCGTGTGCGGCCTGCGATCGAAGAACTCCTGCACCGTGCGGCGAATCAGCGGCGTGCGCGTGGCGCCGCCGACGAGGACCACTTCCTCCATGTCCCTAGGCTTGAGCTGTGCATCGGCGAGCGCCTGCTTGACGGGCCCTATGGTGCGGTCCACGACGGACCGAATAAGCGCCTCGAATTCGCCGCGGGTAAATTCATGCGTAAAGACTTTTCCGTCCGGCAAGGGAAAGTGGAGTATCGCGGTCTCGGATTCAGAAAGCCGATGCTTCACTTCGATGAGAGCCTTGCGGAGTTCCTGCGCCAGTTCGCCGTGCGGCGAAAAATCGATGCGGTCGTGCCGGAGAATCTGCTCGTGGACAAAGGCCTGGAGCAAATTGTCGATGTCGTCGCCCCCGAGGTGGGTGTCGCCGTTGGTCGAGAGTACCTGATAGATGTCGCCCTCGCTGGTGGAGATGAGCTTCAGGACGGAAATGTCAAACGTGCCGCCGCCGAGATCGTAGACCGCGACGCGGCCGCGCTGCTTTTCGTGGAGGCCGTAGGCCAGCGCCGCAGCGGTGGGTTCGTTCACGAGGCGCAGAACTTCGAGGCCGGCGATTTTCCCGGCATCCTTGGTAGCCTGGCGTTGGGCATCGTTGAAGTAAGCGGGGACGGTGATGACGGCGCGATCCACGGGTTCGCCAAAATAAGCCTCCGCCCAGTTTCTCAGCTCACGAAGAATGAAGGCGGAAATTTCCGGCGGAGTAAAAACTTTATCGCCAAGCAGCACACGGATGACATTTTTGTTCGCGGGATCGATGCGGAACGGAAAGAGTCGCAATTCGTCCTGAACATCCGCGGGGCCGCGGCCCATGAGGCGCTTCACGGAGTAAATGGTGCGCTCCGGTTGCGTCAGCAGGCGGCGGCGAGCGGGTTCGCCAACGATGATGGCGCCATCGGGATCAAGGCTCACAACCGAAGGGCAGAGGGTGTCGCCGTAGGGACCCGGGATACACTTCGGCTGGCCCGTTTGCGGATCGGCGTACGCGACGAGGCTGTTGGTTGTTCCCAGATCGATTCCGACGATTCTGCCCATGTCTTCGATCAAACCTCTGCCAATTCCTTGGCAACGTTCGTCACTAGATTCCGGATATACGAACGGCGATTCAGTAACTCGTTAAGGCGCGCCATGATCTTTTTTCGCGTGGCGGCGTCGCCCTGGAGAGCGGCGTCCCACTTGTGCGCGGCGGCTTGGAGTTGCTTGTCGACTTCGCCAAGCTTTTCCTGAAAATTCTTTTCAGCGGATTCGAGGCCGGCTTTCAGTTCTGCGAGATCCTCTCCTGCGGCCTTCGCTTCGCGCAATTCATCCAGCGATTCATTGAGCTCAAATACTTCTTCAAGCAATTCGGGCGGGGCTTGCTGCTTCTTCTCCCCTTCCTTGCGTTCGCCTTCGATGGCCAGCAAATACTCGACGCGCGAGACGGGATCGCGCAGCGTGCGGTAGGCATCGTTTAACTCGGAGCTGCGCTTGAGCGACAGTTCACGCTCCTGCTCTGTCGCGTTGACAAAATTGTCGGGATGCAGTTTCCAACTGAGCTGCAGGAATTTCTGCTCCAGGCCGTTCATCTCGATCCAGAGTTTGCGCGGCATTTCAAACAGAGCGAAATAGTCGATCCTCTGCGGCAACTGCAGCAGCTTGCCGCAACTCGGGCAAAAGTGCGTGCCCAGCGTGCGCTCGTGGCAGTTCCAGCAGACCAGCGGCGGATTCGTGGATGTAGACGAAATGCTCATCTGAACTATTCAAATCGCTTTTTGCGTTTTCCCAGTGTCTGAAACCATTTCCAATTTAGGAAGACGTCCAGCAAAAGCTCTTCACGCGCGAGAATCAGAATTACAAGCCAGATCAAAAGCAAGTGCGGCATTCATTCCCCCGCCTGCGGGCACAAAAAAAGTGGCTGGCGGGTGCGGCTGCCAACCACTTGTCCGGCTCCAGCCTGCGCCGCGTTTGACCGGGGAACAGGCGAACGCCTGTTCTCCTAGGCCGTAAAAGAGCTGCCGCAGCCGCAGTTCCGCGCCGCGTTGGGATTCTGGAACACAAATCCCTGGCGCATGAGCGTCTCTTCGTACTCCAGCGTCGTGCCGCTCAGGTACAGATAACTTTTCGGGTCAACGAAGATGCGCGCGCCATGCTCTTCGAAAATCTTGTCGCGATCACGAGGCTGGGTATCGAGGCGCATGGCATAGGACAGACCCGAGCAGCCACCGCCCTGCACACCGACGCGCAGCCCGCCAACATCCGGAGACACACCTTCCTTTTCGAGCAGCACACGGATTTGCCGTGCGGCACGCTCGGTCAGGTGGATCTTCGCGATGCTCGGACTTTCGACTTCTGTTGCCATGCAAATTCCTCTTCAACGGAAAAGCGGCCGGCGACTGGTTCCGTTGAGATCCTTCACGCATCCTCATCGGATGCGTTTAGGATGACAAACTGGAGACAGCGTCGCAGGCTTGGCTTTAGTGCGAGGCTTTCTCGGAGATCAGCACTTCCACGCCGTGCTTCTTCTTCCAGTCGCCGATGGCGGCTTTGATGGCGTCCTCGGCAAGCACCGAACAGTGAATCTTCACCGGAGGAAGCGAGAGCTCGCGCACGATATCCGTGTTCTTGATCGCGAGTGCCTCATCGACCGTCTTGCCTTTCACCCATTCGGTAGCGAGCGAGGAGCTGGCGATGGCCGACCCGCAGCCGAAGGTCTTGAACTTCGCTTCTTCAATGACCTGCGTCTCCGGATTGATCTTCATCTGCAGCTTCATCACGTCGCCGCACTCCGGCGCGCCGACGAGACCCGTGCCGACGTTGGGGTCGGTCTTGGGGAGGCTGCCGACGTTGCGCGGATTGTTGTAGTGATCCACTACTTTGTCGCTGTATGCCATTACCCGTTGCTCCTTGCCAGATCCACGAGATTTACGAAACCCGCGCTTTTCACGGCCTTGTCCGAGAGCGAAACGTTCGGCACGGATGCCGAGCGGCCCGCGGTCAGCTGCCGAAGAGCGTCCTTGATGTATTCCGCACCAAGTCCGAGCATTTTGAGAAATGCGCGGACCTGCTGAAGCTCGCGGAACGAGCGTTCGCCTCCGGCGGCGTCTTCCTTTTCCCCGTCGTAAGGCACGAACGCCACGCGAAATGCCGCGCCGGTGCCTCCGATCGAGCGATGAATGCGAATTGTTCCTTCATTTGCCATGATCTGTGATTCAATCCTTTAGGCGGTTTGCCATTTCATTTTTGAGATATCGATTCCCTCTTTGGCCATCTCGTAAAGTGGAGATAGCTCGCGCAGCTTGGTGACCACCTGCACCATCTTGTCGATAACGTAGTCCACTTCCTCCTGCGTATTGAAACGACCGAGGCCGAATCGAATCGAGGTGTGGGCGAGGTCCTCGCCAACACCTAATGCTTTGAGTACGTAGCTGGGCTCAAGGGTTGCCGAAGTGCAAGCAGAACCACTGGAAACCGCGACATCGTTGATGCCCATGAGGAGCGATTCGCCCTCAACGTAGGCGAAGCTCATGTTGAGGTTGTTGGGCAGGCGGTGCTCCAACGAACCGTTGACGTAAACCTCGTCCAGCTTGGCCTCCAGCCCGGCCTTCAGGCGGTCGCGCAGCGCGCGCAACCGGGCGCCTTCCTCAGGCATTTCTTTCTGCGCGATCTCACAGGCCTTGCCAAGACCTACGATGCCGGGCACGTTCAGCGTCCCAGAACGCATGCCGCGTTCGTGGCCACCGCCGTCGATAATGGCGGAGAGTTGCACGCGGGGATTGCGGCGGCGAACGTACAAGGCGCCCACGCCCTTAGGCCCGTAAATCTTGTGCGCGCTGATAGCCAGGAGGTCGATGTTGTCCTTCTGGACGTCGACCGGAATCTTGCCTACGGCCTGGACGCCATCCACCGCGAAAAAGATACCGTGTTCCTTGGCAATCTTGCCGATTTCCGCGATCGGGTTGATCACGCCAATTTCGTTGTTGGCATACATAATGGTGATCAAAATCGTCTTTGGCCTAATCGCGGCCTTCAGATCGTCGAGACTGATGCGTCCATCGTGCTGAACCGGGAGATAGGTCACCTCGAAGCCATGCTTCTCCAGGTTCTTACAAGTATCCAGGACCGCTTTGTGCTCGATGGCCTGAGTGATGATGTGATTGCCTTTTTCACGGAACATCTCCGCGATGCCCTTAATCATCAAGTTGTCGGACTCCGTGGCACCGCTGGTGAAGATGATCTCCTTCGCCGTGGCATTGATCAGCGAGGCAACTTGCTGGCGCGCGTTTTCCACGGCTTCTTCCGCAGCCCAGCCGAACGAGTGGTTGCGGCTGGCGGCGTTGCCGAATTTTCCGGTGAAATACGGCAGCATCGTTTCGACGACGCGCGGATCCACCGGCGTGGTCGCGTGATTGTCCATGTAAATCGGCAGTTTGACAGCCATGTTTCCTCTTCTCCTACGTTCTCAATGCCACCAGTGTGGGCTCGTGCGGATCTTCACTCATCTGCGCAATTGTAACCGAGCCCAATACACTCAAAATGCTCTCATTGACCCGGCGCAGCGGCTCTTTGACCGAGCACCGTTCCGTCGCGTCGCAATTCCCGTGGTTCGTGACGCACGAAGTGATCAGCACCGGGCCATCGATGGCCGAAATGACATCCAGCGCGCTAATCTGTGTAGGCTCCTTCGCTAACTGGTAGCCCCCGCTCGAACCGTGCTTTGCCGCCACCAGCGAATTGTGGGCCAGCTTCTGAAGCACTTTCGCCATCAGCGTTGAGGAAATGCCGTACTCCTCCGCGATCTCGTTGGCGCTACAGGCATGCTCCCTTCGGTGCATGGCCAAATGCTTCACGGCAATCAACCCGTAATCAGCCCTCTTGGAAAGCTTGAACATCGCTCCAACGCTTGCTGGAAGCTCCTCAAATATACGACCGAATCAGTCGCACATACACTATAATCCTGGGGAGGCTAAAAGTCAACCTAGAAGTTTTGCTAAATTTACCATACAAATCCTTTATTTCTTATAACTTATACTAAGACTAAATTGGTCGTATTTGAGAAGATTCTTTGGGCAAGGCTACTTATAGCAGCCACCTGCGCAAACTCCAGCCGAACGGGTAAATCCCTGACTTCACGTTTCGTTTCATTGCTTGGCACCAACGCACGCCCCGCCGGAAGCAGCCGCCTCTACAAGTTTCTGCACTGCCGGTATGGGAATCAGAAGTAACTGGGCTTTTGGTTTCTTCAGTTGCTCCATTATGGCGAACTGCTGGACCTTCCATGTATCCGGTGCGGGCTGCCTCTTTGAGACGGCGTGGAGCGCCGAAAGTCCCGCCGAGGCAAGCGCCGAAAGGTCTTGCGAGCGCCCCGCCACCTCCTGAACGAGGAGAGAGCGCTGCGCCAGTGGCTGGAGCTTGGCGTCATTGTCGCGCCACAGGAGAAGGTGTGTCCGAAGGCGAGCCTCGATCTCCGCATCCAGACAGGAGGTGGAGACAAATTTGTCCACAAGTTCGCCGAAGCGTCTTCCGGTGTCGCTTTCCAGCGGCACGGCGTCAACCACACGGTTCATCGGGGTGAGACTGGTTGCCTCAGCCAGGGCGGTCTGTTGGCGGGTGTAATCTTTCACCGGTTCAACCAAATCTGTGAGCGTCCGCAGTGCGGTGAACTCATCGGGAGTCGCGGCGGATCCCGCAATGCGCTGGAGCATGCGGCGGTAATACGTCCGGTGAGTGAGTCCCAGCCATTCCAACCGTGCACTGATGGAATCCAGACGCGTGTACATCGAAGCGGGATCGTGGACTTCTTCCGGCGACCACAAACGCTCGGCAATGGCGGCGTTTCTGGGCCAGATGCGCGAATCCACATTTTCCGCATTGACGTACTCGGACCACATGCAAGACTCGCCACCGAGAATCCGCTGTTTCTCTTCCGGCGAAAGATTTGCGGCGTCCCCACTCATGGGATCGACCGCGTAATGGCGGGCAGCGGGCCAGCCCAGGTCAAGGTAATAGCCGTTCGAAAGGAGCCCGCGATAACCCTGCTTTGCGGCGGCAGCGAGCGAAGCCGGGCCGCGCCAGGATTGGATGGTGATGTCTTTGGGCAGACTGGGATCCAGAATCTCGTCCCAGCCAATCATGCTCTTGCCATGCTTCTCAACGACGGCCTGGAGCCGCTTGTTGAAATAGGCTTGCAGCGCCTGGTTGTTCTTGATGCCGTGCGCGCGCATGAACTCCTGAATCTGCTGGTTCGCGTCCCATTGCTTGCCATTCACCTCGTCGCCGCCAACGTGAAAAAACTGATCCGGAAAGAGTTTCGCCATCTCTCCGATGAACTCGTCAAGGAATCTGTAGGTCCGTTCGCTCGTGGGATCGAAGGCCGGATCGAAAACACCCCAGCGGCGCTCGATCTGGTACGGCCCCGGCCCGCTCGCCAGTTCGGGGTGGCCGACAAACCACGCCGTACTGTGGCCCGGCAGATCGAATTCCGGTACGACGCGGATGCCGCGATCGCGCGCATAGGCAATCAGGTCGCGGATTTCTTCCTGCGTGTAGTACAAGCCGTCGGAGCCCAACTCATGCAGTTTCGGCAATCTCTTGCTCTCGGCACGGAAGCCCTGGTTTTCCGAGAGGTGCCAATGAAACACATTCATCTTCACTGCTTCCATGCCGTCCAGATTGCGCCGAATCACTTCGACGGGAATGAAATGGCGCGCGGAATCGATCATTAGTCCGCGCCACGGAAAACGCGGCTTGTCTTGAATGGCGACCGCGGCCGCGGCAAACCCGTCAGGCGAAATATCGACCAGTTGAAGAAAAGTCTGTAAGCCATGCACCGCGCCCAGGGGCGTGGGCGCGGTGAGCTTTGCGCCCGCTGTGCTCACTTCCAGGACATAGGATTCGTCCTCGTCAACTTCCTCAATTTCTTTGCTGGCGTGATCGGTCCGAATGATCAGTGTCGCCTGCGGCGTCTTAGCTGGTTTGAGGCTCAAGGGAAGGGCCGTTTGACGCGCAAGCTGCTGCAGAAATCGCTCCACGGCCCGCTCGAGGCGCGGTTCGGTGTGTCCGGCTAGCGCCACGGAAAAGGAAGAGTCCACGCGCAGGCTTCCGGTTCCCGCCTGCACACTCACGGGCATAGGCGTAAGGTTCAGCGTCAGCTGTTGAGCCGTGGTTAATTTCGGGAGCAAAAGCAGGCACAGAAAAACCAAGCCAAAACCTCTCCCATCTGAATTCAGAATCATGGTCTGGGTTAATCCTTCCCGCTTAGGATTCATACCATTTCGTGCTGCTATGTAGCACCGACTAACGCATACTGTCACATCTCCGTCCTCCTGCGAAGAGGATTTGTAGAATGACGAAACCGGCCGCATTGGTTGTCCACAAGTTTGCAAGCCGCGCCCTTGCCAGCGTAGGTTAGAATAGCGGTGGCCTTGAGCCACTGATGAATCTTCAATGAAAACATCGATTGCCATTTATCCGGGCTCGTTTGACCCGGTCACCAACGGCCACCTGGATCTGATCGAGCGGGGTAAGAAGATGTTTGATCTCTTGATTGTTGCGGTGCTGCGGAATACGGAAAAGCAGCCGTTGTTCAGCGTTCCCGAGCGTGTCGAGATGTTGCGCGAAGTCACAAAAAAGTGGGCCGACGTGGAAGTAGACGTCTTCGAGGGATTGTTGGTCGACTATGCACGCAAGCGCAGTGCGGGAGTCATTCTCCGCGGCATCCGCGCCATTTCGGATTACGAATACGAACTGCAGATGGCGCTGATGAACCGCAAGCTCGAGCCGCGCCTGGAAACGGTCTTCATGCTGCCCGGGGAGCCGTACAGCTACTTGAGTTCCAAGCTGGTGCGCGAGATCGCGCAGCACGGTGGCTCGTTGGAGGGGTTAGTGCCCGCCATAGTCGAGCAGCGGCTGCGCGCAAAGGTTTCTTGATTTGCGAAGGTCGAATTCAGGGCTAAGTCTCCTGATTACAGAAGGTTGGATTCCAGACCAGCAATCGAATGGGATTGGGAAATTTGGTTTGCGCCGCAAACTAGTTTGCAAATGGACCCAATTTAGTCTGCCCTGCGGACTAGCTTGTGAGGCAGACGAAATTCGGATCAGGCCAATTCGGTATTTGTCCTTTCCTCCCCTGACGGTAAACTGTCAACAGTCAGTGTAAACTCTCCCCGAGGAGCCAGCGTGCAACTAACGGACCGCATCAACCGCATCCAAATCTCGCCCACCGCCGCAGTCATCGCCGAAGCGGACAAGCTGAAAGCGCGCGGCGTCGACATTGCCGATTTCGGTCCCGGCGAGCCGGACTTCCCAACCCCGGACCACATCAAGATGGCAGCAATCCGGGCCATAGAAGAGAACAAATCGAAGTACACGCCCGCGAGCGGCATCATGCCGTTGCGCGAAGCTATTTGCACCTGGCACAAGCGGGAGCTCGGCTCGACGTACGAAGCGAAAGAATGCGTGGTCAGCGTCGGCGGCAAGCATTCCATCTTCAATGTCATGAGCGTGCTCATCCAGCAGGGCGACGAAGTGATCATTCCTTCTCCCTACTGGGTGAGTTTTCCGGACATCGTGAAGTACGCGGGCGGAACGCCGGTTCTTGTGGAGACGCGTCCCGAAGAGGGTTTCAGCGTGCGGGATGCGGCGATCGAAAAAGCCATCACGCCGAGAACAAAGCTCCTGATCGTGAATTCGCCATGCAACCCGACGGGCGGCGTCGTTCCTCCGGATGAGTACCAACGGATCCTCGCGGTCTGCAAAAAGCACAACGTGTGGCTCATGGGTGACGAGTGCTATTCGCACTTCACCTATGAACCGCACAAGCCGTATTCGATTGCCAGTGCGCCCGGCTCGAAGGAAAAGGTCATCATCATCGGCTCGGTCTCGAAAACTTTTGCGATGACCGGCTGGCGCATCGGCTACACGCTCGGGCCCGAAGCACTGATCCAGGCGCTGATCAAATTGCAGAGCCAATCCACGTCGAACCCCACTTCCATTGCGCAATATGCCGCACTCGAAGCCATGCGCGGAACGATGGAAACCGTTCCCGTGATGCTGGCCGAATACGGGCGGCGGCGCAAACGCATTGTCGAAGGCCTGTGCGCCATTCCCGGCGTGACTTGCGAATGGCCTGGCGGCGCTTTCTATGCGTTTCCTAACATATCCGCCCATCTTTCGAACGGCGCAGGCGGGCCGGCGCTGGCGAAATCCTGCACGGAAATCTCGAAGATGCTTCTCGAGAGAGCGCGTGTCGCGGTCGTCCCCGGAGAAGCCTTTGGGGCGCCGGGCTATTTGCGTCTTTCCTACGCCACCTCCATCGAACGCATCGAAGAAGGACTGCGCCGCCTGGAGCGTTTTTTTGCGCGCGCGGAAGCCGCCGTGTAACCCGTGAATCCTGAGCCGTTTCGCATCGAGCCGATGTTCGTACCGCGTATCTGGGGAGCGCGCTCGCTGGCTCCTCTGTATCCTGAGAAATCAAACTTGCAGGAACCGATCGGTGAAGTCTGGCTCACCGGCGTCGATTGTAAAGTTGTTTCCGGCCCCTTTACCGGCAAGACCTTTGGCGAAGCGTGGCGGGAGATGCCGCCCGAATGGCGCGGCACACGTTTCACGGAGCCAGGCGATTTTCCCATCCTCATCAAGTTTATTTTTCCGAACGACAAGCTCTCCATCCAGGTGCACCCCGACGACGCTTACGCTGCCGCTCATGAACAAGCGGCTGGCGGCCGCGGAAAAACGGAAATGTGGCACGTTGTTTCGGCAGAACCCGGCGCCCTTGTTCTCGTTGGCCTAAAACCTGGAGCAACCAAAGAGAAATTTCTCAGAGCCCTCCAGGAAAATACTCTCGAAGGTCTTTTCGTGCCCCACCCCGTGCAAGCGGGCGATACATTTTTTGTCCCGGCTGGCACTCCGCACACCATCGGTCCTGGCATGGTTCTGTGTGAAGTCCAGGAATACTCAGACTTGACCTACCGGGTTTACGATTACAGGCGCGTCGACGCACAGGGCAAGCCGCGCGAACTGCACATCGAAAAGGCGCTGGAGGTCATGAAATTCGGATCCCGCGATGGCGGCAAGGTGAATCCTTTGCCCCTTCACGCCGAGGGCGCTTCACGCTCGTTGTTAGCGGCTTGCCGCCACTTCGCCACTGAGCGCTGGGAATGTTCAGTGAAATGCGAAATTCCGGTCGATCCCGCACGATTTGAAGTCCTGGTGATTCTGGATGGTACGGGAAGCCTAGCCTGGCCAGACAGCGCCACGCGCTATCTTCGCGGCGAATGCTGGATCGTGCCTGCGTCACAGGGCCGCGTGGAAGTCCATCCGGTAACGCCTACTGCTCTCGTCCGGTCGTTTGTTCCGGATCTTGCTGCCCTGCGTGCGGAATTACATCGCGGAGGGATCTCCGCAGCAGTCCTCTCGCAAATCATTTTCGATTAGGAAAGATCTTCGATGCCCAGCGAAAAACTGATTCCACATGCGGTGATCCTCACGGGAGGGCGCGGCACGCGCTTCTGGCCGCGCAGCCGCACGCGCACGCCGAAGCAGCTTTTGAATATCATCGGCAAGGACACGATGCTGGAGCAGACCGTCGCGCGGCTGCGCCCTTTGATCCCTGCGGAGCGCATCTGGACGGTCACGAACGCGGAGCAAGCTGCGGCCGTTTGCAAGCAAGTCCCAGCGGCGTCACGCAGGCGCGTGCTGATCGAGCCGAAGGGGTTGAACACTGCCGTCGCAATCGGGCTGGCAGCAATTCATGTCCGCCAAGCAACGGGCGGCGATGCCTTGCTCGCGGTTCTGCCCGCAGATCACTATATTGCTCAGCCGCAAAAATACCGCGAGATCGTCTCCGCTGCGCTGGACGTCGCCCGCGAACCCGGGCGCATGGTCGTTCTCGGCATCCCTCCAATCCGCCCGGAGACTGGTTTCGGTTACATTGAACGCATGGGCGAGTCGATTGCCACCAAAGGGTTTCCGGTATTTGCTGTGAAGCGCTTCACGGAAAAACCTGCGCTGCCCTTTGCTGTGGAATACGTCGCTTCCGGCAAATACCACTGGAACGCCGGCATGTTCTTCTGGCGCGTTTCCACGTTCCTTGAAAACCTAAAAAGCTTTCTGCCGAAGACTCATGCCGCTCTGGAAACGCTGGCGACTTTGATCGGCAAACGCGGTTACGAGCGGCAGCTCCGCGCCATGTATCAAAAACTTGACAGTATTTCCGTGGATTACGCGGTGCTGGAACCGGCCACGCGCACGGAAGGTCCGCCGCGTGTCTTTGTGATTCCCGCGGAAATTGGCTGGAGCGACATCGGCTCCTGGGCGGCGGTGTACGAACTTCTCGCCACGAAAAGCGGCGAGAACGTGCTCGCGGGGGCAGGCCATGCGCTTGACGCCGAGGGCAACTTCCTGTGGTCCCCGTCGAAATTCGTCGCGGCCATCGGCATCCGTAACCTTGTTGTCGTGGAAACGCCCGACGCGCTGTTGATTTGTCCGCGTGACCGCGCGCAGGACGTAGGCAAAATCGTGAAATGGTTTGAAGAGCAGAAACGCAAAGATCTCCTGTAGAGCAGGCCAATGCGGCTGTTGGCACTACATGGCTTTCGCTTATACTCGGAAGCCGTGACTGAGATTCGATTTGGCACAGACGGCTGGCGTGGCGTGATCGCGGAGGATTTCACTTTCGCGAACGCGAGCATCGTGGCGCACGCCATCGCGCGCTACGTGGTTCGCGGCGAGGACGCGCGCAAGGGCATGATCGTAGGCTACGACCACCGCTATGCTTCGGATCGCATAGCCGCCGCGGTCGCTGAAGTCAGCAGCGCGTCCGGAACTCCGGTGTGGCTCGCGGACAAGCCCTGTCCGACACCAACGATTTCCTTTTTGGTGAAGCACCAGAATGCCGCGGGGGGCATCGTCATCACTGCGAGTCACAATCCCTACCGCTGGAACGGCATCAAATACAAAGCAAGCTACGGGAGCAGCGCCCTGCCTTCCATCGTCGCGCAAATTGAAAAGGAACTCGAAGTTGTCTTACAGAAGGGTGTGCCGCCTCTTCCGCCACAGAAGGAATTGATCCACTCCCTCGAGCCTCGCGCGCCTTATCTCGAAGCTCTCGAAAAACTAGTGGACTGGAAGCGTCTCCGCGGCGCCAAGCTCCGCTTCATCTTTGATCCCATGCACGGATCGGCCGCCGGCTTATTACCCGAGCTGTTCCGGCGCAACGGCATTCCCTGCGACGAAATTCGCGGGACGCGCGATCCGCGCTTCGGCGGCGTCCATCCCGAGCCGATTGAGCCTCATATCGAGGCGTTACGGCAGGCCGTGGTCAAAGGGAAATACGATGCCGGCTTCTGCGCCGATGGCGACGGCGACCGCATTGGCGCCATTGACCGCAGCGGTGCTTTCGTCAATCCACACCAGATTTTTGCTCTGCTCGTCTGGCATCTTGCTGGAACTCGCAATCTCGCGGGAGATATCGCAAAGACTTTTTCTGTCACCAAACTCATCGACAAACTTGCCGCAAAATTCGGCCGCAAACTCCACGAAGTTCCTATCGGCTTCAAATACATCTGCGAATTGATGCTGGAGCAGGACATTTTGATCGGTGGCGAAGAAAGCGGAGGCATCGGCACCAGTCTCTACCTCCCCGAGCGCGACGCCACGGTCTCCGCTCTGTTCCTCGCGGAATTGATGGCTTGGCACGGCAAATCCCTCGGGGAATTGCTCGCGGCGCTGCACGCGGAATTTGGCGAATTTCACTACGGCCGCGTTGATCTCGAACTCAGGCCCAGCCAGAAAGAAAAAGTCATCGTTCATTTCGCAGATGGCAGGCTCAGCCGTATCCTGGATCTTCCGATCGTGCGCCGCGAGGACCTGGATGGCATCAAGCTGTATCTTGACGAAACGGGCTGGGTGATGGTGCGCGCGTCGGGCACCGAGAACGTGCTTCGCATTTACTCCGAGACGGCCAAGGCGGAAACGACGCAACGCGTTCTCGAAACAGTAACACAAATCGTTCACAATCTCTAGCATCAGCTCTTGGTGAATTCATGAACACGGTCAATCTGAAGGAAAAATTCAGTCTCTTCTCCGATCATTGGAAACCGCGCATCATCGGCGAGGTGAACGACTGCTACCTCAAGGCGGTCAAAGTCAAGGGTGATTTCGTCTGGCATCATCACGAGAACGAGGACGAACTCTTCCTGGTCGTCAAAGGCACCTTGCGGATGAAGTTTCGGGATCATGAAGCCGTGATCAAGGAAGGCGAATTCATCATCGTGCCGCGCGGCGTCGAGCATTGTCCCGTCGCTGACGAAGAAACGCACATCGTGCTGATCGAGCCAAAATCGACTTTAAATACCGGGAACGTCACCAATGAAAGGACCGTCGCCGAGCTCGAGCGCATTTGAACCGGCATCCGCTCTAGCGGCGAACTGCTCCGCGCCATGGAACATCGCTTCTACACACTCGACGTTTTTACCAGCACGCGA
Organism: Acidobacteriota bacterium; assembly: GCA_003224145.1. Taxonomy (GTDB): domain Bacteria; phylum Acidobacteriota; class Terriglobia; order Acidiferrales; family UBA7541; genus Acidiferrum. The sequence continues at coordinate 19,408 of QHYN01000046.1, forward strand.
TTCGAGGGCAATCCGCTCGCCGTTTTTACCGATGGCGATGAGCTTTCCGACGATGAAATGCTGGCTATTGCGCGCGAGATGAATCTCTCCGAGACCGTTTTCGTCCAGAAACCGACGGAAGAAGAAGCCCTGGCCCGCCTGCGTATCTTCACCACAAAGGAAGAATTGAGGCTCGCCGGGCATCCCGTCATTGGAACCTGGTTCCTGCTCGCGGAGCTTGGCGTGGTTCCCGCTCAGGAAGGCGGCGTTCACGTTCTTCAGCAGACCGGGGCGGGGGTTCTGCCGGTGGAAATCCGTTTTAAGGGCGGTCGTCCGCAACGTGTCACCATGACGCAGCGGGAGGCGGTCTTCAAACCCGCGAAGATCGACAAGAAAAAACTGGCCGCTGCGCTCGGACTCTCGCCAAAAGATTTCGACCCGAAACTTGAGCCTGAATTTGTATCCACCGGCATCTTCAATCTCATGGTCCCGCTCCGCAATCGCGCGGCGCTCGGCAAGATCGCTATGAATATGATCGAGCTTGGAAAACTGCAGGGCAAGAATGCCACCATGGCCTATTGCTTTGCCCTAGGGGGAAACGGCAAAGCCTTCTCGCGTGGCATGTTGCCCTGGGAACTCTACGAAGACGCGGCAACCGGCTCGGCGGCTGGATCCCTCGGCGCGTATCTCGTCCGTCGCGGGAAGCTCGTCCCAGGCCACACGCTGAACATTCTACAAGGCGCGGAAATGGGCCGTCCCAGCCACTTGGAAGTGGAAGTGACGCAATCCGGCAAGAAACTTGTCCCTCGCGTCAGCGGCGCCGCTGTCAAGGTGTTTGAAGGCACGATTCGAATCTAATAGGGCTTCTGTCGCTGCAAAAAAGAAGAAGGCCGCCCGGTATTTCGAGCGGCCTCCCTTTTGCTCTGACTAAAAACCGACCACCAAGAACTGATGCGTCTCTCAGTGTCCGCGCCTGTCGTGCCGCAGGTCTTTGCGGTCCTTGCGCAGATCCTTCTTGTCTTTGTTGATGTCCTTCTGGTCGTGATTCCGATCCTTGCGGTCCTTCGCCAAGTCACGCTTGTCGTGGTTTATGTCGCGCTGGTCTGCGTTGCGGTCCACACGGTCTTTGTTCAGATCGCGGCGGTCGTGATTGATGTCGCGCTGGTCCTTGTTCCGGTCGACGCGATCGGCGCGCAGGTCTTTGCGATCTGCCTGTGCTTGCGAGCTGTTGGCCCCATAATTCTTCACGTCGCTGGCAAGCTGTGACTTGTCCTTGTTGATGTCGCGTTGATCGGCATTGCGGTCCGTGCGGTCTTTGTTCAAATCGCGGCGGTCGTGATTGATGTCCCGCTGGTCCTGATTGCGGTCGACACGGTCCCTGGCCAGATCGCGCTTATGGTGGTTGATGTCGCGCTGATCGGCGTTGCGATCCGCACGATCTTTCGCCAGATCCTTTTTATCCTGCCGGATGTCTTTCTTGTCGTTCTGGGTGTCTTGTTGCTGCGGAGTGGGATCCTGGGCGTATATGCCTCCAGCGAGCAAACCGGCAAATGCAACTGCGAGCACACCTCGTCGGACCACGAATTCTGCCTTCATCATGTTCTCTCCTCGTGAGTTCATTCCTGGAGTCACCACCACACTTAGGAAATCAAACACACGCCGCGTCTAAAAGTTTTGCGGCCATGCCGAATGCTCTATTTGGAGGGTTAGAGGGGGCTGAGGAATGGCTAATTACTTTAGTTACAATGACTTATGGACGGAGTCGAGGACGCCGTTGACGAACGCTCCGGACTCTTCAGAAGAGAATTTCTTCGCTAGCTCGACGGCTTCGTTCAGGATCACCTTTGGCGGCGTCTCTGCCGCACCCATTTCGTGAATTGCCAGCCGCAAAATCGCCCGGTCAATCGCCGCGAGCCGTTCGAACCGCCAATGTTCGCAATGCTTCGCGATCATCTCGTCAAGCGCGCCCACTTCCTTTGCCGCACCCTCAAAGAGTTGATTCGCAAACGCGCGCGTCCTGTCCGCAGCTTTGGCGCTCCTCCAGAATTTCGCCTCCAGCTTGGCAAAATCCTGCTGGCTCATGTCCCACTGAAACAACATCTGCATGGCAAATTCGCGCGCCTTGGTGCGGAGCGACACGTTACTTGCGCCGCGGCTTTCCGGTCGGCGCCGGCTTCGCCTGGGCCATGCGCAGCTTGTGGGAGAGTCGTGCCATTTCGATCGCCGCCAGCCCCGCTTCGAATCCCTTGTTCCCACCCTTCAGACCCGCGCGATCGATGGCCTGCTCCAGGGTGTCGCATGTCAGCACGCAGAAAATAATCGGCACCCCGATATCCAGCTGCGCGAGCTGCAACCCGCGCGAGGTCTCGGAGCAGACGTAATCGTAATGCGCGGTAGCGCCGCGCAAGATGCATCCGATGGCGATCAGTGCGTCGTACTTTCCCGTCGCCGCCAGTTTCTTCGCCGCCAGCGGCAATTCGAATGAGCCCGGAACGTGTACCACGTCCACATCCTTGCTTCCCGCACCCGCGCGCTCCAGCGCATCCACCGCAGCGGACAACAACCTTTCCGTGATGAAACTATTGAATCTGCTCACGACAATGCCAAATCGCAGTCCTTCTGCGCTGAGTCCTCCATTTATTTTCCCGGGCTGTAATTTCTCCGCCATCGCCTTATCGCACCGCAGCCTTGCTGTTTCTGCTCCTCTACTTCCTGTACCTCATTTACTTCCCCTATTTCCCCTTGAATTGTGGCGGCCTTTTCTCCAAAAAT
>QHYN01000130.1 GCA_003224145.1 Acidobacteriota bacterium
GCACTCCCCGCGCCTGGATGAACAGGCTACGGTAAATGGTCTCGTGGGACACGCGCATACTCTCGTCATGGGGATACTCGGTCTTCAGCCATCCGGAGATCTGTTCCGGCGACCAGTCCAGAATCAGTTTACTCGCAACGATGTTCCGCAACTTACAGTTCACGCTGTTTAAGGATGGTGTTTATGAGCCAGGGGAACCGGTCGAGACTTTCTCTTACGCAGCGGTAATCGGAAACTGACCCGCTGCGCCCTGCCGACTTAAGTGCGCAAGAGGATAATGCCGTGGTGTCGGGGAATCCCTGCAATTGGTTAGGCTGATAGTGGTCTGTAGGCGTTAACGGGGCTCGCTGATTGGAAGTGGAGTACGAGGCGAGATTTTCGGACTTTCTTTGGACGAACCGGCGGGGCTGAGAAAGATCCCAAAATCCTCCCCTTGGACGCGCCAATCATTCGATCTCGCGCAAATCTGCGAGGTGTTCGCGCCGTACCACGCTGTAGGAGCGGCCCGTGCAAATGAAATGTCGACGAGATTCACTGCGAATTTTTTAGGGGGCATTAAGGGGGCACTAAGAATTCCTTCCCTTTCCTTTCAATACCTTAGAAGGCCAGGCTGCACCGCAAAACTCCTTTGTTCCCATATCGCTGGCGGATTCGAATCCCATCGGCTCCACCAACTTACATGGGGTCCAGCCCGGAGACATAGGTAACAGAATGTACCGGCTACATGGGTAACACTTTTGGGCCGAAGGGATTTTTCAGCGGTTCCAACACGCGAGTCTCCAGATCGAAGTATCCCAGATCATAATCCATAAAGCTGACCAGCCAGATGTCGTCATGAACTTCTTTGATGCCGACGGCCTGGCCGGCAAAGACGGTGCTGAAGTTAATTTTTTTGCGGCCCAGACAGAGGCGCCCACAGTTGGTGACGACAATGATTTTGTCGTGGAAGGGATAATCGATATCGGGCAATCCCTTGTAGGCGCGGGTAGAAGCGTGATCACAGCGGCAAACTATCAAATTCGCAGGCTGTTCTAAGTAGCTCGCAACCGCCAGATTGTGCGCCTGCGACCGGTTGGGGGTTGCGGTGGCAAAATCCTGTACTCCCGACTCCGACCTGCACGCCCAAGGTAAGAGCAGAAGCGCTAGGTAGTTGTGCTCACCCATTTTCAAGTGTTTTGTTCAACGCATGCTGCTGAGGTCTGGCCCAGATCGCGGCCAGAAGTCCGCAGGCAGCCGCGAACGACAGCCACAACCCAGGAATTGCACGGTTCCCGGTGACATGAATCAGATAGGTGCTGATCGCGGGCGTAAAGCCGCCGAAGACTGCCGTCGCCAGGCTATAGGCGAGCGAGAAACCTGAGGTCCGTACGTCAATCGGCATGATCTCGGTCAAGAACACGACCATAGCGCCATTGTAGCTGCCGAAGATAAAAGACAGCCAGAGTTCGACGGTCAGCAGTCGTGTGAAAGAGGGGCTGCCAACCAGCCATACCATCGCCGGATAGGCTGTCACGAGCATCAGGGCCGTGAAAACGAAAAGCAAGGGCCGGCGGCCGATCCGGTCGGAAAGTGCTCCCATTACCGGAAGCCAGAAGAGATTCGATGCCCCCACGCATAGGGTGACGATCAAACTGTCGAGGTTGGCCAGATGGAGCACGGAATTGCCGAAGGTGGGGGTATACGCAGTGATCATGTAGAACGAAACCGTGGTCATGGTCACCATCATGATTCCAATGACCACAATTCCCCAATTGGCGGTGAGCGAGCGGAGAATCTCCGACGAACTTGGCCTGTGCTTGCGGGCGATGAACTCATCCGTCTCCTGGAGAGAGCGTCTAAGCCAAAAGAGGAACGGAATAATCACGCAGCCGAGAAGCAAAGGAACTCGCCATCCCCACGCCAGCATTTTCTCTGGAGGGAGTTTGGCGTTTAGAACGACTCCCACCAGCGCGGCGAACATCACGGCAACCTGTTGACTCCCCGATTGCCAACTGACATAGAAGCCTTTGTGGCCGTGGGTGGCGATCTCCGACAAGTAAACGGAAACGCCACCTAATTCCATTCCCGCCGAAAAACCCTGGAGTAGTCGACCGATGAGTACACACAGCGGGGCCAGCAGGCCGATCGTGGCGTATCCGGGCATGCACGCAATGGTGAGGATTCCGACTGACATGAAGCCCAATGTCAGCATCAGGCCGGCGCGGCGTCCACGGTAATCCGCGTAAGCGCCGAGCACGATGGCTCCGAGGGGCCGCATCAGAAACCCTGCGCCAAAAGTCATCAGCGACAACATCAGCGATAAAAACGGATTGCCGCTCGGAAAGAAAATCTTACCAATCGCAGAGGCGTAATATCCGAATACCATGAAGTCGTACATCTCCAGAAAATTTCCGCTGGAGACGCGAATCACAGACCAGATTTTTGCTTTCCGATCAGAAGGGATGATCATGAGACCCTACGGCTCGCAATCATCGCCTTCTACCGCGACTAAAGGAAGAGATAACCTAATTCCCCTGGCTCACCCGTGAGGCGATCGCTTCCCCTAATTCCTCGGTCGAAGCGTTACCGCCAATATCCGGAGTGCGCACCTTCGATTGCGCCAGGACTTCCGCGATCGCATGCTCAACAGCATCCGCAGCTCCCGTGGCGCCCAGATGCCTGAGCATCATGGCGCCTGACCAAATCTGTCCGATCGGATTCGCGATGCCCTTCCCAGCGATGTCGGGTGCCGAGCCGTGGACCGGTTCGAACATGGACGGATATTCCTTTTCCGGATTGAGATTTGCGGAGGGCGCGATGCCGATTGAGCCGACCACGGCGGGACCGAGGTCGGAGAGAATGTCTCCGAAAAGGTTGGAGCCCACTACCACGTCGAACCAGTCGGGATGACGCACGAAATGAGCCGTCAGGATATCGATGTGAAATTGGTCCGTGCGGATATCGCGGTAAGCAGGCGCCAGCGCATGAAAGCATTCGTCCCAGAAGGGCATGGTGTGAATGATGCCATTTGATTTTGTGGCCGAGGTGAGATGTTTCTTTCTCTTGCGGGCCAATTCAAATGCGAATCGCAGCACGCGGTTGACCCCGCGGCGCGTAAAAACAGTCTGTTGGACAGCCATCTCTTCATCCGTTCCTTCGTAGAGACGGCCGCCGATATTCGAATATTCGCCTTCGTTATTTTCCCGGACGATGCTGAAATCAATCTGGCCAGGCTTCCAATTCTTCAGCGGAGTCTCGATTCCCTCGAAAAGACGCACGGGGCGCAAGTTCACGTACTGGCGCATCCCGCGCCGGATGGGGATCAAAAGCCCCCAAAGCGAGATGTGGTCCGGAACGCTGGGATGTCCGACGGCACCCAGGAAGATAGAGTCGAACGGCCTCAATAGCTGCAGGCCGTCCGCGGGCATCATTTTTCCGGTCTTGACGTAGGTCTCACAGCTCCAATCGAAGGCGTGCCATTGGCATTGGAATCCAAAGCGTCGTCCCGCCGCCTCCAACACACGGATGCCTTCCGGAACGACTTCCTTGCCGATGCCGTCTCCCGCGATGACTGCAATGTTTAACGTTTTCATGTCCGCCGGAACTTATCCTTCTTCAGCCGACAACAACGGCGATAGCGCGCTTACATCCGGAGCCGAATCCAGGCCTTTGACGAAAGCGACGATTTTTTCCGTCTTGACCCTCGGCCAGCCTGCGAACTCAGCGCATCCGCGGAATTTCTCAGCTGCTTCATCAAAAGTCATGGGATTGGCCGGGCTGCCCGTGCCAAAATCAGCGCGGCCTGCGATGACTCTGCCGTCCTTCAAGTGGATTTTCAGGAGGGATGTCATTTTGTCATATCCGGCGCTCTCGGCTTCCGGATCCACATAAAAGTTGATCCTGCGAATCATCTGTTGAACGTCTGTCCTCTGAACAACTTTGTCGGAAAACTCGCTCAATCCCGCCTTGCGTTCCAGGAGTAGGATGGCCAAACAAAATTCCATGCTGAACTTGGCTTCCAGTCCGGTCTTCGGCTGGTGGTGGAGAAGAGTCGTGGTCATGTTGTGATTGGCGCCGACATCGACTTTTTCAACCTGCGCTGCCTGCAGATTGTCGGCTTGAATCAAACGCGCGAGCTCGGTCATCGCCGGATGAGTGAGCGAGCCCGAGGGATAAGGCTTCAATGAAATGCCGGGAGAGGCGAACGTCCATGGTTTCCCAAGACGGTTCATAATCGCTTCGGGCTCATACGATCCCCCGAAGGCATGAAAAAAACCGCGTTCCGCTTCCAAAATTTGCACCGCTGCCGTCCAGCCCAGCGCGACAAGATCCGCCGATGCCACTCCGCTCTCCGCGGCGCGACCGGCCTGAAACGGCTTGGTCATGGTGCCAAAATTTTCTCTCAGGCCTCCCGATTGACTGGCAACCAAGCCAAAGGCATTCAGAATTTTCGAAGGTTCGAATCGCAGCAGTCTTGCGCAAGCCGCCGCGGAGCCAAACGGCCCGCAAGTACCGGTGGAATGAAATCCGTCCTGGTAATGTCGGGGCGAGATTGCTTCGGCGATTTTGCATTCCACTTCAACGCCCAAATGGTAGGCTAGCATGAACTCTCTGCCCGAAATGTTTTTTCCCTCAGCGAGCGCGAAGATTGCGGGAAGAACGGGGACGGTCGGGTGGACCAGCAGCCCATAGACGCGATCCTTCGCAGCTGAGAGTTGCGTGTCGTCAAAATCATCGGCGTGAATGGAAACACCGTTAACGAAGGCGGCAAAGCGAGCGGAGGTTTTCTTTGATGATCCGATGATGGTGGCTCTTCCTTCGCTGACGCCGGTTTTCTCCAGATATTGACGGGAGAGAGCTCCCGTTCGCGCCCGTGATCCCGCCAAAGCCAGTCCCAAACCGTCAAGGATCGATTTCTTTCCCAATTCAATGACGCCTGCCGGAATCTCCTCGTACTTTGTCGTCGCGACAAATCGGGCGACATACTCTGTCAGGCCAGGAACCTCGGGGAAATCGTTGCCGGCAAAAACGTTGGCGCCGCCTGCGGAATTGACCAGCAGGCTCGACGCCATCACGCCAAGAGAGGCTTTCCCAAAATCACGCCTACGCATGTTTCACCTTGATCCTGCGCTATTTTACTTGTGCGTGCACCCCTTCTCACCAGGTGAGTCCAGATCATTGCGCACCACCTGGCCTCCCTTCATCACGAACTTCACGCGCTCAAGCTCCGTGATATCGGCCAGTGGATCCCCGCATACGGCCACGAGGTCGGCAAACTTCCCGCGTTCGATCGATCCAACGTTAGCTTCCCATCCCATCATTTGCGCATCGACAATGGTTGCGGCACGGATGGCTTGAGCGGGCGTCATCCCGAACTTGACCATATATGCGAATTCCTTCATTTGGGTACCGTGCGGAAAGGGGCCGACTCCTGTTCCGAAGCCGATTTTAACGCCCGCGGCAACGGCACGCCGGAAGTTTTGCTCGGATATTTCGGCTACCGTGTGGCCGCCATATTTCCTGGCGTCGTGTTCGCGTTCCAGTTGGTAGTGATAAAGAGTGGGGATGAGGTAAATTCCCTTGGCCTTGAATTGCTGGATGTCGTCATCGGAGAGTTGCACGCCATGTTCGATGGTGTCCACCCCCGCGGCGAGACAGTTCCGCAGACCCTTGCCACCAAAGGCGTGACAGGAAACCTTGTGCCCCTTGTCGTGGGCTTCTTCGACGAATGCCCGAACCTCCTCCAGCGTGAACGTCGGTGGAATGACCATCTTGCCGTCCGCCGCAAAAGTGAATTCGTATGCGGCGTAAAACTTGATCCAATCCGCGCCGTTCATCAGCTGTTCGCGGACCGCCTTTCGTGCTTCCCACGGTGAATCGACCGTCTCCAGCATTGACGGCAGCGGAATGTCGCGCGAGTAGCCTTTGGGGCGAAAGCCTCCGGTGGTTTGGAAGCCTCGCCCGGATACCTGCATGCGCGGGCCCTGTATCAGGCCGTTGTTGATGGCGTTTCGCAAA
>QHYN01000047.1 GCA_003224145.1 Acidobacteriota bacterium
TGCATTCTTTGTGAAGTCTTAGAGATCGAATGCATTTGCTTGCTGCGGACCAGCTGATTCACTGCGTTGATCGGTTTAGACAGGAAACCGCTTTGCCGACACCCTGTTCTGCCAGACACACTCGGAAGCGTCTCAAAAATGAAAGTGGTTTAGCCGGCAACCTGTCGAACCGATACGCTCGCAGTGAAACAGCCCCCAAACTCCTCGACCATGCCACCAACGCTTCGTCGTACCTTGAAATACTACCGTAGGAAATCCTCCCTCGCGAGCGAGGGATACACCTTCACGGGCACCCAAACTAGGGCTAACGAATATTTGTGATGGCTTGTATCAGTTTTTGTGTAACGAGTATAGTCTCTAAGGGTCTGATACGGTTACATGAAATAAGTTGCCATTTCTCAATCGAATGCGAAACTGGTTACCTTGATGTTACAATACCGGCCCGAGGGTGTAGGGGTGACTGACCGGGCGCAATATCGGGGGCAGATCGCGAAGCTCCTCACCAGCCATACGTTGCATGGCTCCGAATCGTTGTGCAAGCTACTGCGCTATCTGGCGGATCATTCGCTTGAGCACCCCGGAACATCTCCCAAGGAATATCAAATTGCCACAGAAGTGTTCGGTCGCCCAGGCGACTTTGATCCGCATCTGGACTCGACGGTTCGTGTCCAGGCGGGACGCCTCCGCGGCAAGCTAGCGGAATACTACGCCTCGGAAGGACCGGACGACCAGATCCTCGTGGATATCCCCAGAGGAACTTACGCACTCGCGTTTCATGAACGTCCCCAGGGCGCTGGCCGAAACCATGCGGCCGCTTTGCATGACTCCCCGCTCGAGACTGCGAGTGCAGGCCAAGCCTCCCGTAAGTGGTTCGCTGCACTTCTCTTGGTGTCGGTTGCTCTCTCCGCCGCTGTCGCTGTTGCCACCAACAGATTATTGTCGCGCCGGACTGCGGAAGCCGGGCTGGGAGCCGAATATCCAGATACACCTACGGCGCTGCGTGTTTTTTGGAAGGGGTTCCTCACCGCTCCGCAAGAACCATGGGTCATTTTCAGTAATGCAGCTTTTGTGGGCCGTCCCGACAGTGGGATGCGCTATTACAATTCGGCGCGCGATGGGCACGCGCACATTCTCGATCATTACACCGGAGTGGGTGAAGTGCTGGCAGTTCACGCCTTGGACACCGTCTTTGACAAACTTCACCAGCAGATTCGCGTCAAGCGCGGCAGCTTGTTCTCCTTGGATGACGCAAAAAATAATGATTTGATTTTCATTGGATCCCCTTCGGAGAATCTCACGCTTCTTGAAATCCCCAGTACCAAGGAGTTCGTTTTTAAGCAAATCTCTTCCGGTCCGCGTGCCGGCAACGTCGAGATTGTCAATGTTCATCCCGAATCGGGTGAACCGAAATCCTATCTTGCCTCGCCCTCGGATGAGACGCTCACGGAAGATTATTCCGTGGTTGCGCTGATCAGAGGCCTGAATCCATCGCGCTCTGCGTTGATTCTTGCGGGCACCACCACGATCGGCACGCAAGCTGCCGTTGAGTACGTTTGCCAGCAAGATTCACTCCAGGAATTGCTCCTCCGGCTTTCCGTCTCGAACTCCGGCGAATTAAAACCCTTCGAAGCAGTCATTCACGTGAAAGTGGCTCGCGGTGTGCCTGTGGGGACGGAGCTGGTCGCGCTGCGCAAAGGGCCATCTTAACGTTGCAAGTGCCTCAATCTGAATTATCGGACGGCTTCCAACTGGATAGTAAGGGCCATTTGCTCATTTGCATCTCACGGCGCAGGAGGCTTCAAGCGCGGATCCAGATCAGACGCTGTCTTGAATTCCTGCGCCGCTCCTTGTTTGTCGCCCTTTCGCCCCAAGGCCAGGCCAAGCTGGAAATGTGCGGGCGCGTAGCCCGGCATGGAATGGATTGCCGAGCGAAACTGTAGAATTGCTCCCTCGATATCCCCGGCATTGAGGAGGCGCCTTCCTGAGTTCGTCGCAAACAGGGCAGCCTGTTCGCTCGTTTTTTGTTTGGCGAGTTCTGTCCCTGTGCGGCCCTCTATGGCTGCACCTTCCGTGTCACCCAGTTGGCGCAACACCGTTGCCAGAGTGGTATGCGCGCCAGCAAATTCCGGCTGGAGACGAATCGCCTCGCGCAAAGCCGCTGCAGCGTCCGCTAAATCACCCTTCTGCTTCAAGACGGTCCCGAGCGTGTAATAGGCTTCCGCATAATCCGGCTTGGCATGAATTGCTGCGCGGAGCTCCCCGGCAGCCACAGCAAACTCGCCCTGCTGCCAGAGAGTCACACCCAAGGTGTAGTGCGCGTCGGCCAGGCTGGGATCCAGTTCCGCCGCCTTGCGCAGCTCCACCATGGCAGCCGGCAGTTTGTCTTTCAACTTGAGCGCCAACCCAAGGTCATAGTGCAGCGTGGCGTCCTGCGGAGACAGTTTCAGGGCCTCATGAAAACTAGCCTCAGCAGAATCGAAATCTGAAATTTGCAGATACGCTGCTCCCAGATTCCCTTTATATCCGCTATCCTCGGGGCGCAGACGGATTGCCGTTTGAAATTCGGCCATGGCCCCGCGCGCATCGCCGTTCTGCAAGAACGCCAGCCCCAAATTATTGTGCACGTCGGGATTATCCGGCTTCCACTTCACCGCCTGGCGAAAAGCAGCGATAGCCTGCTCCGTTTCGCCGCTGCGCTGCAGCAGTAGACCCAGGCTGTTCTCGGCGTCTGGGTAATCCGGATTCAGTTTGACGCACGCCTGCAGTTCGCCGATCGCAGCGTCTGTTTTGTTTTGTGTCTTCAGAACTTGAGCAAAATAATAGTGAGCGCCAGCGTCGGATGGATCCAGTTGCACGGCGGCCTGAAGATGTGGAGCGGCTTCCTCGATTGACTGTTGTTGATAGAGCAAAACACCGAGATGAAAATGGGCCTTCGCAAAATTGGGCTGCAAACGGAGCGCTTCGGAAAATTCTCCCGCGGCGTTCTGCGAGTCGGATTTCTGCGCCAGTAAGGAGCCAAGATCGTCATGCAGGTCCGGCCTTTGCGGCTCGAGCTCAATGGCCCGGCGAAATTCGCGGATCGCGTTATCGCGGTCCCCGGAGAAATCAAGTACACGCCCCAAGGTGCGATGGGTCTCCGAATCGTTGGGGGCCAATCGCGTGGCTTCTTGCGATTCACGGAGCGCACCCACCAAGTCACCTTTGCGTGTGAGCGCGTTCGCGAAATTGACGTGTGCCTGGACAAAATCCGGCTTGAATTTCAAAGCAGTTTGAAATTGACTGATCGCGGAATCCATCTCGTCCTGCACAAGCAACACCCAGCCGAGCGAGTTGTGTCCCTCCGGACTTTGCGGGGCGAGCCGAACAACTTTTTCGAAAGCCGTACGCGCGGTCACCAAGTCGCCCTTCTGCAAGGCGGCCAAACCTTGCTGGTAAATCACGGTTGCTCGCGACGCGGGGTCGGGGCTTGCCGAACCGCTCGACTGCGCAGCACAGACCTCTGCAATTGAGAAGGAAAAGAGGAGAGAAACTACGCAGCAAAGAAAGAAGTGTGCCCGGCGACGAACCAAAATTAATTTCACGCGAGAGACCCGTTAGTGCTGCAACAAAATTCTAGCATGTTCGCGTCGAGTATCCCGGCATCCAAAAGACACTCGTCCGGCCTCTGAGTTGACCCGTGTCACCTCACATCCTACTATTCTTGAGGGCAGGTGACTTTGCATTTCTCCTTTCCTCGGTTTGTCTGTTTGTTGGGGCTTTGCGCTTGGTTCCTCCTGCATGCGGGCACACCGGCAACGCAGAAGTCCGTCCCCACCCAGACCAAGAGCAGCTCGCCGATCGTGCATTTCACCGATGCCGCCGCGAAGGCCGGGCTGACCGCCCCGGTGATATTCGGCGGCGAAAACACGAAGAAATACATCATCGAGACCACCGGCACCGGGGTGGCGATTTTCGACTACGACAACGACGGCTGGCCCGACATCTTCGTGGTGAATGGCACGAAGCTGGAAGGGCTGCCCTCCGGCAAGGCGCCGACGAGCCATCTCTATCACAACAACCACGACGGCACCTTCACCGACGTCACCGAAAAGGCAGGTCTGACGCACACGGGATGGGGCCAGGGAGTTTGCGTGGGCGATTACGACAACGATGGGTTCGAGGATCTTTACGTCACCTATTACGGAAAGAATGTTTTGTACCACAACAACGGGAACGGCACGTTTACCGACGTCAGCGAGAAAGCCGGGGTGGCGGGCAACGGCAGGGCGTGGGGCACCGGCTGCGCGTTCGTGGATTACGACCGCGACGGCAAGCTCGATTTGATGGTCGCGAATTACGTTGACTATGACTCGGCCACGGCTCTTGCGCCGGGCGACCGTCCTTCTTGCGTGTGGAAAGGCGTTCCGGTGATGTGCGGACCGCGAGGATTGCCATGGGCCAAAAACATTCTGTATCACAATCTTGGCAACGGCACGTTTGAGGATGTAACGACGAAAGCGAAAATCGATGTAACCAACGGGCATTATGCGCTCAGCGTTTCCACGCTCGATTATGACGACGACGGATGGCCCGATATTTTCATCGCGTGCGACAGCACAGCCAGCATTCTCTATCACAATAATCACGATGGGACATTCACGGACGTCGCCGTGGTGGCCGGTGCGGCTTTCAATGACGATGGGCGCGAGCAGGCCGGCATGGGTTCGACGGTCGGCGACTATGACGGCGACGGCAAGCTCGATATTTTCAAGACCAATTTTTCTGACGACACTTCCACGCTCTATCGCAACAACGGCGACGGGACGTTTGACGACAAAACGTTTCCCGCGGGTTTCGGATTGAACACCCAATATCTGGGCTGGGGGGTGATGTTCGTCGATGTGGACAACGATGGGTGGCCGGACCTGCTGCTGGTCAACGGCCACGTTTATCCGGAAGTTGACAGCCAGCATCTGGGCAGCAATTTCCGGGAGCCGAAGATTCTGTATCACAACAACGGCAACGGCACGTTCACTGATATCTCCGCCAGCGCCGGGCCGGGGATTACGGCGGTGAGCTCGGCGCGCGGCCTGGCGGTTGGGGATTTGTGGAATGACGGGCGCATGTCGGCGGTGATCAGCAACATGAACGCGCCACCGATGTTGCTGGTGAACGATGTGCGCAACGGGAATCATTGGATCGCATTTCGCGTGGTCGGAACCTCGTTTTCTTCCGCGTCGGCGGGAGCCAAATCGAATCGCGACGGGATTGGCGCGAAAATCGTGGTGAAAGCCGGTGCGCGCACGCTGGTCGACGAAGTGCGCAGCGGATCCAGCTACATTTCCAATAGCGACATGCGCGTCCACTTCGGCCTCGGATCCGCCTCCAAGATCGAGTGGGTCCAGGTGCGCTGGCCCAGCGGACTCGCTGAGCATTTTGAAAACCTGAAGGTGGATGCCATCCATACTCTCAAGGAAGGCACCGGAAAACCGGTGGCATCGAAGTAGAGAGGAAATCCGACGTGAGCGCCTGGTTTCAATCCAAGAGCGAAGCAGGCATGCTTCCCGTTTGGTGTAGAAGCGGAAAAGGGGCGAGTTCCAGATTGGGAAGAATGACCCCACACCCCGGCAGTTTTCGCAAGAGTTGCAAACAAAGGACTTAAGGCATACGTAAAATGGAAGAGCGTGGAAACGATTGAAAACAAACGAGCAGAAATCCGAGGTCGGGAGCGCAAGAGAGTATCCATGATCCCCCCGGCCCCCCTCTGTTTTTTGCAAGAGTATAATTCTATGGAAGTTAAGGGGAGGGGGTCTCCTAAGAATTTGATTCTGAAGGAGTTACAAGGCTTGTCAAGGACATCAGGAAGTCGCCCATGAGGAGTTTGAGGTACCGCGCGGCGGGGGCACATAAGCAGGACAACACAAGCAAAATCGTGTCAAAACCAGAAACCAGTATAGCACATTTATAAGCTTTATCAAGTATTATCATAAGTCGTTTGTTTACTATGAAATAGGGAACCATGAGAGGAGGGACAATGAAAGCGACCGTCATGTTGAGGAAATGGATGTTAGCAGCTCTGGCTGTTTGCATTGCCGGCCCTGCGGCACATTCTCAACAGACTCACCAGAGATCGGCTGACGCCCAAGGCCACCAGTGGTGGCAACATGCCGTCTTCTACGAAATTTATCCGCGAAGCTTTGCCGACAACAACAACGACGGCATCGGCGACCTGAACGGCATCGCGTCAAAACTGGATTATCTGAAAGAGCTTGGGGTTGATGCCATCTGGATCACGCCGTGCTTCCCTTCTCCGCAGGTGGATTTCGGTTACGACGTTTCCGACTACGAGGCGATCGATCCGATGTACGGGACGATGAAAGACTTCGATCATCTGGTGAGCGAAGCGAAGAAACGCAATATTCGAGTCATCCTCGATTTCGTGGTGAATCACACCTCGGACCAACACAAATGGTTCGAGGATTCAAAGTCGTCCAAGACGTCCGAGCACCGGGATTGGTACATCTGGCGCGATGGCAAGGGACCGGGACAGCCGCCCAACAACTGGCTCTCGACTTTTGGATTGTCGGCATGGAAGCTCGATCCGAATACGAATCAGTATTACTACCACTATTTCTATCCCGAGCAGCCGGATTTGAATTGGCGCAACCCGGCCGTGGAAAAGGCCATGCTGGACGTGACAAGGTTCTGGTACAAACGGGGCGTGGCGGGATTCCGCCTCGACGCGGTGGACACGTTGTTTGAAGATCCGAAGCTGACCGACAACCCGGTGCTGCCGGGCACGGATAAATTTGGGCGGCCCAACATGGAAGAGAAGTACAACAAGAAATTGCCCGAGGTGCACGACGTGATGCGCAAACTGCGCGGCGCCGCCGATGAATACGGTTCGGTACTGATTGGCGAAACGTGGACGTCCAATGTTTCGGAACTGAAGGATTATTACGGGGCACATAACGACGAACTGCAACTGCCGATGGATCTGATGATGACGGAATTCAAGGGGCTGTCCGCGGAGCAATACCGCAAGCACATCGGGGCCGTGGATGCCGCGGGAGGCTGGCCCACCTACGTCATCACGAATCACGACATCGTGCGCTCCTACACGCGCTACGCCGACGGCGCGCATAACGATGACGTCGCCAAAATGATGGCGGCGCTTTACCTGACGCTGCGCGGCACGGCCATCATGTACTACGGCGAAGAGATCGGCATGGCGAACAACGACCCCAAGAGCAAAGAGGAAGTGCAAGATCCCATCGGCAAACTGGGCTGGCCACTGGAAAAAGGCCGGGACGGCGAGCGAACACCGATGCAGTGGAACGAGAACGCCAACGCGGGCTTCAGCAAGAAGAAACCCTGGCTGCCGGTGCCACCGAGCTACAAGACCCACAATGTCGCCTCGGAGCAACAAGACAACAATTCCGTCTTGAATTTTTATAGGCAACTGCTGACGCTACGGCACAAGGAACAGGCCTTGCTGGAGGGTAGCTACATCGCACTGAACGAAAATGATCCCAACGTGCTCAGCTACATTCGCCGAACCAAAGATGAAGCGATTCTTGTGGTGTTGAATATGTCCGCCGCGGAACAAAAAGTGCAATTCGATCTCTCGCCTCTCGGTTTCAGTGCACCGAAGCTGAGCGTATTGCTGACGGACTTTCACAAGCCGCGAACGGGCTTGACAGATGCGTTGCCGATGGAACCGTATTCGGTGTTCATCGCCAAGATTACGCAAAACTCAGCGGGTAAATAAGGCCGCCCGCGTTCTAGGACTGGGCAAGAATTGAATCACATTAGTGACTAGCGTTGGTTACGCGCGTCGCCGGAGCCTCGGCGACTCCCACGTATTTGTCTGCCGCGCCGTAGTAACACAAAAAGCGGTTCTTCCGCATCATTTGTACCATTCCCTCAACAAAAACTACATTCGGCACTTGGCCGACTTTCTCCCATTCTTTTTCTGGGGCGAAGACGGGCTGGTCGGTGCGCGAAATCAGTTTGCGGGGATCGTTGCGGTCGAAAATGGCGATACCAGTGCGGTACACAAGATGGTCGTCGGCGCCGTTGTAGATGAGCAGGATGCCGCGAGAGGTGAAGATCGGCGGGGGACCGGGTTCGACGACGCGAGAGTCAAACATGCCAGGGCGGCGCGGGAGAACGGGCGTTTCGGTAGCTTCGGTCCAGTGAAGCAGATCGTCCGAATAGGAGAGGCCCATCTGGTCGGTCTTGTCGGCGGCGGTGCCGAGCCAGTACATCCAATACTTGCCGTCGATTTTTGCGGGGGCGATGGCGCCAGACTTGGTCCAACCTTTGTTCCAGTTTCCTTTGTAAGCAGGAAGAATCACGCCTTTGCGTTGCCAGTGGAGCAGGTCGCGCGAGGTGGCCAGGCAGAGCTGCGCGTCCTTTTTGTTGTAGCCGGTATAGGTGAGGTAATAGGTGTCACCGAATTTCTGCAGGCGCGGATCTTCGACGCCGCCATCTTTTTCGTAGTCAGTTTCGGGGGAGAGTACTGGCTCGAGGCGGCGAGTGAAGTGGATGCCGTCGGTGCTTTCGGCGTAGCCGAGGCGTGAGGTACCCGCGGCGTCCTGGGCGCGGTAGAGCATGACGATCTTTCCCTTGTAAAGCACCACCGCGGGATTGAAGGTGCCGGCGGATTCCCAGGTGGTGCCCTGCGGAGAAAGGATCGGATCATTCGAGGCGCGGGTCCAAGGGCCAAACAGCAGATCGGCCGTTGGCGTGGCGAGGGCGAGTGTCCATACGGAAGTGAACAAAATCAATGAGAGAAAGGCAAAGAGAGATTTCTCGCTTCGCTCGAAATGACGGGACACGATGCTGCCGTGATTGATTGTCATGAGACCTTACTTTGTAGGTTTGAGAGATTTGGGTGGATCGAATTGCATGGTGCGGACGATGCCTTCGGCTTCTTTGACGAAGATCACCTGGTTGGGCTTGATGTCCCTTATCGTGTCGACGGCACCGCTGGGCCAGCGGATTTCAAGAAGCTCCACTTTGTCGGCTTTGCCGATGCCGAAGTGCACGCGCAAATCGTTCTGGGAAAAATAGCCGCCTCCGCTGCGGACTTCGTCAATCTGCGGATGCAGGCTTTTTTCGCTGGGAAGATGGGTGATGCATTTGATGCGGGCCCCAATGCCGCTGCGATTGGATTTCGTGCCGATAGTTTTGATTTTGATCCAGTTGTTGCCGATGCGGGAATCGCAGCGCAGAAGCTGGGGAAAATCGTTGACGGTATTGACGACGACGTCGAGGTCGCCATCGTTGTCGAAATCCCCGAAAGCACAGCCGCGCGCGGCAACAGGCACGGAAATGCCGGGGCCGGCGTCGTAGGAGACGTCGTCGAAGCGGCCATTGCGCAAGTTTTTGTAGAGCAGCTTGCGCTGCGGATAGCCGGCTTCGGTCTTGAGCTGCTCCACTTCGGGATAGACGTGGCCGTTGCAGATGAGAATGTCGGACCAGCCGTCGTTGTCCATATCAAAAAAACAGCAGCCCCAGCCGAGATATTGCGTGTGCTTGCCCAGACCGCCCTGGAAAGTCGTGTCCTCGAAATTCGCCCCGCCAAGGTTGTGATACAGGGAGGGCGTGTCGCCGGCGAAATTGGTTTTGACGAGATCGAGATTGCCGTCAAGATCGTAATCGGCAGCGGAAATGCCCATGCCGGCTTGGGGCTTACCGTCGGGGCTGAGCGCACAACCAGCTTCGATGGCGATGTCCGTGAATGTGCCGTTCTTTTTGTTTTGATAGAGCGCGCTCGCGGTGGAGTCGTTAGCGACGTAAATGTCCGCCCAGCCATCGTTGTCGAGATCGGCGGTGAGGACACCGAGACCGAACGTGCCATTGGCTTTGAGGATGCCGGATTTTTCGCTGACGTCGGTGAACGTGCCGTCGCCGTTATTGTGATAGAGAATGTTTTTTCCGCCGTTGAGGCCGGGAGGGCCGCAGGCGACCATGACGCCTTTGTAGAGACATGGACCGGATTCGGGAACAGGCGCGGTTCTTAGATCGAGGTCGATGTAATTGGCGACGAAGAGATCGAGATGGCCGTCGCGGTCGTAGTCGACGAAGGCGCAGCCGGTGTTCCAGCGTTTGCCGGTGCCGGCGACGCCGGCTTTTTCGCTGACGTCAGTGAACGTGCCATTGCCGTTGTTGTGGTAGAGGACATTCTTGCCAAAGTAGGTCATGAAAAGATCATCGAAGCCATCGTTGTCGTAATCGCCGACGCAGACTCCCTGGCCCCAGCCGGAATGGAGGAGGCCAGCTCTGGCGGTGACATCCGCGAAAGTTCCATCGCGATTGTTTTTGAAAAGGTGATTGGTGGGCTCCTGGCCGGCGGGAAAACCTTCCAGGCGCGCGCCGTTCACCAGGAAAATGTCGAGCCAGCCGTCGTTGTCATAATCGTAGAAAGCAACGCCGCAGCCTGTAGTCTCGAGAAGGTATTTGTTCTTGTGCTCGCCACCAAAAATGGTTTTTGCATTGAGTCCGGATTCGCGCGCGACGTCGAGGAAAGTGATGCCCAGATCGTTTGTGCGATCATTAGACGCTTGGGGCGAAGCAGCGATGAAATTGCTCAAACCCAATTGCTGCTTTCGAACGGGCAGCGCCAGAGCGAGAACTTTTTCGAGCGGGAGCACCAGCGCAGAGCGGCAGAGCGAGTGGAGAAATTTGCGGCGTGTGGAAGCCAATAGAACCGGTACCTTTCCTGAAGAAGCCCGTGCTAGAATCCGGCGCTTTCTTTTATAGTAAGGCCAACGAGGCATTGCAAGTTTACGACGCGACGGGGCCAAGACAATGCGAACCTTGCGCGACTTTCTTGATTATTTGCTGCGGCAATTTTGCCGGAAGTGGCGAAAGCGAGCCATCCCGTGCGTTGCAACGATTCTGAGCATCGGAGCAGCGGGGCCTAGCGCCCTGGGCGAGCAGAAGAAAGAAGCGCTTCATCCCCTGGAGTTATCGCGGACCGTGCGGCCTTGGGAATTCCTGCCGGTGACGGGAACGCGCGCAGCACTGCTGGGAAATGAATCCGGCCGCATGGAAGCTTGGGTTTATCCGCTGAAGATTTTCCGCGAGTTCCATTTGAAATTTCATACGGAAGGGCGAGTTTTGCCTGCGGAGGCGCTGGCGAGGACAGTTACGGTGCGACCGGAATCGGCCACGATTCTCTATGCGGGAGACAAGTTTACCGTACGGGAGACGTTTTTCGTGCCGGTAAAGGAGCAGGGGGCGGTCATTCTGCTCGATGTGGAAACAGAGCAGCCGCTGGAGATCGAGGCAGTGTTCCATCGCGACTTCCAACTGGAATGGCCGGCGGCGCTCGGGGCGACGTATCTGGACTGGGCGGCGGCCCAGCATGCGTTTTATTTTGGTGAGGAACAGAAGAAATTCTCGGCGCTGGTGGGCTCGCCGACAGCGGCGGAACCCCATGCGGAATTCCAGACCAACTATGCCGAAGCGCAAGAGAGTTCGTTCCGTCTGGGAACCACGGCGAAAGGCAAAGACACCAAGCTCATTGTGATTGCTGCGTCGATGGAGGGCCGTGCCGCCGCAGAGAAAACGTATCAGCATCTGGCTAACGACTACGTAGTGTTGTTGCGCGAATCCGCGGAATACTACCGGGACTATCTTGCGCGGACCGTCAGCCTGGAGCTTCCGGATGCGCAAATGCAGCAGGCCTACGATTGGGCGCGAGTGAGCATGCTGCAGGGAGTCGTGACCAATCCATATCTCGGGACCGGGCTTGTTGCGGGCTATCGAACTTCCGGTGAGAGCCAGCGGCCCGGTTTTGCCTGGTTTTTTGGACGTGATTCGTTTTGGACCTCGCTGGCACTGCATGCGGAGGGTGACTTTTCCACGGCGCGAACTGCACTCGAGTTGATCGGCAAATACCAGCGGGACGACGGCAAGATCCCACATGAAATCGCGCAGGGCGCGAATTTCGTGAACTGGTTTAAGGATTATCCCTATCCATATGCTTCCGCCGATGCGACGCCTCTTTACATCATTGCGATGAATGATTACGCGGTAGAGAGCGGCGATACGGGATTTGCGAAAGAAAAGTGGGACAGCCTTTGGAAAGCTTATGAGTTTCTGCGCTCGACTTACGACGAGCGAGGATTTGCGAAGAATTTGGGAGTGGGGCACGGCTGGGTAGAGGGCGGGCCGCTGCTTCCGGTTAAAACGGAGCTCTATCAAACGGGGTTGGGTATTGAGGCGCTGCGAGCCCTTTCCAATCTGGCTCATCTGACCGGCAAAGAAGATGTGAGCAAGGAACTTGCAAAGAATTTCGCGCAGCAGAAGCCGCTCATGAATGAAGCCTTCTGGATTGCCGACAAGAAACGATTTGCCTTAGCGCTGGACAAAGACAATCACGCCGTGGATGAGCCCAGCGTGCTGGCGACCGTACCAATGTGGTTTGGGTTGCTCGATGCTGCAAAGGCGGACGCCATGATCACGCAACTTGCCGACCTGGATCACCAAACGGACTGGGGCATGCGCATTATCTCCGACCATTCGCCGAAATTCAGCGGCGGCGGCTATCACTACGGATCAGTTTGGCCGCTGTTCACCGGTTGGGCTGCGGTAGGGGAGTATCGCTATCACCGCGCGTTTCCGGCGTACGAAAATTTGCGGGCCAACGCACTTCTTGCGTTGGACGGCTCACTCGGCCATGTGACCGAAGTTCTTTCCGGGGATTACTACCAGCCGCTCTCGACAAGTTCACCGCATCAGATCTGGTCGGCGGCTATGGTGGTGAGTCCGATTTTGCGGGGGATGCTGGGACTGGAAGTCGATGCCATTCATCATACTGTGCGATTGACACCGCACGTGCCGGCGGATTGGGACCGATTCAGCATGGAGAATGTCCACGTCGGCAACACTACATTGCTGGTGAACTATGACGCAAAAGAGCCTTCTGTTGGCTATGAGGTATTCCCCAAGCGCTCGCCGTGCTGCACGACGACTCCAGGTGGAATCGTCTTGGAGGTCGGTCGAACCTCCGGAAGCGATGAGTGCACATTCGAGTTTCGCCCAGCAATCAGTCTGTTGGCGAAGGTGCTGAAGGTAGATTTGAATGGCAAACCGATTCCGTTCAAGGTGGAACCAAACAGCTCCGATCAGCACGTGGTGGTGCAGTTTCCTATCATGACCGGAAGGCATGTTTTGCGAATTCTTCTTCAGAATGAGTTCGGTTTGAGTTATCAGCCTTCCCTGCCAGCACTGGGTGGCGCGAGCGGCGGACTACGGATTCTTTCTGAGGCATGGTCCTCTTCGCAAGACCAGGTGACATTGGAAGTCGCAGGAGCATCTGGCGGCGAATACGAACTGAAGGTCTGGAATGCCGGTCTAATCCGAGTTCGAGAACTGAAAGGCGCAGAGACAGGAAGAAGGCCTGGATGGCAGACTCTCTGGATTCATATCCCGCCAAGCGACTCGGAGCGATACGAACATATGAAAGTCGTCATTCGTTTCTGGCCCAAAGTTCCTCCCGGTTGACACAACAACTGCGGAACGGAATCTGCTATTTCAATAAACAAAGATGGGCAAGCGCCGCAACTTCTTCAGCTTAAGGGATTAAGTTGGTGAACCGGGCAGGACTCGAACCTGCAACCCGCTGATTAAGAGTCAGCTGCTCTACCATTGAGCTACCGGTCCACGGTTATATTTGGAATTTTACAATGGCAGGGGAAGTTTGTCGATGCGATGAAGCCCTAAAATTGGCGAAAATAGGCGCTATTTTTGCCGCAAGACGGCTGCCAAGTCACGCGCCACCTCGCGCGCGTGAGCCAAATCTCCAGGGTCGAAAGAGATTGCCGAAACGCGCGGATGTCCGCCGCCACCGTACTTTTCGGCCAGGGAAGCCAGGTTCTGATTCGCGGCCGCCTGATTCCAGGGATTTGTGCCCAGGGAGATTTTCGCGCGCACGGGTGAAGCGCTCACGCTTACGGAATAAACGCATTCAGGATGCAACAAATACGGGATGAATTTGTTGTAGCCCTCGAGATCCAGATCGCTGACGTCAAAAAAAATCACACCATCGCGCGCTTCGATGCGCTCGCGCAGAATCTCAATGGACTGGCGGTGCCGTTCGAGCAGCGGCCCAAGATATTTGGCCACCTCCGGCCGCTTCACCATCTCACTGAGCGGGTGGTACGCCAAGTCCGGAATGATTCTCGCCGGCAGTCCATTTTCCGGCGCAGCTTCGATGACCAGGGCGAGTTGCGTCGCCGGCTCGGCAAGTTCCACAGCCGCTTGGGGCGTCGGATACTGCGCTCCATCGATGATGTCGCCCCACCGAATCAAATCTGCGAGCGGCGCGGTATCGAAACCGAACTTTTCCTTCGCAATCGTCGCAATCAGCTTGGTGCAAGACTTGTAGTCCGGTTTGTAAAACATGTGCTCGGCGGATCGCTTGCGGAAATGTTCCGCATCCGCGGGTGTCAGGAACGCGCTTTGATGGTGGTCGAACCACCACGTCACCTTCGGCGAATTCGAATACTTGAAGTCCACGATGACGTTTTCATCGCCATCGAAGAGGTTGTCTTTCCACGGCTGAGCGGCGCGGTGGGTCATGCCCGTGAAGCCAAATTCCGCGTCCTTGTCAAACTTTTCCCGGTAGAAGCGGTAAAAAAGAGCGGCGGAAGCCGTGCCATCGAAGCAGCGATCGTGGAAACAGAGCCGGACCTTGGTCATGATTGGGCGTTCGCTCCGTCCCTCTCTCAGTCCCAAACGGCAGGAGGGACAAAGCCATCCAAGATGTACGCCTGCACCACGATTGTCAAGAAGAAATACCGCCAGAGACAGCTCACTTGGAGAAGGCTTGATAGAGTAAGTCAGTTCACGGTATCAGTGCGCGCGGGTGTTCTGTGGCAGAATGCGGTTGTGCTTCAACGACTGACCGAGCGCAAGGAATGGAAGTTCTTCGGCGTCCTGCCGAAGGCGGACCCAGGCCTCGCCGCCGCTTGGTGGACGGCCCTCTTGCTGAGAGGAATTCTCCCAGCGGCGTTCGCAATCGCGATGGGCGTGCTCGTTGGCGCGGTGCAACGCGGCCATTCTCTCGCGGGTCCACTCGCGTCCGCCGGCGCAATCTTCGTGCTGCTTCAGGTGCTCAGCCCGATTCATCAGGCGGTCAGCGCCAACCTCGGCGACCGCACTGCCGCATGGCTCTACGACCGGCTCACCGAGGCCTGTGTGCACCCGCCGGGCATGGGCCACCTGGAGGATCCCACGCTCACCAGCGACCTCACTGTCGCGCGCGACTTCGACCTCGGGATGACCGGCCCGCCGCTGTCGATCTCCCTGGATTTCATCGCCAGCGGCATGGCCGAGATGATCGGCGGTGTCGCGTGCGCCGTAATCCTTGCGAGATACGCGTGGTGGGCGCCGATCGTGCTCGCGGGCGCGTGGCTGGCGACGCACTGGCTTCTCCGCGAGAGCGCGATTTGGCGCGACCGCAACACCGAGGAGGTGCGCGGCGCGCAGCGCGATGCCGACTACGCCTACCGGCTGGCGGTGGACCCGCCCGCGGGCAAGGAGCTGCGGCTGTTCGGCCTCGCCGCCTGGACGATCGACCGTTTCATCGCCAGACGCACTCGCCTGCATGAGCTTCAGTACGCTGCCACACGTCTGCGCGAGCGTCCCGTCATCTGGAGCCTTCTCCTCGTGGTCTCCGCGAACGTTTTGGTGTTCTGGTTACTGGCGAGCGCCGCCGCCCATGGCCGCATCAGTCTCGGGGAAGCCGTCGTCTACGTGCAGAGTGCCGTCGGTGTGTCCATGATCGCCTTTGGCGGATTCAGTTGGGCGCTCGATGGAGCGGCTGCCCCCGTCGCCGCGGTGCTCCGACTCGAACCGGCCATGCGTCCCGCTGGCGCTCTGCGCTCTGGCGATCGCCCCGCGGGCATAACACCACCTACGCGCGAGATTCGTCTCCGCGATGTCACGTTCGCGTACCCTGCGGGCACGCCCGTGCTGGAGCACTTCGATCTCACGATTCCCGCCGGCTCGTCGCTGGCCATCGTTGGACAGAACGGTGCCGGCAAGACCACGATCGCCAAGCTGCTGTGCCGGCTGTACGATCCGCAGGCCGGTGCGATCGAGATTGACGGCGTCGACCTTCGCGAGCTCGATCTCGCGTCGTGGCGCGCGCGCGTCGCGGCCGTGTTCCAGGATTTCATCCGCTTGGAGCTGCCACTGCGCGACAACGTGGCACCCGCAGGCGCGCCAGACGATGTGGTACGCGCGGCGCTCGAGTCCGCGGGAGCGACGAACCTCGCCGCACTGGACACCGTGCTCGCCCGCGGCTACAGCGGCGGCACCGACCTGTCCGGTGGCCAATGGCAGCGCGTGGCGCTCGCTCGAGCGCTGGCAGCCGTCAAGCTCGGCGCCGGCGTGGTGCTGCTCGACGAGCCGACCGCACAGCTCGATGTGCGCGGGGAAGCGGAGATCTTCGATCGCCTGCTCGCCGCCACGCGGCATTGCACGACCATCCTGATCTCCCATCGCTTCTCCACGGTCCGCCACGCTGATCGGATCTGCGTGCTCGAGCACGGCCGGGTCATCGAGTTCGGCACGCACGACGAGTTGATGGCGCTCGCCGGGCGCTACCGGACGATGTTCGATCTGCAGGCGCAGCGCTTCAAAGTCCCGGACGAGGAGTTGGGCACTACGTATGATGTCCTCACCTGATCGAGATCGCGCGCCCGGAGCGCCCGGGGCGCCCGATAAGATTGACCCGCTGCCTCCGGCATTGTCGTCGATGTGGCGGCTGTGCAAACTCGGATATCGCCATGAGCCGCGCTTGATGGTCACGGCGTTCGTGCTGTCGCAGCTCGCCGCGCTGCCCGACGCGCTCCTGGCGTTGTGGCTGATGCTGCTCGGCAAAGGCGTCCTCGAGCACCGACCCGGCATGATCCAAGGCGCGGCGATTGGCCTCGGCGTGTCGGCCGCCGCGACGTGGTTTCTCCGCACCGTCAGCACGCGCGTGCAGCGCCGCTTCCGCGACAAGGTGACCATCGCCCTCGAATCCCACGTCGCACAACTGCAGGCATCGGTCGCCACCATCGCGCATCAGGAACGCCCCGAGTATCTCGATCGCCTGTCCATGCTCCGCAATCAGGTATTCGTGCTCGACCACATGTACATGTCGCTGTTTTCCACCCTCGGCTGGATCCTGCGCCTGGGCGTGACCATGGCCCTGCTGGCCTCGATTCATCCGGCGCTCCTCCTGCTCGCCGTTTTCGCGGTCCCAACTGTGTTGACGTCGACGTGGCGGCCCGGGGTCGAGCGATCGGCGCAGGAGCGCGGGGCACAAGCCAATCGGCTGGCGCGTCACCTGTTCACCATCGCCACAACCGCGCCGCCCGGGAAGGAAGTGCGCGTCACCGGCATCGGAGAGCGGCTCGTTACCGAGCGCCGTGCGGCGTGGGAGCGCTGGTACGGACCGGTTGCGGCCGCTCGGTCGGGCTCGGCTTTCTGGCACGCGCTGGCCTGGGCGATATTCGGCTTGGCCTATGTCGGCGCGGTCGTGTTCGTGTCGTCTGGCCTCGGCGCGTCGGCCGCCGCGGTGCTGTTGGTGCTCGCCGCCGGCGCGCGCCTGTCGGCGTACATCGGCGCTACCGTCGGCGAGATTGGTTTCCTGCGCGGATTCTGGATGGATGGCTCGCGACGGCTCGCGTGGCTTGAGGACTACGCCGCCTCCGTCGCTGCGTCGGGCGATCTGCCGGTTCCCGCCGTATTGCACCGCGGCGTCCGGCTCGACCACGTGTCGTTCGCGTACCCCGGCACGTCGCGTGTTGTGCTGAACGATGTGTCGGTGACCCTGCCCGCGGACGCGGTCGTCGCCATCGTCGGCGAGAACGGCGCCGGCAAGACCACGCTCGTCAAGTTGCTCGCGAAGATGTACGAGCCGTCATCGGGTTCGATCCTCTTGGATGACACACCGCTGGCGCGCGTGCCGGCCGGCGAGTGGCGTGCGCGTCTCGCGGGCGCGTTCCAGGATTTTTTCCGCTTCGAATTTCGCGCGCGGCATACGGTCGGGTTGGGCGACGTCCCTCGACTGGACGACGGACCCGCTGTGGTCGCGGCGGTCGATCGCGCTGGCGCCGGCGACGTCGTCGCCCGTCTGGCGTTAGGTCTCGACACGCAGCTCGGTCCGACGTGGCCGTGCGGGGTCGAGCTATCGTTCGGCCAGTGGCAGAAGCTCTCGCTGGCGCGTGGCTTCATGCGCGATCAGCCGCTGCTGCTGGTCCTCGACGAACCCACCGCCGCGCTGGACGCGGAGACGGAACACGCGTTGTTCGAGCGCTTCGCCGCAGCGGCGCGCGGCACTGGCGAGAGCGATAGCGGTCGCATCACGGTCCTCGTCTCCCACCGTTTCTCGACGGTTCGCATGGCCGATCTCATCATCGTGCTCGATGGGGCCCGGCTCGTGGAGGTCGGCACGCACGATGAGCTGATGGCCAAGAGCGGTCCGTACTCGGAGTTGTACAGCATCCAGGCCGCCGCCTACCGCTGACCAAGGGTTCATACCCACCAAACCGTTGCGCTCTAGGGATTGCGATTTCAACAAATCGGCGCGGGTGAAGGGGCGAAACCCATTCAGGGCCGCCATCTTCGCAAACGGTCAATCAGCGATTTGAGACGGGTCACGACGTCTCTCGTCACTTTCGACATCAGCCCCGGAGTGCCACTTTTTCGCTAATCTTCGGATCCAATCGATCCATTGCGGGCAACGGAGAGAAGAGCCGCGTTTCGTTGGAGCCCATCAATTGACTTGCCTCCCGGCGCAACCTAAGATGTGCGGGAAATGCCAGATTTCTCATCTCTGATCGGGCAAACAATCTCTCATTACCGCATCGTCGAAAAACTCGGCGGCGGCGGTATGGGCGTCGTCTACAAAGCGGAAGATTCCCGCCTTCACCGTCTCGTCGCGCTAAAGTTTCTGCCCGAAGACGTCGCCAGGGATCCTCAGTCCCTGGCCCGCTTTCAGCGCGAAGCGCAGGCCGCCTCGGCCCTCAACCATCCCAACATCTGCACCATTCACGACATCGGCGAAGACAACGGCCGGGCCTTCATCGCCATGGAGTTTCTCGATGGCCAAACGTTGAAGCACATCATCACCGGCCAGCCTATGGAGCTCGAACGCTTGCTGGAGGTCGGGATTCAAGTCGCGGACGCCCTGGATTCCGCCCATGTCGAAGGCATCGTGCACCGTGACATTAAACCGGCGAACATTTTCATCACCAAGCGCGGCCACGCCAAAATCCTCGACTTTGGCCTCGCAAAGGTCGCTGCTGCGAAAGTCGCTGACGGTGACAACGACACTATGGCCACGTTAGGAGTGGATTCGGCGCAATTGACCAGCCCAGGCACCGCGTTGGGCACCGTGTCCTACATGTCGCCAGAGCAAGTCCTCGGCAAAGAGTTGGACGCACGCACCGACCTGTTCTCCTTTGGAATTGTCCTCTACGAAATGGGCACAGGATATCTTCCGTTCCAGGGCGAAAGTTCCGGCGCCATCTTCGATGCCATTCTCCACAGAAATCCTGTAGCACCGGTCCGGCTCAAAAGCAGCCTTCCCGTCGAGTTCGAGCAAGTAATCTACAAGGCGATGGAAAAGGATCGAGATCTGCGCTATCAGAGCGCTGCGGAAATGCGCGCGGACTTGAAACGCTTGAAACGCGACACAAGTTCAGGTCGCGTGAATGTCGGCGGGCGATCAGGAGTTTCGCCGCACGAATCCGGATCGGGCGGGATCGCAGCCGCAACCTCCGTCACAACACACGCCGAACCAACGGCTCCGGCCCTCGTTCGTCACCCGGCGCGAAGGTGGGCTGTGGCTGGGGCTGCGGTCGCCGTGATCGTTGCTGCCATTTTGGGTTACCTATTCACTCGCCGGCTACCCCCGCCTCGTGTGATCTCGACCAGCCAAATCACTCGCGACAATAACCGCAAAGAGGTCGTCCTCACCGATGGGCCGCGTCTGTACCTTCAAGAGAGAGTAAATGGGCGTGCAGTATTGGCTCAAGTTTCGGCTGATGGTGGTGACGTGGCGCAAATTCCAACGTCCTTTTCCAATGCTGGGCTTTTGGGCGTTGCTCCTGGGGCGCTCCTCGTAGAGTCCTTCACTGGCGAAGGCGGGATCGTTTCCGAAGGGGATGGTCCGCTCTGGACTCTTCCCCTGCCAGGGGGAACACCTCGTCGGGTTGATGGCTTGGAGGCTTACGATGCAACCTGGTCCCCAGATGGTCAGCAACTCGCCTACGCCCACGGAGGGGCCATCTACCTCGCCCACCACGATGGCAGTAGCGCTCGTAAGTTGACCACCGTTCGCGGGTTGATTATTGGGCTGCGGTTTTCACCCGATGGCAGCCGCTTGCGCTTCACTGTACTAAATGTCGAGTCCGCTTCGTCTTCCCTGTGGGAAGTAGCAGTCAATGGCGCCGGATTGCGGCCGCTGCTGCCCAGTTGGCACCAGGAACCAGGCGAATGCTGTGGATCGTGGACCGCCGATGGCCGCTTTTTCTTTTTCGCGGCCTATCGCGACGGGCGCTCCGACATCTGGGCCCTTGAGGAGAAATCCGGCCTGCTTCACAGGAAAAGCCACCTTCCTCTGCGAATCACCGCCGGTCCTGTCAGCTATTCAGCGCCGGTTGCTTCACCGGACCATAGCCGTTTGTTTGTCATCGGCGAGCAACCGCGGGCCGAATTGCAACGCTATGACCCCAAACTGAAGCAGTTTGCGCCTTACCTCGGGGGCATTTCGGCAGGTGAAATTGATTTTTCCAGAGACGGCCAATGGATTGCGTACAAGGCTTACCCGGACAACACGTTGTGGCGCAGTCGCATCGATGGCAGCGAAAAATTGCAGCTCTCCTCACCGCCCATGCTCGCCGCAAATCCGCGCTGGTCCCCAAACGGAAAGCAAGTGGCCTTCGTCGGCTCTAGCCCTGGTACCGCCGGCAAAATCTTCCTGGTTTCCTCTGAAGGCGGCACCCCAGAAGAGCTGCTCCCCGCTGACAAGTACAACGAGGACGACCCTCAATGGTCGCCTAATGGCAGCTCGCTACTTTTTGCCCAATACCCGCAGTTCGGTGGCGGGGATCCCAGCAAGTTCACTATACAAAAAGTTGACCTCAGCACGAGGCAGCTCTCCACCTTTCCAGAAAGCACGGCCATGTTTGCGCCACGTTTGTCTTGGGATGGGCGAATCCTCTCCTCCTTCACCGTGGACGGACACAAACTGCTCTTTTTCGATTTCAGCGCTGGAAAGTGGTCCGAACTCACGACCGGAAAAGCATTGGGGTATCCCAATTTATCGCGGGATGGCAAATACATCTATTTTGAAGATACCGGTGAAAGCGGTCCTGAACTCGATCGCGTAAATCTTACTGACCGCAAGCGTGAGCGCGTTCTAGGTCTGAAGGATATTCCACGCGTTTTTATGACCGAGTCCGGGAGCCCCTGGAACGGCCTTGGCCTTGACGGCTCGCCGCTCATCATGCGGGACATTGGTATCCAGGAAATTTACGCGCTGGATTTGGAGTTCCCATGAGCGGCAATACCATTTCGCACTACCGCATTGTCGAAAAACTCGGCGGCCGTGGAATGGGCGCGCGGACAAAAGCTGTACCGCCTTCCATCGAGAGACGCGCGACGGGAATTGACTCACCACCCGCACCAAACCATCTTGACTTATGTCTCGGAAAAGCCTTAGCTAAATCATAGTCCAGCTCGTCATCCAAACTTTGCCAGGAGGCTACATGCCCGACGATAAGAACTTCTTTGCGGCCCTTTTCGACTTCTCCTTTCAGCAGCAGCTCACGCGCCGCCTCGTGAAGCTTCTCTATATCATTGGGATTCTTGCCGGCGGCATTAGCGTCGTCACTTGCGTTGTCCTGGGTTTCGAGAAATCTCCCGCCGATGGCCTGATCAATCTTGTCGCAGGAATCGTGGCCCTCTTTGTGAGCATCCTCATCTGGCGGGTCTTGTTAGAACTAACACTCGTCGTTCTGCGAATTTCTGAGGGCATCGATCGCGCCACGCACGCCGGAAACTGACGACAACACAACATGGCCATAGGCGCCTCTTTCTCCCCCGGCCGGGCCTTCGTGCGTTCCTTGTGCCGTTCCGATGGTTCACCCCTGAGCTTGAACGAAATGGGCGGGCGCAGCATACCGCGCACGTCCGAGGGCCATGGCTATCTTGAATAAGGTGGAACAGCGCCCGTCGCCATTCGAATGGCTACGCGACAGTTCTCCGCCTGAACGCAAATCCCTCATCGCTGGTGGCCTCGGCTGGATGCTCGACGCCATGGACGTCATGCTGTACTCGCTCGTCCTCGCTTATCTGATCCGCGAGTTCGGCATGAGCACGCGCACCGCCGGCCTCCTTAATTCACTCACTTTGGTGGCCTCCGCAATCGGCGGTTTTTTCTTCGGAGTTCTCGCCGACCGCATCGGCCGCACTCGCGCGTTGATGGCTTCCATTCTGGTCTATTCCGTTTCCAGCGCGGCTTGCGGTTTTTCTCATTCCATTCCCCAGCTTGCGGTCTTTCGTTTCCTCCTCGGTCTGGGCATGGGCGGCGAATGGAGCAGCGGTGCAGCGCTCATTGCCGAAACCTGGCGCGCCGAGCATCGCGGGAAAGCTCTCGGCCTGATGCAATCCGCCTACGCCATCGGGGAAGCCGCGGCCGCCGTCGTCGTTCTACTTGTGTTTCCGAATTTTGGCTGGCGCGCGGTTTTTTTCGTTGGCGTGCTCCCTGCGCTGCTGGTCCTCTGGATTTACGGTGGCGTGCCCGAGCCCGAATTGTGGAAGAACCGGGTGAAAGAAAAAAAATCGGGCGCACTTCGCAAGCTTCTTCAAAAAGACCTCTTTCGAAACGGAATCCTGGCCACCGCCATGAACGCCTGCGCCATGTTCGGTTACTGGGGCCTCTTCACCTGGATTCCCGGTTACTTGTCCCTTCCCGTCTCGAAAGGCGGCCGCGGGCTCAGCCTGGCTATTGGCACAACATTTTATTTGGTACTTTCTCCCGGAAAATGGCTGGGCTATGCATCGTTCGGGTTTTTCGCCGATGCTTTCGGCCGGCGCAAACCGTATTTCAGTTATTTGCTCATCGCTGCGATTCTTGTTCCGCTCTACGGCGTCATTCGAAACCCAATCTTACTCATGCTTCTCGGACCTTTCGTCGCTTTTTTTGGCACCGGTTTTTTCTCCGGGTACGCCGCGATCGCCAGCGAATTATTTCCCGGAGAAATTCGCGCTGCAGCGATGGGCCTCAGTTACAACCTGGGCCGTGGTTTGTCCGCGGCTGCGCCTTTCGCGGTGGGAGCGATCGCGTCACGCTTCGGATTTCTTCCGGCGTTTTTTCTGCTGGCGGGAGCGTTTCTCGCGGCGGCTTTGCTGGCTTTGCTGCTCCCGGAAACACGCGGACGCCAATTAACTTAACCAAATGATTGGATCAGACTCCGGCGCCTCGTGCGCGTGTCCGCGCGCCACCGGCGCGCAGCGTATACTTCAGCGCGAAATAGGGCGCCTGCGCCACCGTTTTCTGCAAGTCCGCATCATCCGCGTAGCGCCGCTTCGGAATGCGCCGCGCCAAAATACTGATCTCCAGGGGATCGCGCCGGAAGGGATAAGGCTCCAGGGTCGCGGCGTTATTTCCCTCCGGTTGCAAATCCCAGTCCACTTCCGTGCCTTTGTAATTGGCAGGAACCGCGTCGATGGTCGCTCCCTCGAGCGGCCCCATGCAAAAATAGAGTGAGAGCCGGTCCAGCGCTTCCAGGCGCATCGCATTCCACTGCAGCCATTTTTCTTCGGTAAAATCTTTCATTTTGGGATCGGCGCGCAAATCCACTTTCAAGCGCAGTTGCTGCAAGCGCAGCGATTGCAGAAAATCATTCACCATGGGCGCTTCCTGCGACTTCACGTACTTCGCGGAAAATCCCGGCATCGTCGCGCGCGTGCGATCATAAAGACCCAGGCAATGCATGCTCACCAAAAGTCCCGCGTAATGATCCGCTTTGATGACCCGCTCGATTCCCCGCTGGTACAGCTCGATGTGTTCCCGCGTGGGAATGGACATGAAACTGTACGGCAAAAAGGTGACGTGATCGATTTCCGGCACGAATTCCCACTCGTTCCAGCCGTTATCGTGCTCCGTCGCCGCCAGGATAAAAGATTCGTGCGGCTCAGGCGGGGCGAACGCGTCATTTCCCAATTCGCGCGCAAAATGCCCGGAGAGGACCGCGTGGTCCGTTTGGCGAATCAGGACGAGATCATCGCCCTGCTCTTGAATGATCATGGTGCTGCCCTCTTTCGCAGCGAGGCCTCATGCACGCGCCCGGGGGCAAAGGACGCATCGGCCTGGCGGGGGACTTGCCAAGCTTTTCTTCTGGAAAACGCTATTATGCGCCCGGTACGTGCTCAAATCCAGCATTATCGCCTGAGGGAGGGGAGCGCGGGCGATGCCGCACGAATTTCATCCGGCCCCCCTCTCGAATCCTGCTCAAATTCTTCATAGCACGGCAGTTCCGCAACTTGTAAAATAGAAGCACCACCGCGGGAGTGGCGGAACTGGCAGACGCGCAAGACTTAGGATCTTGTGGCCGAAAGGCCGTGGGGGTTCAAATCCCTCCTTCCGCACCAACCTTTCCGATGAGGAAAGGTTGTCCCGAGCGAACATCGTGAGCCGAGGGACCCTTTTTATACTGAGCTGGTCGAAGGATTCGCTCGGTAATAAACTCTGTGACCCGAGTTACCCTACCAAACGATCCCCCTGAACGAAGCGGGAGGCCTTTTCCCGAAGCTTGTCTCCTAATAGTGAATCGGCAACGCTGGACGTTTCATGTCGATTCGAGCGAATCCTGAGGAGTTCTTCTACAAGGCATCTCATAAATGCAGTTTAGGAGGTCGGAGCTTCAGCTCCGACAGTAAGCCGCGCCTCTTCAATCAGCCTTTGTGGCACAGCCATTCCTGGCTGTGTTCTTTTCTCACGGGCAGCAGGCTCCGGTTTTTGTGGCACAGCCATTCCTGGCTGTGTTCTTTTCTCACGGGCAGCAGGCTTCGGTTTTTGTAGCACAGCCATTCCTGGCTGTGTTCTTTTCTCACGGGCAGCAGGCTTCGGTTTTTGTAGCACAGCCATTCCTGGCTGTGTTCTTTTCTCACTCTACTCTTCCTACCGCGAAGGGCATCCCACAAATGCAGTTTAGGGGGTCGGAGCTTCAGCTCCGACATGAACGGTGAGGAAAATCGGCCTTTACCTGAGTCCACCCACCTTGGTGCCCCGCATCTGCCGAAGGCAAGTGCGGGGATTCCTTGCTGCCCCCACGGATCGCAGATCACGCGGGTGCCCCACGTGTCGGGTTTACACGTGGGGTTTTGCCTATGCCGCAGAATGTGAATATAACTTAGCCTTTCCCCGAAGACTTACTTTCAACCTTGAACTGTCGACTGTTGACCCACCACCAAGACAAAAGAGGGGAGCCACTGGAGTTCCAGCGGCTCCCCTGGATTGGAGCAATCAAGTTCAGCGGGCTATTACTTGCTGTGGCCTTTGGCGTTGGCGTTGTGTTTGGCTGTTTTCTCCCAGCCCTCGCGTGCGTGCGTCCGAGTCTTCTTGCCGCGGCTCTTGCTTCCCTTAAACGGAGTGTGGTCCTTGTCGCCCTTGTTGTTCGCGGTTTGAACTTCCTCGGCACGAGCCTGGCCACGCAGTTTGCCGGTGCCGTTGTTGCGCAGGCCCTTCTGCCCGTTCCTTGCCGCCGCAGGGATCGCCGGCAGAGAAAGGGCAACCATCGCCAGACCTGGGTTTTTCAGCGTCTTCACTCAGGCCT
>QHYN01000131.1 GCA_003224145.1 Acidobacteriota bacterium
ACACCATGACCTTATCCTTGGTGATCGCTCGCAGAAAATCTTCCGCCGCCGCGATGTGCTCCATCACCTGCGCCACGGACCAGCGGTCCGGCGCCGGCTTGAAGTTCCACTGCGCATCCGATAGCCCTTTCGTCGCTTCTAGTACATTTTCCTTTGTCGCTTCTAGGTATTGCGTTGCGCGGTCCTTTTCCCCCTGCGTCAATTCTTGCGCTGACGCCGCCGCTGCCCCAGCCATCAAAAGCAAAGCGATCAGCATCCCTCTCAGCGATTGTCTTCTCATTGTTTTCTCCTGATTCGATTGTTTGGTCGACGAAACGGGGAAGGGAAGCATACCACATCCGATTTTTTTTCGCTGTTGCCGGTCCTTGGTACCCGCCGGAGAACCTTATCCGCTGCGGAGACCGGTCTCATGGACTCGTTCACCGGCTCATGACCTTGCAAGTCAGTGAATTTCGCTTTTCCCCCTCGAGGAATGGGCGCCGCGCTCCGGGTGGGGGACCGGTGACGCGGCGCTCCAGGGGGTTCTGGCAGGCCGGTAGAGGTTGAAACTGCGGAACTACTGGTGGTTGGATCCTCTTTGCGATTTCGCCGACAGAAGATGCAGCCGGGAGTTCGCTTGTGTCTATTGCCAACTGCTAGTGCTGCAGGAGGCATGCCAAAGCACGCTCTTAATAATCCACACGTTTTCAATGATTTGGGAATCTGCAAAGGGTTCTATTTCTGCCTCACGGCGGGACTCTGTCTTGCAATGGAACAACTCAGAACCAGCATATAGAACGTTACGAAACGGGATTTTCCGCCAGACCGTTAACTCGCGAGACCGTTGGCTTTCATTGGCTCGTGGGACATTGCAAATTAAATCTGCCCTTAAACTCTTAATCAACTGGCGGCACCGGCAGCGCCGGATTTCAGTCTCGGGGTATCGTAGCCATCGCGTTTCAAATAGCGGTACAGGCTGGTGCGTCCAATCCCCAGGATTTGAGCAGCCCTCAGCCGGTTTCCCTGGCACATTTCAAGGACTCGCTGTATGTGCACTCTACGGACTTCGTCGAGCGACAGGGGTTTCCAATCCTCGCCCTCCATTGAGCGTGGACCGCGATGCTGGAAATGCTCTGGCAAATCAGCCAGGTCGACGAAGTCGCCCGCTCCGGTGATACACGCGCTGGAAATGACGTTTTCTAGTTCGCGCACATTGCCTGGCCATGGATGCTGCAACAAAACTGTCTGTGCGCGCCGCGTTAGCCCGGAGATGTCCTTTCCATAGGCAGAGTTGTATTTGTGCAAAAAAAACTGAACTAAGAGCGGAATATCTTCGAGCCGCTCCGCCAGCGAAGGAAGGCGGATCTGGATGGAACTGAGACGGTAAAAAAGATCCTCCCGGAAACGCCCCGCTAGGACTTCAGCGCGCAGATCGCGGTTTGTCGCGGCGATTAACCGGACATTGACCTGCTGCACTTCCGGAGAGCCAACGCGCTGAATCTCGCGGTTCTGGATCACGCGCAGAAGCTTGGCTTGCATAGCCAGTGACATTTCGCTGACCTCGTCCAGGAAAACCGTTCCCCCGTTGGCATATTCGAACAGTCCAGGACGTGTATCGGTAGCGCCAGTAAACGCCCCGCGCATGTGGCCGAAGAGTTGACTCTCGAGCAAGGTGTCCACCAGTGCCGAGCAGTTGCACACTGCCAACTTCTGCTGGCTTACCGGACTGAGCTGATGAATGGCACGCGCCACAAGCTCTTTGCCCGTACCCGTGGCACCGACCAGTAGCACGTTGGTGTAGTGGCGCGCCACTTTGCGCGCAAAGTCGAATACCTCCAGCATCACCGGGCTTTTTCCCACGATGCCGTGGAATTCCAGGTCTTTCAGTAACTGCTCCTCGAGCACCCGGACGCGACGCCGTTGGTCGTACAGGTTCGCGGCATCGTCCAGTGTCTTCTTTAAGTGTGTGCGGTCGATCGGCTTCGGAAGAAAATCTGCCGCTCCGCGACGGATGGCTTCCAGCGCTGAATCCAGCGTGTAATCGCCGGTCATCAGCAGGATGTGCACACCGGGATCACTGCGTAGGGCCTGATCCAGAAACTGGTAGCCGTCCATCCCTGGCATATGCACATCCACTAGTGCCAGGCGGCAGTGGCCTCGCTTGATCAGCTTAAGAGCCTCCTCGGGGTCAGCGGTGGTGATCGCTTCATACCCTATGTCCGCGATCACGCTCGACAACATGTCCAACTGCGCAGGGTCATCGTCGAGGATGCATGGGACAAAAGATTTTCTTGGCGTGATCAGTTCCGTCGTCTTGGTCAGACCAAATGCCATAATGCCGAATCATCCGGCACGGCGTGTTCCACTTTCGCGCCTTCCTTACCTCTCTCGCGGGCCTAATATGTACATTTTTGGCGATTCTCTTTGAATCGAAGATGCGATTGATAATAGGGCCTTTATTCGCTCTTTTGCACACCAGAATACGCTCTTCGGCAAAGAGCCGGTCCGCCGCGACCCATCCTCGGCGTGGCAAGATTGATGGTTTCTCATCTATTGGTGCAATTCATGGATGATCTGCACTATTTCGGAATGAGTTTGGTCCATGCATTCCCAATCCGGCACAAAACCCCACCCCGACCGACAGGCCGATCCCTCCAGTTCTTTCTCCATTGGGTTCATTCCAGGTTGTAGGGGATGTCTTAGAATCGAAGATCCTGCCCGCCTAGATGCGGACCTGCGGACCGTGGCTCCAGTGATGAGGCTGTAGAACTGCTATCGCTCTCTCGAGGCGTTGCGCGGCTCCATACACTTGACCCGGAACCTCTGCTGTCCTTCTGGCGTTGTGGCGAGGGGTTCGGCATGGTATGCCACGGGGAACGTACGCTCCGAGGCAGTGGGTTGCAACAGGCGTACGAAAATCATCGTTCCGGGGCAGAGCCTGTGAGAAAGCGTAAGATGCTTCCAGCTCCCTTCGTCCCAGGAGAGTTCAGACCTTTCGACAAAGAAGGACTGTGAGTTGTCCCACCCCGATACTTCGACGCTATAGGTGCTTTTCAGGGGGTGACGAGCAATCGATAACATAAGTTGGCCTCCACGATGTGGAACTGCAGCCACCGGTCCAAGCCTGCGCTGGCGATATAATTGAGAATAAAGCATTTAGAGAAGTCTGAGAATTTGAAACTGTGCTGCGGCGGAATACTTCCACCCAAGATGTGCAAGAATGGGGCAGCAACCTCCAACAGAAAACGCTCCCGGGGGTTGCATCAGAAATGGCTCTTTAGGAGTACCTCCGTTGCGACGGTCTCGATCGGGCCATACACATACCGAAACGCAAATATCGCAAGCACCAGCCCTAGGATTCCGTAACTATTGCCGCGCACCCAGTCCAGATAGCGTTGTGCCCGACTCTCTCCCATAAAGAGCATGATGCCGGTACTTCCATCCAGCGGAGGAACAGGGAGCAGGTTAAACGTACCGAGCAAGAGATTTAGTGAAAAGAGAGCTCCCAGAAGATTCTCGGCAAAGTCCGGCCGGGGGCCGCCGCTATGCAGCCACCCTTGCGACCATCCGATTCGCAAGCCAACGGCGGCGATAAGCATCAGCAAGTAGTTGGTGGCCGGGCCCGCCAGGGCCATCCAAGCGGCGCGCCGCGGATGGCGCCTTTCCCAGTGCGGATCGTAAGGCGCGCTCGCCCACCCGATGATGGAGCCGTTCAAAACGAGCATCAGGATAGGAATGATCACCATGCCCCAAGGCTCTCGCTGGATGTGCGGGACGGGATTAAGCGTGACCTGTCCGCCAAGTGAGGCGGTTTCGTCCCCGCCAATCTTGGCCGCCAGGGCATGCGCCGCTTCGTGGCAGGTGGTGGAAAAAAGAAAGACGACGTACCAGATGAATCCGAGAGCAAGTTGTTCCGGTGAGATGTTGGGCATGAAGGGTGACTTCGCATCCCCTGCGGGTAGCGTAGATGGAGCGCCGCAGGTTTGCAAGGGCTCTGAAAAACGTCTGAAGGTCAGAAGGTCTGAAAGTGTGCAAAGGCTAACAGTCGACAGTTGCGTTCTTTGCGAATGGGGTGAGGGATCTGCTTTTCCTTTTGCCCCGCTTCGCCACCCCACCGACCGTCATTCCGAGCGAAGCGAGGAATCTCTCTTCGCTTCTTCCGCGCCCTGTAGCGCTGGCCCTGCCCCTGCTTTTGCCCGCGCCTTCTTACCTAGCTACGTCCACAAGAAATAAAATTTTTTGGCTTGACATTCGGAAAAAAGAGCAGATGCTTGTCCCGTAACTCTCCGACGACTGGCGATGAAGGTTCGTCGAACGTGGGGCAACCTCCCCCTCACCAATTGAACAGATAGTATCAACCAGCCCAGCCTATGGTCCCATGCAGGTAGTTGTGTGCCTCTACGCTCGCTTTGGCTTGTCCTGAGCGCAGCCGAAGGGTTCGTGGACAGCAACTTGGAGGTGCCTGTGTCTTCACCGCGCATCCTGTTCCGTCACTTGCTTCTGATCGCCTGCTTCGCGCTGCTTGCCGTTTCCGCCGCGAAGGCTCAAACGATTGTCCAGCAAAACGGGGGTGCTGGGCAGCTCAACTGCGGAGCGGGCTGTACACAAATGCCTCTTGGGGCGCAGTTGGAGGTGTCCCTGTTACTGCCGGAAACGCCATTGTCGTAACCGTCATATGGATTTCCGGACAGCCAATAACGGTCTCGGATAACAACGCGAACACGTATTTTCAAGCAGCATACTTAAATACTTCTGTGCTGATTGACCCAGGCACGGCAATTTTCTACGCATGCAATGTCGCCTCCACACCAAATCCTAAGCCCGTAATTACCGCCATAGATCCTTCGGGGGGCGGAATAAGAATCGATGATGAAATTGAAATTGGCAACGTCGCTCCAGCTTGTTTTGACGGTGCGGACGCTTACGCGACTCTAAATCAGCCGGGTGGCACGAATTTCCCGTACGCAAGCGCCCCGCCGCCGATCACAACCACCCATTCGAATGAATTGATCTTCGGTTTCTCAGAAGTTTATTCCGGTTATTCTTCCCCGGGCTCTGGCTTCACATGCCTATCTTGCCCCGGCCTCGAAGCCGACATATACGAAAACGTAAGTGCCATTGGATCGTACAACGCCTCTTTTATTTTTACCTCTCCGCAACCTCAATCCGCTCCGTACGAACATGCCGTTGCTCTGGCTGCCGCTTTTGTTGGGGGGGCCATCGACAGAGCCCTCACTCCCCTGTGGGAAGGGCAACTGCGAAGCTCAGGCAGGGCTCCCGATCAATCTCGTAAACGGCAATGTCTGGATCACTCAGCGGGACTACTCTCTCCCTGGTTTGGGAGGCGGACTGGCCATCGACCGAACTTGGAATAGCCTCTGGATCATGCGAAGAGACACCTTGCCTGCCGCGGGAATGTTCGGGGACAGTTGGCGTAGCACCTATGAGGAGCGCATTGCATCTTTCGGCAGCAATTTCATCAAATACTACAGGTCAAACGGCGACGGCTGGTGGTTCCAGGCGAACGGCTCGAGCTACCAGCTCGCAAATCCGCCCAACGAACACGCCACGCTCGTCTATAACGGAACGCTGGGCCAGTACACCATCACCTTTGCTGACGGCACCAAACGGGTATTCAATGGTTCCGGATATCTCACCGCGATCCTCGACCGGAACAACAATCAAGTCAGTATCACCTACGACAGCTCGAACCGCATCACGACGGTTACGGACGCCGCCTCCCGAAACGTGACTTTCACTTACGCGAATGCTTCGTTCCCCGCTCTGGCAACTAGCGCCGCGGATGCGGCTGGAAACATTGCTAACTACACCTACGACACTTCCGGCAGACTCTCGCAAGTTCTTTACCCGGACGCCTCGCAATTGAATTTCGCATATGACGCCAACGGCCTGATCACCAGCGTTACCGACGCCCAGATGAAGCTAATCGAATCTCACACTTACGATTCCTCGCGGCGCGGCCTCACTTCCCAACGCGCCAATGGTGTGGATTCTGTAACGATCACCTACCCTGCGTCGGGCACCACCTCTCTGACCGACTCGATGGGAAACACGACGACCTTCAATTACAACTACAATGGGCTCTCCAAGTTTATTATTACGATGGGATAGGCAACGTCCTCACGAGGTCCAACGTCGTAAATGGCAACACCCTGACGTGGACTTACACCTATAACAGTTTTGGCGAAGTATTGACCGCACAAGGTCCCATGGGCTTCGTCACCACGAACACGTACGACGGCAACGGCAACCTGTTGACCACCACCACGCCTTCGCCTGATGGCGGGACGACACCGGGGAGCGTGACGACGTTCACCTACAACTCGCTCGGCGAATTGCTCACCATCAAGGACCCGCTCAACAGCGTCACCACGCTGGCCTATTACCCCACCGGCCTCATCAACACCATCACGGATTTCCAGAACAACGTCACCACCTGTACCTACGACCCGCGCGGCAACCGCCTCACTTCCAAAGACCCGATAAACAACACCACGCAATTTCAGTATGACGCCATGAATCGGCTCAAGAAAATCATTTACCCCGACACCACGAATACGCAGTTCGGCTACGACACGCGTGGTCGCCGCATCACCGTCACCGACCCAAACAGCAAAGTCACGACCTACGGCTATGACGACGCCGACCGCCTCACCAGCGTGAAAGACGCCGCGAACAACATCACCAACTATGGCTACGACACCGAAAGTAACTTGACCAGCATCCAGGACGCCAACAACCACACCACCACTTTTCACTACAACGCCAATCGCTGGGTAGACCGGACCACCTTTCCCTCAGGCTTGCTGGAAACCTACGGCTACGATCTGAACGGGAATCTGACCTCCAAAACCGACCGCAAAAACCAGCAGATCACCTACACTTACGACGCATTGAACCGGCTCACGAAAAAGACCTATCCGAATACCTCAACCGTGAACTATACGTACGATAATGACTCGCGCCTCACCCAGGTGGTGGATCCCACCGGCACCTACCAGTTTGGCTTCGACCACATGGGCCGGCTGACCAGCACGACCACGAATTACACGTTCCTCACCAGCCGCAGCTTCACCACCGCGTATGGCTACGATGCCGCGTCCAACCGCACCTCGTTCACCGATCCCGAGAGCGGCGCCACCGCCTATGCGTACGACACCCTGAATCGCTTGCAAATGCTCACCCCGCCGACCGCCTTCGGCACCGGCAGCTTCGGCTTCGGTTACGACGCCGATAGCCGCCGCACCAGCCTCACGCGCCCCAACTCCGTCAACACCACCTACGGCTACGACACGCTTTCGCGCTTGCTGAGCGTCACGCACAAAAAGGGCACGTCCACGCTCGACGGCACCACCTATACGGTGGACAACGCCGGCAATCGCATCAGCCTTGCCCCGCTGCCCTCGGGCAAGGCTACGAATTTCACTTACGATGCCATCTACGAAGTGCTCACCGCTATGCAAGGCAAAACCACCACGGGAAGTTACACCTATGACTTCGTGGGCAATCGCCTCACCTCCAGCGGCACCAACTACACCAATAACAGCTCGAACGAATTGACCGCTGTCGGCAACAACACCACCTACACCTTCGACAACAACGGCAACACCTTGACCAAAGTGGTTAGCGGCCACGGCGGCGGCACCACCTCCTACGCCTGGGACTTCGAGAACCGCCTAACCAGCGTCACCCTTCCGGGCTCCGGCGGAACGGTCAGCTTCGCTTACGATCCATTCGGTCGCCGCATCAAGAAGGTCACGCCCAGCACGACAAGCATCTTCGCCTACGACGGCGACAACCTCATCGAAGAAACCAATTCCTCCGGGACCGTTGTGGCGCGCTACGAGCAAAGCTTAAACATCGATGAGCCGCTCGCCATGCTTCGCAGCGGCGTCACGAGTTACCACGAAGCGGACGGCCTCGGCAGCGTCACTTCGCTCTCGAACTCTTCCGGCGCCATCGCGAACACTTACACCTACGATTCGTACGGCAACTTAACCGCTTCCACCGGCACGCTCGTCAATTCCTTCCGCTACACCGCGCGCGAATTCGACACTGAGACCAATCTCTATTATTACAGGAACCGCTACTATGACCCAAACGTTGGACGGTTCATCAGCGAAGACCCGATTGGGTTCGCCAGTTCGATAAACTTCTACCCTTATGTTCATAACGGACCTACTATGTACACGGACCCTTGGGGTTGGATCGACCTGGACATTACCCAGAAGTGGTCAACTCGAGAGCCCTCCTTTTGGGATTGGCATAGTGGCAACACAAGTTGGCTGCGTAAGGTCTCTGCTGAATGCATGTGCGTTCCCGGAGGCTGGCAGATCCGGATAAAGGTCTCGTATCTCTTGGATGTCTGGTACGCTCGAGGTAATGACAATGCCAAGGCCCATGAACAGAGGCACGTGGATTTGGCTATTGATTTCCTGAAGAGACATATTCCGCAGCACGACAGCTTTGAAAAGGGGACCTATCGGCTGAAGGAAACATGTGAATATTATCTTCGACGAGATGTAACGGGAGAAGGATTCTCCGACTCCCCATTCCTCGACCAACTGAATGCCGACGACAGAGCTCTTAAGGAACTGGAGAAGCGACTAGAGCCGTGGTG
Source organism: Acidobacteriota bacterium (assembly GCA_003224145.1). Taxonomy (GTDB): domain Bacteria; phylum Acidobacteriota; class Terriglobia; order Acidiferrales; family UBA7541; genus Acidiferrum. The sequence goes on from QHYN01000131.1 coordinate 8,621, forward strand.
GGACATATATCAGCGTTGGTAGGTCGTTGTTTTAATGATGTAACGGGAGAAGGATTCTCCGGCTCCCCATGCGGAGGACAGAATTCTTAAGCAACTGGAAAGAGGGCTAAACCATGGGGTATAGGTGGTTGTTTTGAAGGAGGATCACAAACGCAGGTCATGGTCTTTTTGCAACATTTCGGATTCCGAGTACTTCTCTGTGCTTCTGTCGTGCTACTGACTGTGGTCTTGTTGATCCAAGGGAGTAGCCAGGAAGTACGCGCACTACAAAAACTTGAGGCAGAGGCAGGGACGGGGTGGCACGTCGTTGGTCAATCGCACTACGTGGCACCTGCTCACGCCATCGCTTTTTCTCTTAGTCTCCCCGCGTTCGTTCTTACCGCGCCCCTCCGTGCCATGGTGGGCTCAGATTCACTCGTTTTCGAAGTCGTATTTGTGTTTGCCGTTGGACTTCTCTGGTACTGGATAGGAAGAAAATTGGACCGCCGATTTAGGATTGTTGCCGATAGCCCCGCAATGACGCGAAGTCCCCTGGCAAGAATGCTTGACGGCATGGTGTTTGTCGTCTGCCTTGGATTGTTCGTTTTGCTGATTCTCTACAGGAGTTCGGTTTCCACTCTTATTTTTGTTTCCACTTGCGCTTGGTTGCTCGTCTTCTTGCTGCTGTTCGGTTTCAGTGCATTTGTGAGAGTCCGGAAATTCGGGGACAGACGGGACGTTTTCTGATGTCTAACGCCGAAGCCATCCTCTCTTACTATCGCGCCAGATACTGCGACCAAGTCGCAGGTCGCTCATCCCGCCTGCCCCGTTCCTAACGGGGAGCGCGGGCAGTGAGTTGCGTTCTTGGCGCCCAGGGAAACGGGGGACAGACGAGACGTTTTCCTATTCACCTTATGTTGACTCCTCCTCATTCAACTTTGGTCCCGCTATCGCACTCTAGAATCACCATCCAACCTTCTAAAATTACCGTTCAACCGTCAATTTCTACCTTTCGCTACATAATACTTAACCAATCCTTAATTCCGTGCTATTCTTCCCCGAGGTTCGCAGGCTCGAGCCTGCACTTTATGCATCCTCGCCCGGCCGTCCTCAAAACTGACTATCCGATGAGGATAGTCATCCTGAGCAAGCGCTTGTCCCGAGCGCAGTCGAGGGGCAGCGAGCCGAAGGATCTCTCTTCGTCCGCTGCCCGCCGCCCCGCCCCGCAACCCTCCTCTCTGCGTCCGGTCTTCTTCCAGCACCAGTCACGAGTCACGAACCACGAGCCACCGTTTTTGCCCCGCGCAACTGTTGATTCTAAGCGTCTTACAGGGACGCTAAGTCCTTTAGAATCCGCACTTACAAGCCATGCGCAACTCATTGAAAAGACAGCCACTTTAAACCCCTTAGAATCAACACTTACGCGATTTGGCGCCGTAACTCCTTTAGAAGCAACACTTACAAAAAAGGTGGGGGAGGGGGGGCCCGCTGCCTGGAACGCTACTCTCCCGAATGGCGTCACCCTCCTTGCACTCTCTTTGTTTTCAACCGCTTACAAACTGCCCAATTCGCAAGTTATTTGTTTTGATAACGATCCAACAATGGGGGGGGTATGGGGGGTCTAATAGATGCCACAAACAACGGCACGATATATCGCGCCCCTATGGGCCAAACACGTGCGGGCGCAGCGGTGCTGCACACGTGCGAGGGGAAAAGGCGCGCTAGGGAGCGGTTTGGGTGGGGAACGCTTTGACGCCGGATTGTGCGAACTCGAACCGAATGAGCCACTCGCTGGGGGCACTGCGGCCGGCGACTTCCGGTGGAGTGAATTCCCAGCGGCGGGCCGCGTTCAGAGCGAGGTCGGCGAAATACTGGCTTGGTCCCGGAGCATCGAGCCCAGCATCGGAAACGTTGCCGGCGGCGTCCACGTGAACGCGGACGCTGACTCGGACCGTGCCCTGAATCGTGGCGCGTGCTCTGTCGGAAACGTCAGGCAAAACCTGGTCGAGAACGTCGCCGTGCCCGGCGCCGGTTGCAGGCTTCTTCGCCACGTCCGCAGAAGGGACCGTCTCCGTGCGGAGCTTAGCCGGAGCGGGAGAGAGGATGGGCGCTTGAGAAATCTGTTCAGCAGGTTTTTTCCCCGCCGCGGTGTTCACCGAATCCTGAGTGGCGGGCGGCGCGCTTGCTTTTGTGCTCCGAGAAGCTCCCGAACGCGCGAGCTTTCCAGCCGGCTTGGCCTCGGATGCAGGGGCAGCCGCGGCCGGCGGAGCGGATGAAGCAGTTTCGGCGCGGTGGCCGAGGATTCTGGGCAACGCGAGGATCGCCGCGATGACGATAGCGGCAACGGCTAAAGGAATGACATAGTTTGGCAGGACGATGCCTTGTTTTGGCGCGCTCGCATCGAACGGCTGCGGCGAAGGAGCTGTTGCGACCGGCTGCACGGATTTTGGAGTGCGCAGCTTTGTGGCGGGCACGGCGGAAATTGGCGACAGTGGCACGGCCAACGGAGAAACGGAATGAGTAGCAGCAGCAGCAGCGGCCGCGGGATTCAAACAGACACGGATTTCAGCAATTGTCCAGCGCAGTTTGGGATCCTGGCTTAGGGCGTGCCGCGCAATATCCAGAAACGGCTGCGGAAGAATTTCGGGCACTAACGGGTCGGCCTGGCTTGCCGGCTGCCATTCCGGCGCACGCTGGGTGAGCGCTTCCACGAGGGTCGCGCCCAGGGACCAGACATCGGAGGCCGCGGTGAGAGCCGAAGTGGCGAATTCCGGCGGGACGTAGACATCGAGCTCGCCCGGGAATCTGCGGATTTCCCCCGATGGGAAAAGCGTGTCGCTGGAAAGCTTGAGCCGGTCGCCCGTGGCTAAGATATTCGAGGGTTTGATGTGTGAATGAATTAGCCCTTGCCCATGCAGATAAGTCAGAGTATCGAGCACCGGCTCGAGCATATCGCGAGCTTCGGACGCGGCCAGCGGGCGCTCAGGGAGAATCTGCGAGAGATCTTCTTCGGCGTACTCCATGACGACATAGAGAAGGTCCATATCTGCGAGCTGGCAACGGCCACTCTGATACAAACCAAGCAGATTCGGGTGGGAAAGTTGCGAACCTCGGCGCCAGAGGGAAAGCTGAACGTCAGCAAACTCGCCGGCAGGGATTAGTTTTACCGCCGCCTTTGACGACTGGGGGCCGGAGAGCTGCGTGAGAAAGAGAGCAGAATGGCCGGACCCGCCAAGGTACTGCCGCAGCGGAAAGGTGTTGTTTATAACCTCGCCTTCGTATTCTTTCCACGAAACGGTCATA
>QHYN01000120.1 GCA_003224145.1 Acidobacteriota bacterium
CGAGGATGAAGAAGCAGGAGCTTGCCTTGCTACCGGGGGTGCAGGCGTGGAGGGTTCTTGCACCTTCGCCATTTTGCCTTCGTTGTGCTCCAGCAAACGCAGTTGCTGATTCTCATGCCAAGCCACCCAGACGATCAGGCCGGCGGCGAGAGCACCGGCGGGAGCGAGCCACCGCCAGCGCGGACCGCGAATCTGACGGGGGGAAGGGGCTTTGCCCATGAGGGCCGCCTGGGTTGCGGTGCGGTCTCTCGCTACAGCGGCAACGGGCGCGGCAACGCCCATTATCCGCACTTCTTTCTTCTCAACGGGGAGAAGAATTGAATCTGTCGCCTGGAGTTGCGCGAGGATGGCCTGGCAGTGCGCACAGCCGACGATGTGTTCTTTGCAGGAGCTCATTTCTTTGGGAAGCAGGGACCGCTCGTGATAAGCCGCGAGGGTTTCCGAGTCAAGACAGGAAGCGCTCGGAGCGTTGAGGTCAGAGGGAAAATTTGCGGAAACACCCGGACTTGCGGCAGAGCGCAGATGACGGGATAGCGCTTTATCAAAACTGCGGTCGCGTTCATCAGGCGCCATGGGCTTCTCCATCCATAGAACGAAACTGAGTAAGAATCTTGCACCGCGCCGTCATGGCAGCCTCTTCCTGGCCACCGGGCCCTGCGAGGGGGGCTGCGGCAGAAGTTTTTCCAAATCGATGGGGGTGTTTTCGGCACTGTATTCGAAACAGAGAGCGATTTCCGCATCACTCAATCCGGGTTGCGCCGGGGAGCCGTTGGCGGCCACAAAGCCGCAGCGAAGGATTTCCTCGACCGACTGCCGCAAATCGCGGCGCACGCGATCGAGATGGCGTGACACGCTGGATTCGTGCTCGCCGAGGAGGCGGCCGATTTCCGCAAGCGTTTTTTCTTCGGCGTAGTAGAGGCGCAGCCGGTCTTTTTCGAGAGGCTGCAGGCGGTCGAGCGCAGCCTGCAAGGCGCGGACGAATAAGGACGCATAGAGCTCACGATGGGGGTCAGCGGGCTGGACTTGCTGGCCAAACGAGGGTTTTCGCTCTGCCTCGGCAGCCTCGTCTTCGGCAAGTTCTTCGAAGCGGCGGCTCGCACGAATGGAATCAATATGGCGCTGGGCAAGAACGGCGCGGAGCCAGGTCTTCAACGAACTGCGACCGTGGAAGTAGCGGAAGAGCGAGCGGTCGGAGCCTTTGCCGTCCGCCAATCCGTACAAATCAGTGAACAGAGAATCGCCGAGCTCACAGGCTTCCGCAGAAGCGGCAGAGCAGCGGAGGATTGCTGCGGCGGCCGCGCGCAAGTAGGGGCGATAGCTAGCGAAGAAATGTTCCCAGGCGGACTCGCATCCCGCAGCGCAAGCGGCAGCCAGGGCCAGATCTCCCAGATGAAGTGCGGCGAGATAATCCTCGAGTTTTTGCCGAGCGGTCTCCTCTGTGGCAAAGCTCTTCCTGGCGCTGCGTTCGAGAGAGAGGGAAAATTTTTCCAAGGAGAGCCCCCAGCGGGCCGCTTGCGACTGGGCGTAAAGTTGCTCGACGAGGGAGGCACGACCGTCGAGAAGGCGGGAGAGACCCGTAAGTGGAGGGTTGCCAATGCGTTTTGGAGTCTCGTCTGCCATTTCCAGGAAAAAGAGCGTCAGTCCCCCAGGGTAACGACCAACGGTGGGACTGCTTCTTGCATCCTAGAGCATAAGCCCGACGGACGGAAGGTGGTGCGTAAAACTCAAACAACCCGGCGACGAATTGCGGTATCCTATAAGCCGTGTTGCGCGCCCAGTCTCGCAACTGAAACCGCCTCTCCGGGTTAGAAAAAGGGTGCGCTGTGATGCGCTCGCGGGAGCATTAGCGACTTCGCGTCGTTAGTACCAAAGTCCTATTCGAACTCCCTCAGCCTCGTCAGTACGCTGGTACTGTTAAAGCGCACTTCCTAATTTGCCAGCGGACTTGGGAACGCTAGGTACCCGTAGGAATCCCTATTCGCTGGACGGAACCTGTACGAGGCGGGCACGCGGATGACAACCATGATTGTAGAATCTCCACGCCGGACATCCATGGGCGTTGGTTTTGGGCCTTACCGCAGCCGCGCAGGCGATCCACAAGCCTGGAAAAAAGCCATCGGCACCAGACCCGTGGCGGCGCGGCTGGCGCTGCTTCCCGAGCCCAAGTCACGCTGGGACCGCATCTGGGTGAGCGCGATCGGGCAAGTGTCCATCGTCATGTTCCTTTTGCTGATCCCCCTGATTTTCCCAGAGCAAATGAAAACGGCCCTGAATCTCAGGCCCACGGAGCTCATGCAGCCGGTCACGTTAGTTCCTGTCGCTCCGGAGCCGCCTCCGCCGCCGGAGGTCAAACCCAAAGTTACGCCGAAACCAAAGCCAGAGAAACCGGAACCGGTGAAGCTGAATCCGAAGCAGCCGCACGTGTTTGTGACACCCAAAGTAGTGCAGCCAGAGGTGAAGAAGGTCGAAGTAAAACCTGTGGAGTTGAATCCCGCGTTAGACCAGGTAAAGCTGGACATGCAGACAAAAGGACCGAAGCGCCCAAAGGAGGACGTGAAGGTCGGCGTCATGTCGACGGGCAGCGCAGCTCCGGCGACGGTGGTAGCTCCTTTAAACAAAGTACAAACGGGAGGCTTTGGCGATCCCAACGGAATACCCGGCAAGGGAGATCCCAACAAGGCAACGAACGTGAATCGTCTGGGCTCACCGACTTTGCCCGGGGGACCTGGATATGGCAACGGCACCGGCGGCGATAAAGGAATTCGCGGGACGGTGGCCAGCACGGGCTTCGGCAACGGAATCGCGAATCCTCCCCCGAGCGCAGGCAAACACGGCACAGTGCAGACCAGTGGATTCGCTGATCAGACGGTGGCGGCGGAAGCGCCGAAGAAAAAGACATTGAGCGGCGAAGGCGCCACGACGCCGGTTGACATTCTGGACAAACCGCGCCCGCAATACAGCGCCGAAGGGCGCAGTATGAAAATTGAAGGTGACGTGGTATTGGACATGGTGTTCCTTGCGAACGGGAGCATCCAGGTGAACAACGTCATCAGCGGACTGGGCCACGGGCTCGATGAAGCCGCCATCCGAGCGGCGCAACAGATCAAGTTCAAACCGGCAAAGCGCGATGGCCGAGCGGTGGATTTTCCGGCGCGCGTGCGAATTGAATTCCGTTTGGCATACTGAGGGGAGAGAGAAAATGCGTAGAGTAGCGACAATTATTCTCGTCCTGATTCTGGGCGGGCTGGGGACTCTCGCTGCCGCGGCAGCACCCAAGCCGGCGGATCAGGCGCGGACCATGGATGACGTGATCGACCGCGTGATCACCAACGAAAACCGATCCATCCAGTCGATCCGGCAATATTCGCCACTGGTCGAGACCTACATCCAGAACCTGAAACCGGACAAGGATCTCGGCTTTGTCCCCGCGGGCGACAAATATTTTCTGGGCCGTGCGGACTTTTCGAAGGGTGTCGCGCTGGTGTCGCTGACGGACGTGAACACCAAGGGAAAGAAGATTTTCGGCGCGATTGGCAATTTCTTTTCGTTCTCGGCGGAGTTCGTGCCGGGTGGATTCCTGCAGATGGTTTTCCTTGACACCAACGGCTTCGACAAGCAGCACTACAAGTTCGACTACGTACGGCGCGAATTCCTGGGGGAAGTGCGCTGCCTGGTGTTCGACGTCACGCCCCTGGAAAAGTCCGGCAAAGGCCGGTTCCTGGGGCGCATTTGGGTGGAAGATCAGGATTACAACATCGTGCGTTTTAACGGCGGCTACGGAGGAAGCGGACACTCCAGTTGGTACTTCCACTTCGATAGCTGGCGCACAAACGTCCAGCCCGGCCTCTGGCTTCCTTCCTTTGTTTACAGCCAGGAATCCGATATCCACTACGCCATAACCAAGAAACTGGACTTCCGGGCACAAACCCGGCTATGGGGCTATAACCTCGGACATGCCAGCCAGGAACAGGAATTGAGCAAAATCTTGGTGGAGACGCCCGTGCAGGACGAGACCAAGACCGCTAATGACCTTACCCCCATCCAGGCACAGCGCTCCTGGGATCGCCAAGCGGAAGATAACGTCATTGACCGGTTTGAGCGAATCGGCTTGATCGCGCCGAAAGGTGAAGTGGACAAGGTGCTCGATACGGTGGTCAACAACCTGGAAGTGACCAACAATATCGATGTCGACCCTGAAGTACGCTGTCGCGTGCTGACGACGTCGACTTTGGAATCGTTTACGATCGGCCATACCATCGTATTGAGCCGCGGCTTAGTCGATGTGCTTCCGGATGAGGCCAGCCTGGCGACGATGCTGGCCCATGAACTGGGCCACGTGGTTCTTGGCCATCGCATGGATCCTGCGTATGGGTTCTTTGACAATCTGCTAGTGGAGGACAAGGACACGTTCCGGCATTTTGGCTTCGCGCGGACCCCCGAAGAGGAAAATGCCGCGAACGCCAAAGCGATGCAGATCCTGAACAATTCGCCGTATAAGAATCAACTCGGCAATGCGGGCCTCTTCCTGACCGCACTGGAATCGCGGCAGAAACAGATCCCGAATCTGATCAGCGGTCACCTGGGCAATCGTGTTCCGGTGATTGGCGATCTAAAGTCGACGGCCCCGGTGGACCAGAAGCAGAATCCGCAAATGATTGCGGCGCTCCCGCTCGGCGGGCGCGTGAAGCTGGATCCCTGGAATGACAAGCTGGAACTGATCAAGAGTAAGCCCGTGGGCACGGTCGCGGAACGCGAGAAGATGCCGTTCGAAGTGACGCCGTTCATGCCTTACCTGATGCGCTACGGAGCGGAGGCCGCGAAACCCATCGCTGCGAGTACCGCTGCGCAGTCTGATCCCAAAGCGGGCGACGGGGCGCCCGGCAAGCCATAAGCAAGCTCTTTGGATAGAACGGAAGTTTCGGCCCGGGAAAGGCAACTTTTCCGGGCCGTTCTGTTTGCGTGCCGCTTTCCCCATCATCTGGGCGCCTTTTAGTGCGACGCAGAGAGCTCCCGGATCAGCTTGTAGTTGAAGGCCACGCCGTCGTAAAAGTCTTGAACGCCGACGCGCTCGTCCTTGCCATGGGAGCGGTCGTCATTCCTGTCGAAAAACATGCAGGAGATGCCGTAGGTGGGAATCCCGGCGATACGCGTCATTCTGCCGTCGGTAGCGCCGGTGGACATGGTGGCAACAAGGGGAACGCCAGGCCAGGCCGCACTCAGCGTTTTTTCCATCGCCTGGGTTACTTCGGGGAGCAGCGGGGAGGGCGGCACAGGAACCACGGGCACTACCCTTCCGTCGGGACCCTTCTGCTGAACCATAGTTACTCTGACCTTGGAATCGTTGGCCACGCGTTCGAGAGTTTTGAGGACCTGCTGCGGGTCTTCGCCAGGAAAAATGCGGCAGTTGACGTTGGCGCGCGCTGTTTGTGGAAGCGCATTCGGCGCGTGGCCACCGGAGAGCAAGGTGGCCACACAAGTGGTGTGCAGCAGGGAATTGTAATAGGGAACTTCGGAGAGACGCTGAACCGCGGCAGCGTCCGGAGGCTGTTTGGCAACGGCCTTCATGGCCGCTGAATCCTGCCCCGTGGTCAACGCCGCCATGCGTTCGAAATAATTGCGCGTGATTTCGTTGATGCGCACGGGGAAGGAGAAGGATTGCAACCGGGCAAGAGCACCGGCCAGATGATAGATGGCATTATCCGGAGTGGGAACCGAGCTGTGGCCACCTGCATTCAGCGACTCGAACTGAAAATCGACATAGACTTTTTCGCTAGCCTGAATCGCAGCGAGAACGTGCTTTCCATTTTCTTTTTCGAATTCGCCACCGTCCAAATTGATGCAGTACTCCGCATCGATCCAATCGCGGTGCTGTTTCAGCAGCCAGTCCACGCCGTTCGAAGAGCCTCCTTCTTCGTCGGCGGTTAAAGCGAGAATCAAATCGCGGTCCGGCAGATAGCCTTCTTTTTTCAAGCGGATGAAATTCGTGACCAGGATAGCGTCGCCCTCTTTCATATCCTCG
>QHYN01000048.1 GCA_003224145.1 Acidobacteriota bacterium
TGTCTAGGATGGAACTTAAGACCAAAGAGCGCCAAGCCGAAAAGGAAATCGTCGTGACACGGTTGAGATGGATGCGGCGGCTCATCAGCCTCTGCCTGCTCGGGGTCAGCGCCATGCCGCTGACCGCGCAACGGCGCGGCGCGGTCGAGGAGCCAGGCCAGTTCAAGGTCATTCAAGTAAGAGAGCCCGATGGCCAAATCTTGACCTACAGTGATCTATCGAAACCGACCGAGGTATCGCTGGGGGGAACGAGTCTTGCGCGCGAGGCCCACATCAAGCTGAGGATACAAAGCGCCTCAGGTTCGTCGTCGCTGTTCTTTATCCGCAAGCGTCGGCCGGGGTTCTTGGAGATCGACATCAACCGCGGAAATATCGCCGGCCTAAAACCTGCGCAACAATTCGGCAAGGATTTTCTGACCTACGTCCTTTGGGCGGTGTCGGGGGATGGGAAAGCGTCGAACCTCGGCGAAATCAGTGCGGCGGGCCAAAAACCCATCAACATCAACGCGAGGACGCCCTACCAGGCTTTCTGGCTCATGGTGACTGCGGAACCAGACTTCGCAGTGGTCGATCCGAGCCCGGAGGTGGTTCTCTATAGCATAGACGAGGAGGCGCGCAAGGAGGAGACCGAGAAAAAAGTCCCGCACAAAAAAGCAAACCTGTCCTTCTCCACCCACTACTCCGATTATGATTCGGCTCCAATTGCCGTGGAGGCTGCGCCAAGCGAACTGCTCCAGGCAAGAAAGGCCGTGGAACTGGCGTCCCGGTCAGGCATCCTGGGCCTGGAGCGTTCCTCGGGAGCCCCGGAGGTCGAAGAAGAGAAACATACGCGCGAAACGCTTACGCGCGCGAAAGGTTTCCTGGTCCAGGCAGAGAGCGCCTACAAGAAGCATCCCAAAAACAACAATGTTGTGCAGCCTGCGCGCACGGCGGCGCAGATTGCCGAAAACGCGCGCGCCCTAGCCCTTGGCGTCGTAGGGGGCAACTTGATTCGCCAACTGGAGGACGAGCTGGCAAGGGTTCGCGCTGAGCTTGAAGAGACCCGAACGGAACTGTCTAAGGCAAATGCGAAGCCGTCAGGTGATGCTAATACAGATCCTAATACATCGAGTACGCAAGCCCCGGGACCGCAGGCCGAAAAAGGATCTTTCGCTCAGCTCAGCCCGGCGGCCCGGCTGGCAAGAATTGTCTCGAGGCCGAGCGTCTGGTTTGGTCTAATCGGTTGGGGCCTGGCAGTCTTACTTCTCCTTCGCCGGCAATCCACTTGAGCGGATTCCTCCTCTTGAGCCGGTTCCTCCGCGCCGTGACAGGATATCGCTGGCATTATCAGGAACTATAAACCTCATGACTTGGTGTCTCTGCCCTAACGTGAAAACTGCTATTGTGAGAAAAAGATGCCGCGCAACGTCGCCACACTTCGCTGGCTAGCCCGCCTGATTACGCCGGGCGCTTGGCTGCTGGTTGCGACCTGGGGGCTGCAGCAGGTGGAGCCGGCCCGCCTGGCCGTGGCTCCTTACGCTCGATTCTTCTGCTTCGGGGCCGTGGCGGCAGCCGGGCTGATCAGTTGGTATTACAGCCAGGGCCGCGTCGTGTTTTCTGCCCTTGTCCTCGGCCTGGCCGTTTGGGGCTTGACTCTGCCGGCTTCTGCGGACATTTCGAAATTGGCGGCAGCTTTTCTTCTCCCTTTAAACATCGCTCTCTTTGCGTTTCTCAGCGAGCGCGGCACTGTGACGCCCAGCGGCCTCATGAAGTTGGCTTTGATCTCGATCGAAAGCATCGGCGTGGTTATGCTGGGGGAGCTACGAGGGGGCCGACTAGCGGCTTTGCTGCGCTGGGGCCAGGACGCTGCCGGTCCGAACTCGATTCCACTTGCTCCACAGCTTTCGTTCGCAGCAGCGGCGCTCATGCTGCTGGGTCTGGTGCTGTTCCGGCGCACGAGAGTTGAGATGGGACTGCTCTGGGCTCTGGTGGCCGCATTTGTGGGGCTGCGACACACAGGAAAAGCTGAGGAGCCATTGTTTTACTTCGGCGCCGCGGGCCTGATCCTGTTCTACGAGGCGCTTGAGCACGGCTATGAGGTGGCCCACCGCGATGAGCTGACAGGGCTGCCCGGGCGGCGAACTCTCAAGGAGCTCATGTCCCACCTTGGCGGCCGCTATGCCGTCGCCATGTGCGACGTGGACCACTTCAAAGCTTTCAACGACACCTATGGGCACGATGCGGGCGACCAGGTGCTCAAGTTCGTCGCCTCGATGATTTCCCGGGTACGAGGCGGAGCTCGCGCCTTCCGCTACGGTGGGGAAGAGTTCACCGTCGTGTTTCCCGGGCGCTCCGCGATGGAAGCGCAGCCCTTCGTGGAGTCGCTGCGTCAGGTCATTGCTGCGAGCGGCTTCCGCCTGCGAGGACCCAGGGGTCCTAAGAAAGAAACGGAGCATGCAACGGAGCCGGGGCCGGCCAAGTCTGTAACCATCACCATTAGCATCGGCGTGGCGGAGAACTCCAGCAAGCTGTCTACACCTGAGATGGTGCTCGAAGCCGCAGACGGAGCACTCTACCGCGCCAAAGAGTCTGGGCGGAACTGCGTGCGACTTGCCGAGAGCATCCCTGCTTGAAATTCTGCAGGAGCGCTCGGAATGTAATGACGGATTTGTGGTGGTCGGGTGTTCCGTGGCGTTCTAAGCGTCTCGCGAGAAATCGTAGAAGACTCTGAACAAGTCTAGGTCCGCAGCAGTAAACTCGTGCAATTTCCACGGCTTCGGCGCGGGCGGAGAAACGATCTTTGCGTGGCTGTCACGCCACACCATCCGGCATGCAAGATGCGCAAATGACAGTTTTGGGGTGCATCGGGCGGCCCTTGCGGCCGAGCGTGTGAGCGGGAATGCCAACGGGAGTGTCGGGGTGTAGGACGGGAGGCGGGAGCTTGCCGGCGGCGAGGGCGTCGAGGCGACGGAGACCGGCGTGGAGCTCGGAGGCGGTCAGGCGGCGGTCGCGGAAGAGCCAGCGGAGAAAATCGGGGGCGGAACGTTCGCCTTTGAGGGAATTGCATTCGAGGCAGCAGGAAACCAAGTTGCGGTAGGAGTTGCGGCCGGCCTTGACGCGGGGAAAGACGTGGTCGAGGCACTGGACGCGCGCGTCGGTCCGCATCAGGCAATAAAAACAGTGTCCGCGTTCGCGGAGGTGGATGGACTGGCGCAGGGCGCGGGTCTTGAGGAAGTCCAACTTCTCTAGGTTGGTAAAAGGGTCCAGGTTGGTAAAAGGGTTCAGGTTGATAGAAGGGTCGAGGTTGGCGGGAGGGGGCGGGCTGGTGGGGTCGCCCATGGCGATGGCGCCGGGAGGAGCGGGGCGAATTTCATCGGGCACGCGCACTTCGAGGATGTGGCCGGCTTTGCTGCGCTCGACGAGGCGGAGCGCGCCGAGGACGGCCAAGCGGCGCACCGATTCGCGCACGGGTCCGGTGCTAATGCCGAGTCCGCGAGCGATCCAGGGCATAGAGCAGTGGAGCTGGAGCCTGCCTTCGAGGCGGGTGTGGCGGATGAGATAGAAATAGACGGCGCGGTCGGTGATGGACAGGCGCAGGCGCGGGAAGAGAAAGTCCGCGAATTGTATCCAGAGAAGTTTGAGGTTCAGTTTTTTGCGTTTCATGGCCAGATCCAGAGGTGGAATGGGTGTAGAAAGCTGAGAGTTCAGAGAAAAGACAAAGGCACAACACAGAGAACAGAGGCCGGAAGCGCAAAGGGAGGAACGCAGACAAGAGTCGGCACAGGCGCTTCGCGCCCTGGGCTGAAGCCCAGGGTCTACACAGCCGACCGACCCCCAGTTGCACAGGCTCTTCCGGCAGGGGCCGCGCATGGCGTGGGCAGGGCCAATAAAGAAAAACGCCCCGACAGAAGTCGGGGCGCAATTTTCTACAAGAGTTAGGTTATAGGAACGCACAGGGGCTGTCAAGGAGAAAGTTTGAGCCTGAATTCCGAAGTTGAAAGCAGATCCCTCCGGCTCAGGCTGCGCAGGAGCGCACCCTGAGCGTCGGGATGACAGTTCGGATGGTTTCCGAGGTGGGAAAAATCGGCTTGGGAAGAACAGGGGAAGACTGGAGGTGTCAGCAGGAATTTGGTCACTTTGCGGCTGGAACGGCCGCTATCTGGAGGCAACGGCTTCCGCGGCCACCACCGCGGGGTTATTTTCGGCTGCTGCGGCTCCAGTGGGGAGGTTGCCGATGAGAAGGCGCCGGTATTTGCTGCGCTCCTCGAGGTTCATATCCACGATTTCGAAAGCCATATCCTGCGCGCGATAGTCGCGCATAAGCGCGGTGGCCTGCAGGTGGCGCATGCCGATCTGCAGTCTCAGTTGCACGGGCGTGCCGGGCGCAAGGTGCCGGCTGATGGTCGCAACGCCGCCGCTCAAACTGGCGGTCTTGATGTTCAGGGAGCAATTCTCTTTGAGGTTGGTGCTGACCGCCCGGACCGGCTTGTGCAACCTCACGCGCTGGTGGCGCCGCTGGCGCACAAATCTCGACTGCGCGGGAACGTCCAAGGGCGCGAGCAGCAGGTCCTCTTTCTCGATGCCGCTCTTGGACCAAAATTCGCGCGCCCACTCCGGATCCAGCTTTTCCAGGGCCTGCATGGCGGCGATGCGCAGCTCCTGCGGATAAATCCAACTGAACATCCTCTTTGCTTCGACAATGCGTTTGAGCGTAGCCCCTGTTTCCGGCGCGTGGATGCGGCCGAGGGCTTCGATGGCCTTCACGCGGAGGTACTCCGCAGCTCCGTGCGGCAAATCACCGTCGGCGATGGTCAGCAGTTTGCCCAGCGCCTCGCGGTCCCCGGTCACGCCGATTTCATCGATCACCAGCGGCATCACCAGCGGGTCCACGTGATCGAGCAATTCAAGCAGAATGTGGCACCTTCTCGCCGCGCCACTCGCGGAAATCTGCCGCACCGCACGATCCTGCGCCGCGCTTGGAAAATTCTTCATCCGGGCCGGAAGGAAGACCATGATCGATTGCGGATCCAGACGGCTCAGCAGGCCTGCCATCTCGACGGCTTCCCGGGTCGGCCCGCCGCGCACCGTGCTGCGCGCATGCTGCACTGCTTCTTCGCCAAGATCGGCCGCCAGATTGGCCAGGTGTTCGGATTCATCGCGCAGGCTGCAGCGATTGAAGCGTATGGCGAGCTGCTCCATGGTCGTCTGCGGCAGAAGTTTCAGCACGTTGGTCAGTCCCGCAGCTACATGCCGGGCGCGCAGCGCTTCCTCGACAAATTCCGGGATGCGTTCTTCGATTCCCATCTTGGGGCGCAGGCTGTTCGCGATCCCCGGCCGCTGCGTTTCCACTCCGGCGATCAGGTCCAGCGCCTGTTCCATCGCCGCGAAGTGCCGGCTGGTCGCGGCTGCCTGGCTCAACCGCACGAATGCCCCGCTCACCAACCCCTGAATATCTGCATCCTGCTCCACGCTGAGCCGCAAGCCCAGGTGCCGCAGGGCCACGCCGAGCAGCTTCGGATCGACCTTGGCATAAAGCTCAGCCAACTCCGAGAGTCCCAGAGCAGCTTTCTTCCGGGCCTCCGGCTCTTCACTCCCGGCGCAAGTAGCGTAATTGTGGAGAATGCTGACCGCTTCCGCGACGTTTCCTTTTTTGATCTGATCGTTCACGTAGGACTGCACGTTGCGCGCCGGAATGCACCAGGCTTCCGTGGAAAGCAAAACCTCGCGTTTTCCGCTGTCCGGCACCGCCGCCCAGAACTGGCGGTCCAGAATCTCGCGGTGGGACTCCACGAGCATTCCTGCGTCGCTCATTTTGTCTTCGTGCGCGCCCAGAATCTTGCGCAGATTCTCGATCTCGTGGTTCATGCGATCGAGCATTTGGCGGACCGCATTGACTTTCACTTCTCCGCGTTCGAACCGCTCCAGCGCAAAGCGGATCGCCAAATGTTCGGCGAGCTGCACGATGACGGACTCGTCCGCCTTAGCGTTGGGAGCTTTCGCCACCAGGCTCGCGAGCGCCTGCCGCAATAAGTCTTGCGACTGGCCAGGCAATTGTGAAACCTGCTCCTGAAGCGCTCCTGGGCCTGCACCCGCGCCTGCTCCTGCCTCACCTGCACCGATCCGCCCAAAATTCGTTAACGCCCCGAGAATCCCCAGGATTTCGTCTTCCGTTGGTGCCGCGGCATGCCCCGCTCCCTTCCACTGCGGGCCCGCTCCTCCCTTCAGCCCGAGGAAAACACCGTCGGTTTCTCCACCTACGCCGCATCCAGTCGTGGCGAAGCCCTCGGTTCCATGAGTCGCAGATCCACTGGCTTTAGCCGAATTCCCCTCTGTCGTTTCTGTGTTGCCCGATCCCCCGCCAATCTCGCCGGTGCCTTTCGACCCTTGCGCGGCGGCAATCAGTTCGAGGAGCTTCTTCGGATCATTGAGCCACTGCCTCACCTGCTCCTGGTCACCTCCCAGTGACGCAGAAGCCAGTTGTGCCGCTATGCTGGATTCCTTCAAGCGAGAATCTGTGGCTACGAAACAGATCTCATTGATGCCAATTCCCCTCGCTCCGGCTAAGGCGGACTTCAACTGCTGTGCGAGCTCAGACGGTTTGGCTTTTCCAGTGGGAAAGGCCAGTGCAAACCGGGAGAGCTCTTCTTGAGTGACGTTGGTGAAAAACTGGACGCTGGCCAGCCCCGCTGCGGAGAGCAGTTGGGCAAATTGTTTTTCCGCCGGTGAGCCTTCTAGCGGTACACCATCCAGCAAAAGCTGCGAACCCGTTGCTCCCAACAGCAGTCCCCCCTCTGACCCGAGGGGAATGGCTGTGCGCAGCTCCTGCCAGGCGGTTTGGAGCTGTTCGATGGTGCGGCTGTGTTCGTAGCCGTACAGGCGGGCGTACTTCAACAGGATGTTCAGGCTTCTTACGAAAGCGCGTCCGGCCGCTGCCTTTGGGTCTGCTTTCATTCGCCGCCGCTATTTTCCGGGATAGGACTCCTTCTCTAGTACCGTAAGGGCAGGCAACGTCCGTCGCAATGGTACAGCGGTTTGTTGTGCCCCACGGGTCAAGCCGCCATTCGGACGGGCAGGATTCCTGCCCGGACGAACGGGTGCTTCTGGGAAGAGGACAGGTAGGAGGGGAGGTTCCCGGCCGGGAAAAGCTTAGGGGCGCTCAGAGATCAAGTTTTCGCAATGGCCACGCGCCCACGTCGCCGGCTGCGATTGGTGACCTGCGCCAGCATCGGCAAACCGCCCAACTCCAACAACAATTTGCGCAGGCGGTAGCGCTCTTCCAAATCCATGTCCACGAACTCGAAGGCCATTGCCTGTGGCCGTGCCCCGCGCACAAGCGCTTGCGCTTTGATGTGGCGCATGCCATGGGTCAATTTCAGCGACAGCAGCGACCCTGGCGCCAGGTGCCGTTCCCCGGAACCGATGCCGCCGCCCAGGTTCAATTCCGGAATGCTCAGTCTGAAGTTTTCCCTCAGATTCGTGGTAATTGCCACCAGATTGCGCGAAAGCTTTAACCGCGCATAACGCCGCTGGCGGATCACCGAAGCATTCGGTTCGGGTTCCGCGGGTTCTAGCGCCAATTCCCTGCGGTCAATTCCACTGGAGCCAACCATTCCCATGGCCATAGATTTATCGACTCGCAGCAGTGCCTGCGCCGCGGTGATTCTCATTTCATTGGGGTATACCCAGCGCCACACCTGCTTGGTCTCCAGAATGTGTTGCAGCAGGGGGCTCGAAGCAGATGCCCTCAATCGCCCGAGCGCCTCCACGGCCTTCACTCGCACAAAGCCGGGGATGTCGTCATTCTGCACCAGCCCGATCAGCTGCGGAATGCACTCGGGCTGCCCACTCATGCCCATCTCATCGATGGCCAGCGGCCGGATCAATATGTCCAGCGCGTCATAAATCGCGATCAGCAGCCGCACTCTGTGCCCCGGGGGTGCTGCGGAAAGTTGCCGGATGGTGCGGTCATGGGCGGAGCGCGGCCATTGCGAAAGCCGCGCAGGTAGAATCTTTTCCACATTCTCCGGAGAGAGTTGGCTCAGTAAACCGATGGCCTCGGCCGCCTCGCTCGCAGGTGCCGTCTGCAGCATCTCAATCAGCCGTTGGGTAGCGTCCTCTCCAAGATTACGAATCACGGTACAGAGCAAATCGCAATCCTCGCGGAATCCGCAATGCCCGAAGCGATTGGTCACGTAATGAATCGTGGCCTTGGGCATCAGACTCAGGATGTCCATCATGCCGTCCGCGATCTGCCCGCCGCGCATCGCTTCTTCGATGAATTCCGGAAGCCGCTCTTCGGCGCCGATGCGGGGCCGCAGGCTTTGCGTCGATCCCGGCCGCTGTGCCTCGACTTTTTCGAGCGAGGCCAGCGCCTGCTGCATCGCCGGGTAACAGCGCTTCGAGGCCGCTTCCTGGCTCAATCGGACAAACGCCGCGCTCACCAGGGTCTGCAATTCTGGCTCGCGCTCCACCGCCAACTGGTTGCCCAGCCGCCGGATCGCTTCCATGAGCGCGCTGCCGTCTCCGCTGCCGTACAGTTCCCCCAAATCCGAGAGCCCAATCGCCGTGGTCCGCCGCGCTTCCGGAGCTTCCAATCCCACGCAGGACGCGTATTTCATCAAAATCTCGTTCGCGGTCTTCAGTTCTCCGCGTCGCAACATCTCTTCCAGGAACGCGCGCACGTTCCGCGGCGGCACGCACCACGCCTCGTCCGACGTCAGCACTTCTTTCTTGTTTTCCTCCGGCACCTGCTCCCAGAATTCCTGGTCCAGCAGTTCCGTGTACGACTGCACGGAAAGCCCCGCTTGCGACATCATCTCTTCCTGTGTCGATAGAATCTTGCGCAGCGCTTCGATTTCCGTGTTCATGCGGTCGAGCAGTTGTTTCACGGCATTGACGCGCAGTTCGCCTTTTTCGTAGCTGTCCAGTGCGAAGCGGATCGCCACATGCTCCGCCAGCTTCAGCAGCATCGGCTTATCTGGCTTGGCATCCGGAGCCTGCGCCGCCAGTCCCGCTAGCGCCTGCTGCAGTGTGAACTGCGCGCGCACCGGCATGGCGCTTAGCCGCGATTGGAATGTCGGAACGTCCATGCGCCCCTCGGCATCCTTTCTCGACTTGCCCAACTGCGCGAACAAGCCCAGCATGGACCGGACTTCTTCTTCTTGAACAGTAAAGCCGCCGCTGCCCCCGCCACCGGCCCCAGGCATTCCGGGCGATCCGCCGACCGTGGCGCCACGGAGCATGGCCGACGCGGTTAGCCATCTTCCCGGTGCACCGGGCTCTCCTCCGCCTCCCGCCCCGCCGGCGCCAACTCCACCAGAACCGCCGGAACCGCCACCGGACCCGGTTCCACCTCCACCACCGCCAGCTCCACCGGAGCCGCTTCCGCCACCGGATCCGCTTCCACCTCCAAGTCCACCCCCACCGCCAGCCCCACCGGAACCAGCAGCTCCACCCCCAGCCCCGCCACCGGATTCCCACAAGCCGCCGCCACCCGCACCACTCCCTCCGGAGCCGCCACTCCCGCTGCCCCCACCACCGCCAGCGCCGGTTCCGCCGCTGCCACCCATTCCTCCGCCACCTAAGCCGAATCCGGGCCCGGCACCACCTGGGCCATGCCCCGGTCCACCCATCCCCCCTCCACCGCCGCCACCCGCGCGCGAACCCTCGGCAGCCAGGATCAGCTGCAACATCTTATTGGGGTCTTCGAAGAAATCTTTGAATTTGTCGCCTGCCGCGCCGAGCACCTTCTGCGTGAGTTGCGCCGCCACCTTGATTCCCGCCACTGACGAATCTTCCGCCACATAGCGGATCTCATTCACCTTGATGCTGGTATCGCCACCCAGCGCGGACTTGAGTTGTTCGGCAAGAGCAGAAGGCTTGGCATTTCCGCTTGGGAAAGCGCGCACGAATCGCGCGAACTGCGGCTGCGTCACTGCGGGCGAAAAGTGAATGCTGGCAATACCCGAAGAAGTCAGCAAATGCGCGAAGCTTCGTTCGCCCGCCGCCGACCCCAGCGGCACGCCGTCCAGCAGAATCTGCGTCCCCGAAGCGCCCAGCAGCACACCGCTCCCGCCGCTGTCCTCCAGCGCGTTGCGCAGTTCTTTCCACGTGGTTTCAAACTGCTGCGAAGTCTTTGCGTGGCCAAACTCATACAGCCGCGCAAATTTCAGAAGAATGTTCAGGCTGCGGACAAACGCCCGCGCCCCGCCTCGTGTTTCAGTACCCATCCGCGTTGGCCCGCAATCCTGCCCCTCCTCAGCTCCTTTTTACAGTATAGTCCTGCTGCTTACTGCGGATTCCCTTGTCTTTCTCTCGCTTCCCTCTACATTAGAGTCCCTGCTCCCTCGACACAAGCCTCCCCGCTCCCTCTGTATTCATCTCAATAACAGATTTGGTTGCCGGTTTGATTTCCTCAGAATTCTTCAGTAATCGATCCTGTAGACCCGTACCGCCTGCGCCGGAATCTCCGTCTTCACCTGAAATCCCGTCCCACTCGCCTTCACAGTCTGCCCCGTTACGATCTCCCGCACTCGCGTCGCCGCACTCCCCAGTTCCTCCGCAAACTCCACCTCCGCCGCTTTCTCCCCGTGATTAAACAAAAATACGACTCGTCCTTTCGCCGCCTCCATCTCCCGCAACTCCACCAGTGCTGACGCTTTCAAACCTGGCGTGTGCAATCCCGCCCAGCGCGCCAGAATCCCTCCCAGCGGGTGCATCGCCACCGTCTTCTCTTCGTTGTGCTGCCCTGCAAACGTTCCCAGCAAAATGGCGCTTCCTTTTCCGTACGCGTGTTCGTACGCCGCAGGTGTCCCATCCGCAAATTTCGCCACTAATCGCGCTCCTTCGTCCAGCACCGAAAAATGTTCCAGGAAACTCGTTCCCGCGAATTCTTCTCCTCCCCACTTCACGGTAAATTCTTTTCCCGGATCAATCGAGCTCTCTTTCACGCCGAAGATTTCTTGCCACCCAAATCCCGGCACCATCGCTTCCGCGTGGCCATCTTCGTTCACCCACCCCGGCCGCGCTTCTACAAACAAATGCCCGCCCTTGTTCACATATTCCTTCAACGCCCTCGCTTCGTCCCCCGTCATCATCAGCGGATAAGGCAGAATGATCAGCTTGTATTTTTGCAAGGCCATCCCGGCCAGTTCCCGCGAACTCAGCACTTCCAATGGAAGATTCCTCTCAAAAAACATCCGGTGATAGCCCGCCACCGCCCGATGCATGGCAATCCGGCTGTTCTCTTCGTCATACCCGCCCAGCAGCGGCACTAGCGGACTGAACACAATCGCCGCTTCCGGTTGTCGCGGCTTCGCTTTCAACAATAAGTCCGCGTTCGCCTGAATCCGCTTCGCCGTTTCTCCCGCCCTCCGGCTCCGCTCCGTCAGCGTCCCATCCAGTTGAATCATCCCGTACCCGCCGCTCTCATATCCCGCATTCATCGGATAAAACGCGTAATAATTGATGGCCCGCGCCCCCCGCGCCACCATTCCCCAAGTCCACATTTCCAAATCGCTCGCCGTCACTTCCGATCCGATCGTCGTGCCGTGCACGCCAAACCCGCTTTGCAGTTCCCCCACATAAAATCCGCGACCTCCGGTGATGGCCTCCGCTAAATCCATCGCCAGCGCCCGCCGGTTCAGCGTCCAGTTGTGCTCCACCGCCGTCAATTTCGGATAAAAGCTTGTCCCGAAATAATCCACTGAATCCTTCATCAGAAAGTCGTCCGTCGAATCGTAGGGATCCGCCAGCGTCCTCACCATTGGCGAAGGATTCGGCGCGTGGCTGGTCGTCAGGTGCACCGGATCAATTGCTTTCACGGCCTCGCTCCTCATCTTCAGGTCTTCCGCGAGCTTGTACCCGTAAAACACCCGCCAATCCATGAAGTCCGTGTACGTCAGAATCGTTCCGTACCGCGGAGGCTCCACCTGCTTCCAATCCGTGAACGTCCGGTGCCAGGCAGCATTTACCTCTTCCATCGTCCCGTACTTCTTCTTTAGCCATTGTCGGAATCGCTCCATGCTCGCGGGGCAATAGCAGAACATGGGCTCCGCTTTATATCCCACGCGCACCCAGTTCAACGCCGCCGGCTCGCTCCACAAATCCCAGCCATAAAACGCCGCGGTGTGATTCGCGTGCCGCGCCACCACCTGGAAAAAATCCAGCTCCGCCTTGCGCACATTTCGATTGTCAAAACAAAATCCCGGCGCCGCCTGCGACGGAATCGGTTGCCCATCCTGCGCTGCGTACCGCCCTTCCGGGTATTTCGCTCCCACCCACTCCGGCGCAGAGTCCACGTACACCTGCACAATCACCTTCAACCCAGTTTCCTCCGCCAGCCGCAACACCAAATCCAGATTCTCCAGTTGATACTCACCCTCGCGCGGCTCTCCTACGTTCCATTCCACCCAGGTACGCACAGTGTTGAATCCCAACCCCTTGATTTTCTCCAAATCCTCCTTCCACAAACGCGGCGACTCCGCCGTGATCTGCTCTAGCATCGGCGCTCGTGCCTTCCCTCCGCTATACCACACTGCCACGGGGAAAAATGCCGCCCCGCTCTCCCCCGTCACTGCATTCGCCGCGCGAACCTCTTTCCGGGTGCCGTCCGCCAGTGTCCCCGGCACAGCCGCTCCGATCCCTGCCCAAGCACACAGCACCGCCGCCGCTTTTCTGTAATTCATGACTTATCCCACCTTCCACTCCTGAGGTTGCACTTTACCACTCACAGGATTAGGCACCGCCCTGGACCTCACCCTGAGCTACGCTTTGTCCGGAGGCGACAACGCCACGACCGCCATCACCAACAACCGGGACACCACGCGGTCGCCATCCTCACCCAGGACCCCCTCAATCGCCTCGCCACCGCCAAAACGACTTCCACACAACTGCTGGGACGAAGCCTTCGGAACAACTTAAGGCGCTTCCCGTTCTGTAACTCGGCCTCTTCCGCCAGGGAATACCACCGATCACGGTTTACAATCTCTTTCGCCTCTCAACTGTCGACTTCCACGATTTGAGTATAGAATCAAAGCGAAGTCTTATGACCGACCAGCCCCCCTCGGACCGCTTCAAGACAGAAATGCCGCAGGTTCCCGGCGTTCCCGTTGCGGACCCGCGTACGCCCACGGCCACCAATCCCACCATCAAACTGGTCATCGGACTTCTTGCCGTGCTTCTCGCTGTTTTCGTAGGAGCGCGCTGGGCTGTCCGTCCAAAGCATGTCGAGCCCCGGACGGCCGAACAGCAGCCGCAGATCGAAGTTCCCACCCCGGCGCCCGACCCCAGCACTTTGCTCGCTCATGCCACGGATGCCGCGCCCGGCATCGCCGAGGTTGCCGAAGTGGCGAAGCCCTGGTCCGCGAAAGAGTTTTATTTGCGCAACGGCCTCACCGGCGAAGACATTCCCGCGGTACTCGTTCGTCTGCCGGTTGGCGCCGCTACTCAGGCCAATGGCTACTGGGCCTTCTCGCTGAATGCACCGTTCGGAAACTGCAGGCTGGAATACGTGACCGATCTGGAGAAACTGAGGGGCGATTATGGTTTTCGCTCCGCGAAACATCCCATGGTGGGGAACCCCTGTAGCCGCACGGTTTTTGACCCGCTCAAGATGAGCAATCTTCCGGGAAACGTGTTTGTACGGGGAGGAATCGTACAGGGATCGGATTTGCGGCCGCCGCTCGGCATTGAACTCAAAGTCCAGGGAAAGAATATTCTCGCCGTCCGGACCGAATAGTTTTTGCTTTCCAGTTTTTACTTTCCCGTTTCACTTTCCAGGTTTCCGCTGTCAGCTCTCTTTCCATTTGCTCGTTTATGGATTCTAGTTTCGCGTGACGGCGCAGCGGCGCACTTCGTCACTCATTTTCCCGGTGAGCATCAGCGCCATTTTCTGATCCGCCCGCCACGACCACAGCGGATGCTCGAACGTCGCCGGCCGGTTATGCTCCACCAAAAAAATGTGAAATCCACGCCAGCGCATACGAAACGATAAGCGCCAGCGCAACCCACCACCATCGCTGCAGCGCAATCGCTGCAATGAACAGCGCCCAGCCGACGAGCGTGCCCACCAGGTGAATTGTCCGGGTACCCGGCTGGCTGTGCGCGCGGACGTACTCCGGCCAGAAACTTGCGAAATTTGATTCGCTGCGCATGGCGCGAAGAGTATCACAACTCCAGTTTCAGAACGGGGCCTCCTCTTTCGAATGGACTTCGCAAACGCTGAAGGACTTCGACTCTCTGTTTTGAAAATCTTTTTGTGCGCCGCGCGGACTGCGCGCTGTCGTTTCCAGATTATTTGGAGATTGCAAAGACCTTTGAAGTTTTTCAAAAGCCCGCTACAGATATCTGAATCTAAATTCGCTAAAGCCTCCATAACTATTGAAGTTTAGATTCTCTCGACACTTCGAACGCTTTGTAAGTCATAGAAAAAACAAAGCACAAAAGCGAATGGGTCTTGGTGAACAAACTGCAATGGTTCCAGCAGCCTGAGCCAGGATCAAGGTATTCGAACGATTTTCCCGATGTTGGTTCGGACCGTAACACCGCGGGACATGAGAGTGGTCCATTCGAATTGAGGGGGAACCGATGAATTGTGAGAGAGCAACTGGAAGTGAGTGGCAACGAAGTGGGCTCACGTGTTTCAGAAGTTTAATTTTCGTATTGTTGGCAGCGGCCCTTGCACTGGCCTTTTCGGGTTCCACGCTTGCGCAGGGAACCACTGGAACGCTCCGGGGGCAAGTGCTGGACCCAGCGGGCGCCGTGGTTCCGAACGCAGAAGTTACCGTGACGAATCAAGAGACGGGAATAGCCGTAAAGGTTACGACCACTTCAGCGGGCACCTACTCACTGCCCAGTCTAATACCCGGACTGTACAAGATCAGCATGGAGGCCAAGGGCTTCAAAAGTTTCGTCAAGAAAGATGTGAGTGTCATCGCAAACCAGGACAACGTGGCGGATGCTCAAGTTGAATTGGGAGCCGCAACGGAGACGATCGAAGTAACCGGCGGAGCCGTGGAAGTCCAAACCACATCGTCCTCCTTGAACAATTCATTTGATTCGCATGCCGTCGATCTTCCTAGCGGCGCAGGCACGCTGAATGGGAGCCTGCTGAACCTCGCGGTGCTGGCGCCCAACGTTATAGCGCAGCCGGGCGGAGTGACGGGAATCGGCGGATCGGTTGGCGGAACCCGTCCGCGCGACAACAACTTCACGGTGGACGGCGTGGACGACAACAATCTGGGCGTAACCGGCAACAATTCCACGGTTATCCCAGATGCGGTTGCGGAATTCAACCTCACAACCAACCAGTTCAGCGCTGAGTACGGGCATTCCGCAGGCGGCCAGTTCAGCCTCGTGACAAAAACCGGTACGAACAATTGGCACGGCTCCGGCGAGTGGTACAACCAGAACAGAAACTACAACTCTCTCGACAATCTTACCAAGGGCGCCATTTTGAATGGATCGCTTCCCGGGCAGCCGGCCTATGACAACAACCGCTTTGGCGGCACGATCGCCGGACCTATTATCAAAAACAAATTGTTCATTTTTGGCGCCTATGAGTACACCTATCTTCACGGTCAGGGCACACCCACTGCTTTCACTGCGCCCACGGCCGCCGGATTAGCGACGCTGCAAGCCAACGCTGCGGATAGTGCAGTTTCCGCTGCCTTGAATAATTTCCCCGTGGCGTCGACGAACGATGCCGGGACCGTGACGATCCATACTGGTGGTATTAATAGTGCGACTACTGCAAACGTCGACATCGGCAATATCACCATATTCAGTCCAAACTTTCAGCGTGAACACGATGCAATTGTGAACGCGGACTATACGATGGGACGCCACCAGTTCGGAGCGCGATTCCTCATCAACCAGGAAAATTTCATTCTGCCGGTCAATTCAACACAAGCGATTTTCAACCAGGCCGAGCCTATCCACAACCGCAAGATCGCGCTTACGGATGCCTGGTCAATCAGCGGCACTCTGGTGAACGATCTGCGCTTGCAGTATTCGTTTTTCTCGCTTGCTACTGTCAATCCCTGCAGTACCTGCCCTCAGGACATCACGATTAACGACCTTCTCGGGGGCGTTACGATCGGTCCCGGCGACAATACTTTCCAGAAACAGAACACGTATCAGATCTCGGATACGTTCTCGTGGTCCCGCGGCAAGCACACGTTCAAGTTTGGCGGCCAATACAATCACTTCATCTACCCGCAGTTCTTCCTGCCGCGAAGCAACAGCGACAACCAGTACAACACGGCAGACGCCTTCATCAACGACGTTCTACCAGACAACCCTGGAAGGACATTACGCAACGCGGGAACGGGGAGCTTCCTCGGGACGCAGAGTTTGTTCGCTTGGTTTGTTCAGGACGACTTCAAGTTCAGCCCGCGCCTTACTGTGAATCTAGGGCTGCGTTACGAATATTGGACGAACCCAGTTGGCAGCAGTAGCCAAGCTCTGAATGCCATTTCCAATGTTCCAGGGGTCATAACCTTTGGCAATCCCAAGACGGACAAGAACAACTTCGGTCCGCACGTGGGCTTTGCCTATGATCCAACGGGGCGCGGAAAGATGTCTATTCGTGGCGGCTTTGGCATCGCTTACGACGTAAAATTCCAGAACTTCGCGTCCATCACCCTGCCACCGCAGCTGCAGAGTGAACTCGACCCGAATTCCGCATGCACGCTGACGCCGCAGCCCGGCTGGTGCACCACTCCTAACAACGCCGGATTCCTCCAGCTTGGAGGCCTGCCGCAAACCTACGTTCCTCCAACCGGACAGGCAGGAGCCCGGGCGCTGACGACCGCCTTCATCGACGACACGGTCATGCCCAAGATTCTGACCTGGTCTTTGAGTGTGCAACGCGAGCTTGGGCGGAATACCACCGTGGAAGTCCGTTACCTCGGCACGCGCGGCCTCTCCTTGCCGGTACAGGATCGGCGCAATTTCGAGAGCGGATTCGATGGTGGCCTAGCCCCCCTGCCGGAATACTTCCGGGCCCAGGACGTGCCAGCTACAGTATCAGCATCGGCTCCGACGCGCGCTCCTTGGGATGCTTTCACAACTTGCACCCCGGTGGCACCGCCGGCCACACCCGCTCCTTGCAACAATATATATTTCCCATTCGGCTTTCAGGCCAATGTCACGTCCGATCCACCGTTTGGCAGCAGTGTTTACCATGCGGGCTCTGTTAATTTCACGCAGCGGGCGCGACATGGGCTCACATTCAACGCCAACTACACCTATTCCCACACACTGGATAACTCCACCAACGAGTTCTTCACCAGCCTCCTCAACCCGCGCCGCGGCCAGGACACCCAACAAATCCGCCAGGACTGGGGGAACTCCGACTTGGACGTTCGGCACAAGGCCGCCTTTTCCTGGACTTATCAGATCCCGAACATTAAGAGTGACAGCCGATGGGCGAAGACTTTGGTTAACGGGTTCAGCATCAGCTCCGTATTTCTGGCCCAAACGGGGCAGCCTGTAACCCTGCAGTCCGCCTCAGATGCCAACGGCAACGGTGATACCGCTGGCGACCGCGTGATGTTCAATCCGTTCGGGACGAGTCTGGCGGGCCATATCACCACTCTGGTCAACGTCTGCGCGCCCCCAGGCGGAGGCAACACCTACACTGGTAGTTGTAACGCCGGGGACAACACGGTAGGCTATCTCGCCACGGACAAGAACACAGGTGGTGACACGACGGCAAGATATGTTGTAGCCGGCAAGGGGGTTCGCACCAACGTGGCCCGCAACTCTTTCTACAGCCCAGGTTTCAGCGTTCTGAACCTTTCAGTCGGCAAGGACTTCCACTTTACCGAAGGGAAATATTTGCGGGCGAAAGTGGACGTCTTCAACGTCCTCAATCATCCCAACTTTGCCATCAGCAATGGAAACGTGTTTAGCACTGCGGGAATCACCACGGCCACGACGACGCCAGGGTACGTGCGTCCTGCGGACCCGAACTTCCTGGCGGCAAGCACGCTGTTTAGCGGGGGCTTCCGCTCCATGACGCTGGGATTGAAGCTCGTTTTCTAAACTTTCATTCCGAGGATCACTTCCGGGAGGTGCTCGCTGAGCACCTCCCTTCTTCTTTTTGCAGGAGCCCATTGCCCGGGAGGAACGCGCTGGATTGCATTCCGGGTGTGGTTCGCGCAGAATGCAAAGAGGCAGCGTCTCAGCGGCGAGCCGCATCAATGAAACGTGAGGGCTTATCTCCCCTACTACAGATGCGGCAGCCACGTCATCTCGGGTTGCCCCCAGTCCTCCCGGTGCTCTCATGGCTGCCAACGCGGAGGAAGAAATGCGCAAATACAAAATAGCCACGCTGGCGTTGTTGCTGGCCATCAGCTTCACCGCGTCTTGCTCGCGGTTGGGCGCGCCCAGCGATGACGCGATTACCACGGATATCAAAGCGAAGATGTTTTCAGAACCGGCGCTGAAGAACGCGTCCGTCGATGTTTCGAGCAAGGGTGGCATCGTCACGCTGACGGGCCAAGTGCCCGACGATGCGGCGCGGCTCGCGGCTTATAAGATCGCCACGCAGGAAAAGGGCGTCGCCAAGGTGAACGACCAGATGAGCGTGCTCGCTGCTCAGGCAGCGCCTGAGGCCGCAGCGCCGCCAACTGCCCCTGAACCAGCGGCCCGTCCGGAGAGATCGCCACGTGCAGCCAAACGGGCAAGAACTCACGACGCTGCGTCCATGTCCGAGC
>QHYN01000121.1 GCA_003224145.1 Acidobacteriota bacterium
GGCTTTCTATTTTCGCTTTTCCCATTTCTCCTTCTGACTTCTGGCAACTCTTTAGGAGGCCGGGGCTTTCAGCCCCGGCGTAAGTCGCTCGTCATCAATTTGGGCTTTAGCCCCTGTAGGGTATTTGCGATCCTTCTAGGGGTCGGACCGGCACCTGTCCCGACCCGGTCGGGAGCTCCGACATAAGTTGTGCCTTTTCTTCACGGCTTCAGCCGCTGAGGAATTGATCTCAGGGTTAGTCTACAAACTCTCCAGGCCTACCCCCTACGGCGCCTCGGAACTTGTCCCGCCTGCCCGGCCCGGTCGGGAGCCCGGCGTTTCGCTTCTCCCCCTTTTTGTAGCGGTGCCCTTTCGCGCTTGCTGCGTCCCGGTGCTTTCTACCGGGAAGGGCGCCATCCTCGCTTGTGTAGAAGGCCGGGCGGCATTCATCCCGCCTGCCCCGACCATGTCGGGGGCCCGGTCGTGAGCCCCGCTCTCCGTTTCTCTCCCTTTTTTGTAGCGGCGCCCTTTCGCGGTTGGTGCGTCCCGGTGCTTTCTACCGGGAAGGGCGCCATCCCCGCTTAATGTAGTGGCCGGGCTTCAGACCGTCACTTCGCTTCTCCCCCAAACGAGCAGCTAGTGTAGCGTGGGAGGCCGGAAGTAATGAAGTAGCGCTTCCTCCTAGGCGTCGACGCCCTCCTCGATCAGCCCCGCGACGTCACGCGAACGCAGTTGCTTGCCTGAGCGTCCCTGTAGTTGCGGGTCGGAACTTGTCCCGGCCGGGTCGGGAGACCCGTGCCTTTGCCTTTTGTAATGGCGGGTCTTAGCGCTATCCTCAGAATCCTGGATCACATCCTGGAACGAACGCAGGGAAGGAGGCAGGTGATGAGCACAGCGGGAACAAGCCCGTCGTTGCTGTGCAAACTGATAAGCCGGAGGGAGGTCGCCGAAAAGACTTTTGCATTTCACTTCGAAAAGCCGTCCGGCTGGGCATTCAAGGCCGGCCAGTCCGTGGATATGACCTTGATCGATCCTCCCGAGACGGATGCAGAAGGGAATACACGCGCTTTTACGATTGCCAGCAGCCCTCAGGAAGAACACCTGATGGTGGCGACGCGCATGCGAAATACGGCTTGCAAACGCGTGCTCGGAACGATCCCGCTTGGAACGGCGGTCAAGATCGACGGCCCCTTCGGCAATTTGACTTTGCACAACAATGCCGCGCGGGCGGCGGTGCTCCTGGCCGGAGGCATTGGTATCACGCCGTTCCGCAGCATGGTCTTCCACGCCGCGCGCGAAAAACTGCCCCACCGCATTTTTCTCTTTTACTCGAACCGCAGGCCCGAGGATGCCGCGTTTCTTGACGAACTTGAAATTTTGGAAAAAGAAAATCCAAATTATAAGTTGATCGCCACAATGTCCAAAATGGAAGAATCGCAGCGTGTCTGGAAAGGCGAAACAGGATGGATCAATCAGCAGATGCTTTCACGCTACCTCAAAGACGCGAAGTCGCCCATCCACTACATTGCTGGGCCGCCGGGCATGGTGGCGGGACTGCGCGGCGTGCTGAACAAAGCGGGCATCGATGACGATGACATCCGCGCCGAAGAATTCGCCGGCTACTGAGCGATCCGCAACCTCCAACCCGCGCGCTGCATTCTTCCAGCGCTGCAGGCGCGCCAGATGTTAGCCCTGTTATGTAGCGCAGGGGCTTCAGCCCCTGCGGACTTTGCTCTCCGGCTTGGGCGCAATCAACATCCTGGAAGGCGCGAGAGATTCGGCGCCCTTTTTTTAAAAAAAGAGGCGGAGGAGAGCCGTGGAACAATACGTCTTTGTGCGGCTGCATGCGCGGGAGGGGCAGGAGCGTGCCGTCGAAGAAGCGTTGCGCGAAGTCACCGGGCCTTCGCGCGCGGAGCCCGGCTGCCTGAGTTTCCACACCTTCCGCTCGATACGCGACCGGCAGCGAAGAGGCGGAAGACAAGTTGCCGGTGTACGTCGCCGAGGATACACCCGGTCAGACCTCGGTTGGGCGCACTCCCGATAGTGCGATTATTCCTGACCTTCCACAATCCTAATCTGTTCGTCGGTCAATTCGTAGAGGTTGTAAACGAGGGCGTTGATCGCATCGTCAGCAGCCTGGATTTGCCTGTCGGGCGATTTGATTTTGTTCGACCCACCAGCGGCCGTCAGCTGGATTATTAAGTCGACCTTTTCAACGATTGAATCGAGGATCGAGAGGCCCCGTCGCCCACCATCTGGCAGCTTGATCGGCAATTGCTCTATGTACTTCTTCACGTACATATAGGCTGTCTGGTATGCGCGAACTGTAATTTTTTGCAGGTACCAATCAAGCAGCTTGCTGTTGAGCAGAGCGGTAACGTATTTCGGATTTTGGTCGGCTGGCAGCACGATGCCATAACCGCCCGCCCCTCCTCCACAGAATGAGTATTCGCCCCGCACGTCGAGACCGAATGAGGCATGCGCATAGTAGTCTGGCACGATAATTTTGGGTTGCGGCATAACCGTCAGGGCCTGACTTCGTGTGTACGCATACCAGTTTCCCCCGTGCATCTTCCCGTCCTCGCGGCGCTCAAGCTCGGTCTTCTTAGAGCGGAGATATTCCCAAGCTCGGGGATATTTCTTCGCCATGACTTGGGCTGAGATCAGCTTGCCATGTTGATATGGAAATAGAATGGCGCGTTCCGAGGGGGCTATAACGAACCGTCTCATTTCCCCACCCTTGATTAGGTGGAGCATCAACGCTGCTTCGATGGTTCGTTCTTCATTTTCGGCGAGGAATCTGACCCGCCATAGCTTCTGGGATTCCTTCGCTATTTCTGCTGTATATATGGAATCGCTGCCCGTCTTAAAACCCTGGAAGATCTCAACCGCGATGTCCGCCAGCTTCGGACTCACTGCCTGCAACTTGTTCCAGAGGGGCTCTTCTGCCCGACGCACGAATACCCACGGAGCACCTGAGAAACGGCTGCCGTCGATGACGCCGGTTTCAAAGTTCGGATTGGCCTGTCGAACCCCTCCTGCCAGGAGAGACGCTATTATTTTCTGAGGCATCTCAGTGAATTTCGCTTTTGCAAAGTCAATCTGGAGTGTTTTGTCCGCGCTCAGAAGGAGAATACACGTGTTAATACTTGCGTTTTCAAAGACCATGTATCCGTCGAAGTCGAGGATCTCCAGAATCCCTGCTTTGCTTGTGATCACGGAACGCAAGCCTTGCCCATAATCGGATTTGAAGAAGCGGTGAGGAACAATGAAGCCGAGCCGACCAGTGGACTTTAGACACTCCAAGCCACGTTCCACGAAGAGGCAGTAAATGTCGTAGTTCCCGGTGGCACTCGCGTAGTGTGAATCAAAGTAGCGGAGGTCATCCGCATGTGTGGTCTGAATTCTCACATAAGGGGGATTGCCAATGACAGCGTCAAAACCACCGGCTGCGAGAATGTCACCAAATCCATTCTCCCTGGAGTGCCAGTCGAACGGCCGGATGCGTTCGCGCTCCTCGGGAGTAAAGGATTTGTCCTTTTCGACGTCTGGACCAATGAGAGAATTGCCACACCGGATGTTGTACTTCAATTCCGGCAGGACTTGTTGCTTGGGCGCCAGCATGCCTTTCTCTCCCTCGAGGGCTTTCAGGTAGAGACTCATCATTGTTATTTCAACGGCCTGCTGATCGATATCCACGCCGTACAGGTTCTGCCGCATGATTCGTGTTTTTGCGTGGAAGGATAAACGCTCAGTACCGTCAACGTCTTTGACGATTTCGGGATACATCGGATGAGCACGCGCCTCCCTGGGATGCGTATGGTAGTAGGTCAGATGCCAGTCAATCAAAAATTGGAAGGCCCCGATTAGAAATGAGCCCGAGCCGCATGCGGGGTCGAGGATTCTTAGCTTTTCTATCTCTTTAGCTGTCCTTCCAGTGGTAAGCCTGCCTAAGGTGTTTCTAACGATGTAGTTCACGACGAACTGGGGCGTGTAATACACCCCGCCGGCTTTACGCACTTCAGGCTTTGGTACCAAGCGTGCCTGCTTGAGCGTAATTTGTAGCGTGTTGCCTAGATACCTTTCATAAATCGAGCCGAGTAATTCGACGCCAATTGCATCGAAGCGGTAGGGACTTTTCGGCGGGTAAAGTCTACGAATGACATGAGCTAAGACACTGGAGTCAACTTGGACCTTTTCGCAGGGATGCGGCTTAAAGATTTCTCCATTGAAGTCTTCGTTGATTTGCGAAAAAAGGCTGACGAGATCCTGCATTATCGGCACTTTTCCGCCGCGTTGTTCCCAAAGTTCAATCAGGTCTCGAAGCTGTCCAGGCTCTATGACTTTGCGTTCTTCGGCGATTCGGATGAATACGATTCTGTCAAGAAGGCGCTGGACGATGTCGTTTAGTCCGCGAGCGTCGATATCGGGATTGAGGCGGTGGATGTTACTTGCGAGGTTCTGTCGCCACTCTGTTAGTTCATCGAGGAACCGCTCGTCTACCGGAATTCGGTATCGAATAGACTTGCGGTCCCGGCGCAAGAATTGATCCAGCGAACCCGCGGCGACGCGTTCCGGAGATAGCTCCCAGAGCAGATCCACTTTGTCGAGGTATTCGGTGTACTGGAGGTGAAAGGCCTCTCCATCCAATAGGCGACGTTCGTCCGGCTCTAGGGACGCATCAAAAAAGCGAAATTCCTCGAAATGTGTCAATCCTGCCAGGAGCACGTCGCGACTGCTCCATGCGTAGCTTTTTGTTTGAAGAATTGATCCAGGAGCCGCGAGTGAGGCTGACGGTGCCTTTGCCTCAATGAAAAACTTCGTTTGCCCGTCCAGGCGGAACGTATAGTCAGGACGACCTTGCGTTTCGCCCTTCTCTTCCCAAACTTCGCAGAGGTGGTAAGGAACGCCAGCTTCGTTCTCGACGCCCCAGCCGAGCGCCTTAAAGAATGGTGTAATGAAGTGGCTGCGCGCTTGGGCTTCTCCATAGCCGGGCGAGACGTAAGTCTTTAGGTCGGAGTCGAATTTTCGAACCAATGCCTCTAGCGTTTTGGTAAATGATTCCTTCGTCGCTGCGAGCATGCGGGAATTATATGGTCTTTAAATTTAGTGGCAAGCTCCCTGGCGGATTCGGTTTCCTGTCCCAAACAGCGCAGCGGCTGCTGTCCCTCTCGGGGCGGGTGGCAGGCCCTTGGTCGCCGCGCAAGATGCGGGTGCCGCATGCTTCGGGTTTTGAAGCATGCGGGTTTTGACTTTCCCTCGCCACTCTTTCGAGCTGTTGCTCATCCTTGCCCAGAACGGCGGAAAGTCGAATACTATTGCGCAATCGGGCGAGCTGCGGAGACAGGAGGAAGAAATGATGATCAGGGGCCGGACTGTTTTTGTTTTCTTGCTTGGTTGCGGTCTCGTGGCGCTCGGCTCACTGTCGGCGCAGCAGAAGAACACATCTCGGGCCGGTTGGATCAGCGATGAGGCTTGTGCGGCCAAGCACACGAAGCCGGGTGCCCCGGGCGCCGGGTCAGCGCCTGGGGGTTTTGGCCCTTCCACTGTCGAGTGGCTTAATCTTCACACTTTGAAAGCACCTCCCGGTCGTGCCCTCCCCCCTTCCCGCATTTTCCCCTCCCCCAGTGGGCTCTACCCCTTTGTTTTCTTTCTCTTACGCGCCCATTCGAACGATTCCGTAACTTGTTCAAAATAAATACTTTCTTTTTACTTGACAAACATTATAATCTGCGCTATCATTGGTCGTGAATTCTCACCCTGAGCTTCGCCGAAGGGCTCGACTCCACCCCCTTCACTGGTCACGGATCACGCTTCACGGGCGAGGTCGCACTGCCTTGCCTTCTCTTTCTTTTCAACAACTTACAACAATCAAATTCTGTAACCCCTTTGTGTTGAACCTCTTACAAAATGACCGGGGTGTGTCTACCCCCCAAACGAGGAAAATCATGAACTCCACCATCACGAACGCCAGCTCTACCC
>QHYN01000122.1 GCA_003224145.1 Acidobacteriota bacterium
CAGGTGCGTGCCGCGTTCCGTCCATTGAAGAGGTAGAAAAGCATCCACTGAAGCCGTGTTTGTGCCGCCCGGCTTAAACTCTTTCCGAGGCGCGCCAGCTGGCGCGCCTCGGAAAGCTCATCCCATCTGATTTGGCTCATCCTGACACTCTACCGAGTGTCACCAATCATTCTGAACGAGCACAGACAGCAAGTCGACGTATTCTCAATCGAAGAGTGTGTGTTCCCTTGGGACTATTTGGAGCGGATCGTGGGTGAGGACAGAAGCTGGGATCGGCCCGCCAAAAGCAAGGCCGATCGAGCATCGCACACTATCAACCTAAGAATTTGCGATAAACCCTAACCGCATTGTAAACGTTTCGCCCTCAAATTGGACTCAACGCCTGTTAACGCGTTTATCGGACTTGTGAACTTGTGATCTCAGATGTACGCTAACTTGAAGGTTCGTGCTTTCCAAATCTGATGCCTGCTCGTTAGCACATGCCTTTGGAGCTGCCCTTCAGGCCACTTTCTTCTCGTGTCGGTATTCGTCGTAAGCCGCCAGGTAGCGGGCAACATCTCTGTGCAGCAGATAGTACGGCGTCGAGAGCCGGATCTTCGAAGGTCCGCCGCCGCGAATGCGGATCTTCTTCTCCTTCCACATCCAATTTTCGATCTCCCCAATTTGGATCGGCGCTACGTTCACCGACGCAATCCCGCAGCGCAACGTCGCGTCCGGCGACGTCCAGGACTCCGCGCCGCGCTGTACCATCTCCTTCAGAATGTGGTCCGCCATCTGCCGGTGCCGTCTTTCGAGGCGCTCCATGCCGATTTGATTCGCCAGTTGCACTGACGCGCGCAGGCCCCAAAGCGCGGGCAAGTTGGAGCTGCCGATGCGCTGGAACCGCTCTGCGCGCAGCTTAGGCTCATCCCAGCCGGCCGTGACGATGGTGTTCCACAAGCGATCGATCACCTCATCCCGCACATACAAAAATCCAGTGCCTTTCGGCCCCATCAGCCACTTGTGCGGGCTCGACGAATACATATCGCAGCCAATCTCGTGCACATTCAGCTTCATCATCCCGATGACGTGCGCTCCATCCACGGCCGAAAGAATCCCTTTCGACCGCGCCAGCGCGCAAAGTTCCTTCGCCGGCAGCACCACACCCGTCACCGTGGTAATGTGGCTGAAAAACAGCACGCGCGTCCGCGGCGTAATCGCATCATTGAACAAATTCAGCACCGCCGCCGCATTTGGCACCGGCACGGGCAGTTTCACCTTTTTCACCACGATGCCGTACCGCTTTGCCCGCAGATTCCACGGCTGCTCGCCTCCCGGATGCTCCTGGTCCGTCATCAACACTTCGTCGCCCGGCTTCATGTCCAACCCGTTGGCGATGTAGCTGTTCGCTTCCGTGGCGTTGCGCACGAGCGCGAATTCGTCGCGCGTGCAGCCGACGAATTCCGCCAGCGGGTCGCGGAACTCATTCCACGCGCCGTAACCCCAGATCGGATAGTCCTCCGGATCGCTCTGCGCCATCTTCTCCGTGTCGTTGTAACCGTCGAACACCGCGCGCAACACCGGCAGCGGGCAAGATCCGACCGTCCCGTTGTTCAAATACACTTCGTCGGCCGGAATCAGAAACTGTTTCCGGATCTCCGTCCAATAGGCTTCTTCGTTCGAATCGTAGAGTGAGCGGTCCGGCAGCTTCGGCGCCTCTTGTTCCAATGCCGCTGCCCATTTCGGCGCCAGCCCCGCCGCGCCAACCGCACTGGCAATTCCCGCAAACGAAGACAAAAATCCGCGCCGATCGATCATGAGACCCTCCACAAGGCGAATACCGCGGATTCTACGCGCGAACCCTGCTGGCGACAACGCGGAAGCGCAGTCCGCGGATTTGCAGTAGCGCGCCCTTCGTTCTATCTTCGCGCGTCCGCTCCGGCTAACTCCACTCGCTTTCCAACTTGGGTGGCCGCAGTAGGGTTTGCATCACCACGCAATACTGTTCGGTTTTTTCGCGCAACTTCTGTAGCTGCTCAGGCGCGGCCTCAGGCGCTACCACATCGAAGCGAAGGCGGATATTTTGGAAGCCGACGGGCAGGTCCTTGGACATGCCCAGCGTGCCCTGAAGATCGAGATCGCCTTCCACGGTAACATCAATTTTCTTGGTGGGAACACCCATGGCCGCGGCGACCATTTGACAGGTAATCTGCGCGCAAGCCGCCAGGGCCCCGAGCAAAAGGTCACCCGAACAAGCCGCCGCACCGGTGCCCCCAACGCCTGTATGTGCTTCCGCGTCATAAATTGCGCGGCCGATATCGACAGAGCAGGTCAACGGACTCGCCGTCTCACTGCCTTTTGCCCGCAGCGTGATGCGCGACCTCTCCGGATTATCGCGATACTCCTCTTTCAGCGGTCGTTGCACCGATCTGAGATCCATGGCGACCTCCTCGTGTTTTATGATTCTCGCGACTCGCTATGCTTTGGGGGCCGGTCGCAGCGCGGCGGTGGACTGCTGTGAAGTGGACATTCTCCTCGGTCACGGGCGTCCCGACGCCGAGTCATGGGTGGCATCCTGGCACGGGTAAGGCTGTTCGCGTTCCGCGTGATGATACCATAGACGCCAAACCTGGCTGAAAATCTCGCACGGCAACGCAATCGAACTTGCGAACGCCGTTCAGCCAGACGATGAAGCGGAAGGTGCGGCTATCATCGGCGCACCTAAGACTACAACTGGGCGGAATTCCGTGGCACTTTCATCGGGCGTACGATTCGGCCGTTACGAAATTCTCTCCGAGCTCGGAACAGGGGGCATGGGAGAGGTCTACCGCGCCAAAGATACGAGCCTCGGGCGCGAAGTCGCCATCAAGACCTTGCCGGTTCGATTGTCCTCCGATCGGGAGTCCCTCCGGCGTCTCGAGCAGGAGGCGCGTTCGGCATCGGCTCTCAACCACCCCAACATTGTCACCATCTATGAATTCGCAGAGGTCGACAGCACCTGCTACATCGCCATGGAGCTGGTAGAAGGACAGACGCTTCGACAGCTACTTGCTTCCGGCCCCATTCCGCTTCGACAGACGATTCAGATTGCGGCGCAGGTTGCCGAGGGCTTGGCGAAAGCGCATGAAGCAGGCATCGTCCATCGGGATCTGAAGCCGGGGAACCTGATGCTCTCCCGGGATGGGCTCGCCAAGATACTGGACTTTGGCTTGGCCAAGTTGACGGCACCCGAGTCTAGTATCGAAACTCAGACGGGAGGGCTTTTGGGGACCGTGGGTTACGTGTCTCCAGAGCAGGTGAGCGGCCAGCCAGCGGACTTCCGTTCCGATCAGTTCTCCTTCGGGGCCATCCTTTACGAAATGGCCACTGGAAAACGCGCTTTTCAAAAGGGCACAAGCGCCGAGACACTGGTGGCCATTCTTCGCGAGGAACCCGAACCCCTTGTCTCTCTGAATCCGCAAGCTCCCGCTCCCCTTTGCTGGGTCGTTGAGCGTTGTCTGGCCAAGGCCCCCAACGAGCGCTATGCATCGACCCGCGACCTCGCCCGGGATGTCGCCGCGATGCAGCAACGGCTCGCGGATTCGCCTCTGCGACGCGTTCAGCTTCGCCCCAGCACGCTACCAATTCAGCGCACCACATTCATTGGACGGGGCCACGAAGTCGCCGCCGCGGGAAAACTCTTGCTCCGGGAGGACGTGCGGCTCGTTACCCTCACCGGGCCGGGCGGGATCGGTAAGACTCGTTTGGGCCTCCGCATAGCGGAAGTCGTCGCTGAACAATTCGCTGCGGGAGTGTTTTTTGTTCCATTGGCGCCGGTCAGTGATCCCCGGCTCATCGCTCACATCATCGCTCAGACCTTGGGGCTGCGGGAAATCCCCGGTCAATCGCCGATCGAGACCTTGAAAGATTTTTTGCACACGCTGGGGCAAACGTCCATGCTCCTGGTGCTCGACAGCTTCGAACACTTGATGCCGGCAGCCCCAATGGTGGCAGACCTGCTTGCGGTCGCTCCCGGACTGAAATTTCTCGTGACCAGTCGCGCGCCGCTGCACGTTTCCGGCGAGTACGAATTTCTCGTCTCGCCGCTGGCTCTCCCGGATCCGCGAAGCTCGCCGGCGCTCACGGCATTGTTGCAATGTCCGGCCGTCGCTTTGTTCGTTCAACGCGCGACTGCTGTGAAACCCGATTTTGTGCTGACCCGAGACAACGCGTCAGCGGTCACCACCATCTGTGCTCGCCTGGATGGTCTGCCTCTCGCGATTGAGCTCGCCGCTGCACGCATCAAGCTTCTTTCGCCCGCCGCGATGCAGACTCGGCTGGAGAGCCGGCTGCAATTGTTAACCGGAGGCGCGCGGGATCTCCCCGCCCGGCAGCAAACTCTTCGCGGCGCGATCGACTGGAGCTACGGCCTTCTGGACGCGGCCGAGCAAAAGCTCTTCAGAAGGCTCTCGGTTTTCGTGGGCGGATGCACTCTGGAGGCGGCGGAGGCGGTGTGCAATACGAAAAGGGATCTGGAATTGGATGTCCTCGACGGAATGGCCTCGATCTTGGACAAAAGTTTGCAGCAAGTGCACCCCACTCTCGGGGAGTCGCGCTTTGTGATGCTGGAGACGATTCGAGAGTATGGGCTGGAGCATTTGGTGGCCAGCGGGGAGGAGGCGGCAACCAGGCGCGCCCATGCCGCTTACTACCTCGTGCTGGCGGAGGAACAGGAAGCTACACAAGAAACGGACCCCGTGACCACCGAATGGCTGGACCGCTTGGAACTCGAACATGACAATATCCGCGCAGCCCTGGAGTGGTTGATTCAGAGCCAGAACGCAGAGTGGGGTCTGCGCCTCGGCGCGGCCCTCTTTCGGTTTTGGGAGATGCGAGAACACCTCACGGAAGGGCGAGACTTCTTGGCCAGGGTTCTGAAGCTCCCAGGGGCGGCGCCACGAACCCAGATTCGGGCAAGGGCTCTCTTTGCCGCAAGCGTTTTGGCCAGTGAGCAGAGGGACTTCGTGTCCGCACCAGCGTTTATGGAGGAAAGTTTGGAGATCGCTCGGGAGCTGGGAGACCAGCGTGGAATCGCAGTCTCGCTCAATGCTCTGGCGGTGTATGCCCGCGACCGCGGTGACCTCGCCCATGCTCGCACCCTGTTCGACGAGAGCCTGGCCGTATGGCGGGAATTGGGCGACCGCGCGGCCGTCGCTCGTTCTCTCAGCAACTTGGCCAACGTGCTCAAGCTCCACGGCGAGTATGAACTCGCGCTCTCCCTGTACGGAGAGTGTCTGTCCATCTTCCATGAGCTCGGTGACGGGACCGGCATGGCCTGGACCTTCAACTACCAGGGCGACGTGGCGCGCGAGCGGGGTGACCAACCTGCGGCCCGGGCACGCTACCAGGCGAGTCTCGAGAAGTTTAGAGAACTGGGCGACTCCTGGGGCATTGCCGGCACTCTCGCGGACTTGGGAAATCTCGCTCGAGAGGAGAGGGAATACGCCGCCGCGCTGTCGTTGTATCAAGAAAGCATGAAGATCTTTCAGGAGCTGGGACAAAAACGCGGCATCGCTCGTCTGCTGGAGTGTTTCGCCTGTGCCGCGGCAGCTCAGGCGCATCCCGAACTCTCTCTGCGCCTCGCAGGCGCAGCTGCTGCACTGCATCAAGTCCTCGGCGCGCCGCTCCTTCCTGCTGAGCAGGCCCGACTGGAAAAAAGCCTCGAACCGGCCCGGCAGGCGCTGACCAATACCGTAGGGGCCGCTGTGTGGATGGAGGGTTGGACCATGCCGGTGGAAAAAGCCATCGAAGAGGCGCAAACTTACGACCCTCATTGACGTCTCTGGTCTGCCTGCGGGGCGATGACGCGAAGCGCCCTACACCGCTCTTCTT
>QHYN01000123.1 GCA_003224145.1 Acidobacteriota bacterium
ACCCAAAGCGCGGGGATCAACGGAGAGCGCGGCCTCCAAGGGCCGCGCTTTGACGTGTCCGACGAATTTAGCTTCTGCAGTACACTGACCGCAGGGAACAGACCTGCAATCCACGGAGCCGCATCATGCACGACGCACTACAAAAAGAAATCGCGATCTATGAAAAGCGCACGCCCAAATCCGCTGCCGCACACAAGCGGGCGCTCGAACGGATTCCACTCGGTGTTGCCAGCAACTACCGCCACTACGAGCCTTATCCACTCTTCGTGAAGGACGGCAAAGGCAGCAGGATTCACGACCTCGATGGCAACGAATACATCGATCACAACCTGTGCTTCGGCGCGTTGATGACGGGACATTGCCATCCGGCCGTGGTGAAGGCCGTGGAACAGAAGTTGCACGAGGGTACGACTTTCGGGATGCCACATGATCAGGAATGGGAGCTGGCGGAAGAGATCTGCAAGCGGTACCCCGTCGAGATGGTGCGGTTCGGCTCGAGCGGAACGGAAGTGACCATGCACGCCTGCCGCATCGCCCGCGCCGCCACCGGCAGAGACAAAATTCTCAAGTTCGAGGGTGCATATCACGGCCTGCACGACACCGCGCTCGTCAGCGTCAAGCCCAAAGCGGAAGATTGGGGCGATCCTGAAGCTCCCAACTCCGTGCCCGGCGGCGGAGGCATTCCGAAAGCTTCTCTCGGTAATGTGGTCGTCGCGGCCTTCAATAACCTCGCCAGCGTCGAGCGGCGCTTCAAAGAAAATCCCGGCCAGATCGCAGCGATTATTCTCGAGCCCATCTTGATGAACGTGGGCTTGTGCATGCCGCAGCCCGGCTTCCTCCAAGGGCTGCGCAACATCTGCACAAAAAACGGTGCGCTGCTGATCTTCGACGAAGTGAAAACCGGCGCGAAACTCGCCTGGGGCGGCGCCAGTGAATATTTTGGCGTGAAGCCGGACGTGATCTGCCTGGCGAAGTCCATCGGCGGCGGTATGCCGTTGGGGGCCTTCGGAGCAAGTCGCGCGGTGATGGATTTGATTTCGCAGCATAAGGTATTCCACGGCGGCACGTACAACACCAATCGCGTGGCGATGGCCGCGGGTCTTGCGACTTTCCGTGAAGTGCTCACGCGCGAAGCCTATGGGCACGTCGGGAAACTGAACAAAAAATTGACCGACGGCTATCGCAGCATCATCAAGAAGACGGGATTGCAGGCCTACATCGCCAGCGCGGGCGTCAACGGCGCGCTGATGC
This sequence comes from Acidobacteriota bacterium, assembly GCA_003224145.1. Lineage (GTDB taxonomy): Bacteria > Acidobacteriota > Terriglobia > Acidiferrales > UBA7541 > Acidiferrum. The sequence continues at coordinate 1,252 of QHYN01000123.1, forward strand.
TCTACCCGCAGGAGATTCGCAATTACCGCGACTGGACCAAGATTGACGTCGATCTCTGGCGCCACTATTGGTTTGGCATGGTCAACCGCGGCGTGCTGCCGCAGCCGTACTGGTGGGATGAGCAGTGGACCATTTCGGTTCAACACACGGAAGCGGACATTGACAAGCATCTCGCAGTCTTCGAAGAGGTTGCACCTGCCCTGGCGAAAGCGCAGCAAGAGCGCGGGGAAGCTTCCATCGGCGCGGCTGGACACTAATTGGCAGTGGTAAGCTGCCTGATCAGGAGAGAATCGAATTGGCGAGCGAGGTCACCGCGGCTACGCCTCCCGCGATTGCGTCGCAGGAAGCCCCGCACCTGAAGCGCGTCCTCGGCCGTTGGGATCTCGTCCTGCTGTTCGTCGTCGCGGTCTTCAATCTAAACGTTGTTCCCTCCATTGCCGCCAATGGCGGCGTCACAGTTTGGCTGTGGATCATCTCACTGCTCCTTTTCTTCTGGCCGCAGGGCATTGCCGTGATCGAATTGGCGCACCGCTACCCGGGCGAGGGTGGCGTCTATCTTTGGGCCAAGGAAGTTTTTGGGGACTTCCACGGGTTTCTCTCCGGCTGGTGCTATTGGACAAACAACATGATGTACGTTCCGACCATCATGTTGTATTTCGTTGGCGTTTCCGTCTTCGTTCTAGGTCCCGCCCACGCCACTCTCGCAGACAGCAAATTGTTCGCCCTCACGGCATCGGTGGCTCTCCTCGCCATACTGGTTGTGCTCAACGTTGTTGGTCTGGGAGTCGGCAAGTGGATCAACAATGTTGGCGCGCTCGGCACCTTCATTGCTGGGGGCCTTTTGATTGGTCTCGGCGTCTTTGTTTGGCTTCGCTTCGGAACCTCCGTAACCCCTGCGGATTTCCGTGTTCCCGCGAATCCGCGTTTTGTTCTGAACTCTTTCGGTGTCATCTGCTTCGGCCTCGTTGGTTTGGAACTTGCATCCGTCATGGGCGACGAAATTGAAAACCCGCAAAAGACGCTGCCCGGAGCAGTTGCGTGGGGCGGGGTTCTCTCTGGCGCACTCTACATTGGTACAACCCTGACGTTGCTCGTGGCTGTCAGCAAGGATCAAATCAGTGTGCTTCAGGGCATCGTTCAGGCGGCCAGTCACATGGCGGGAAGAGTGGGTATTGGCTGGATCATCGCGCCATTCGCTTTTCTGCTGAGTTTGTCGATCGCCGGAATCGGTTCCGCTTGGCTTGGCGGCTCCGCTCGAATTCCGTTTGTCGCCGGACTCGACTCGTACATGCCGGAGTGGCTGGGCAGAATTCATCCGAAATACGCCACGCCGTACGCGGCGCTAATCGTTCACGCTACGGTTTCGCTGGTTTTAGTGGTCATCAACTTTTCCTTCGCCGGCGCGGGTGTACAGGAAACCTTTCAGAAACTCTTGTCGCTCGCTGTGGTCCTGCAACTGATTCCTTTTCTGTACATGTTTGGAGCGTTGCTGAAAATCGCCTTGCAAAAATCGTTTAGCCGCGGGCGCTACCGCAAGGGCACTCTGATTGCTGCCGGTTTAAGCGGGCTCCTCACTACTTCCCTAGGAATCGCCCTGGTGTTCTTCCCCGCGCAGCAAATTACTTCGCTCCTTTCCTACGAAGTATGGATGTTCGGCGGCACGCTGGCATTTATTGGCCTGGCGGCGTTTTTCTTTTTTGTCTATGGCAGGCGCAAGGCCGCGAGAAAATTGGCTGCGGCGGCGCCCGCTCTTTGAGATGAATTCTGGAGGAAGTCATGTCGAGCATTGCAAAAACCGTTGTTCGCGCTTACGAAAACTACATCAATGGAAAGTGGGTCAAAAGTTCTTCGGGCGAGATGTTCCCTGTCTACGACCCCTCGACAGAGGAAGTCATCGCCGAGGTTGCCTCGTCGAACGCAGCCGACATCGATCTGGCGGTAAGGGCCGCGCGCACGGCGTTTGATTCCGGCCCGTGGGCCACGACGACCGCGCAGGACCGCGGGCGCATCCTTTTCAAGCTTGCGGAAAAAATCCGGCAGAACGCGGCTCATCTCGCCAAGCTGGAGTGCCGCAATACAGGAAAGCCCATCGTCGAAGCGGAATACGACATCGCGGACGTTGCGACCTGCTTCGAATACTACGGCGGCTTGGCAAATAAAGTCACCGGCCACGTCAATCCGGTTCCCGCGAACGCTCTGAGCTTCACGTTACGCGAGCCCGTGGGTGTTGCCGGACAAATTATTCCCTGGAATTACCCGCTGCTGATGGCCGCCTGGAAACTCGCTCCCGCGATCGCAGCGGGCTGCACCTGCGTGCTCAAGCCCGCCGAACAAACTCCGCTCACGGCGCTGGAATTTGCCAATTGGTTCGAAGAAATTGGACTGCCGCCTGGCGTGGTCAACATTGTCAACGGTTTTGGCGAAACTGCAGGCGCCGCGCTCGTTGCTCATCCCAACGTGGACAAGATCGCCTTCACGGGGAGTGCCACCGTCGGGAAAATGATCGTGAAGAGCGCCGCCGACACACTCAAGCGCGTCACTCTCGAGCTCGGTGGGAAGTCTCCCAACATCTTCTTTACCGATGCCGATTGGGAAGCCTCCGTCGATGGTGCACTCTTCGGCGTGTTCATCAATCAGGGCGAAGTTTGCTCCGCGGGCAGCCGCATTCTCGTCGAGAAAAAAATCTATTCCAAATTTGTCGAAGCCATGACGGAAAAGGCCAAGCGCATCAAGCTCGGCGCGCCGCTTGAGCGCGACACCAAGATGGGTCCCCTCGTCAGCAAAGAGCAGTACGACCGTGTCACTTCTTACCTCGAGGTCGGCAGGAAGGAAGCGAAAGTGGCTATCGGCGGTGCGCGGCCCAGGCAGTTCGGCAAGGGTTACTACGTCGAACCGACAATTTTTTATGACGTGGAAAACAGCGCGCGTATCGCCCGCGAGGAAATCTTTGGCCCTGTCGCCTCCGTAATCCCCTTTGATGGCGAATCGGAGGCCATTCGCATCGCCAATGACACGCCTTACGGCCTCGCCGCTGCCGTCTGGACGCGCGATATCTACAAAGCTTTCCGCGTCGTAAAGGCGCTGCGCGCCGGCATCGTGTGGGTCAATCACATGCAACCGACCTACGTGGAGGCGCCCTGGGGCGGGTACAAACAATCCGGCTTCGGCCGCGAACTCGGCCCTTGGGGCCTCGAAGAATATCTCGAAACCAAACAGGTGTTTGTCAATCTCGACGAAACACCCATCGGTTGGTACTAGTTTTCCGAAGCGGGGCCGCTCTGCGGCTGCCGCAAGAAGGAACACAAAAATGAAAACGATCCAGATTCGCACGGAAATTCCTGGTCCAAAGTCGCGTGCTCTGATGGCACGTCGTGAAGCCGCCATCTCCCGCGGCACGTATCATGCAACGCCCCTGTTTGCCGCCAAGGCGGAAGGCGCGGTCATCGAGGACGTGGACGGAAACCGCTTCCTCGATTTCGCTGGCGGCATCGGTTGCCTTAATATGGGGCATCGAGCGCCTCGCGTGATCACGGCGATCCGCGAGCAGCTCGAAAAATACCTGCATCTATGCTTCAGTGTGACGCCGTACGAGCCGTACATTGCTCTCGCGGAAAAAATAAACTCTCTCGCGCCAGGTAAATTCCCCAAGAAAACGTTTCTGATTAATTCCGGTGCCGAAGCGGTCGAGAATTCCATCAAGATTGCGCGCGCCTATACCAAGCGGCCGTCGGTTATTTGCTTCGAAGATGCGTTTCATGGGCGCACGCTTCTGACCATGTCGCTGACCAGCAAGACGCATCCTTACAAGGCAGGTTTTGCTCCTTTTGCGAGCGACATCTACAGGATTCCTTTCGCTTACTCCTACCGCGCTGAAAAAGGGGCCACGGCAGAAAGCTTTGCACAATACTTGGAAGACGCCTTCAAGCGCGTCGTCGCTCCCGAATCGGTCGCCGCGGTAATCGCGGAACCCGTCCTGGGTGAGGGCGGGTTCGTCGTTCCTCCGCGCGACTATTTCCGCATTCTCCAAAACATTTGCCGCAAACACGGCATTGTCTTCATCGCCGACGAAGTGCAATCCGGCATCGCGCGCACCGGAAAATGGTTCGCTTCCGAGCATTTCGGCATCGAACCGGATCTCATCACCATGGCAAAATCGCTCGGCGGCGGTCTGCCCCTCGCCGCGGTCACCGGGCGAGCGGAAATCATGGATGCCCCCGAGCCCGGATCTCTTGGCAGCACCTTTGCCGGAAATCCGCTCTCTTGCGTTGCCGCGCTCGCCGCGATCGAAACGATTGAGAAAGAAAACCTGCTCGCGCGTTCCACCGCCATCGGGAAGCGCTTTGAAGAACGTGCCCGCGGATGGCAAAGGAAATGGGATCTGGTTGGAGATGTCCGCGGTCTCGGTGGCATGTGCGCCATCGAGCTGGTCCGCAACTCCGCTGCCGCGGCTAGCGGCGCGAAAAACGATACGCGCGAGCCCGCCGACACGGAAACCAAGGAAATCGCCCGCTATTGTTACGAGCACGGC
>QHYN01000049.1 GCA_003224145.1 Acidobacteriota bacterium
CATTTTCCGTTGTGCCAGATTTTCTCGGTTTTCTGAATCGGCATGATGGCTCCCTGTTCGATAGCCCCGTCCGTGGCGGCGCTGCCTCCCATCGCAGAATACGGTAGGAAGCAGCGAGCGTCAATGCGCTAGGCGTGCTGGAACGGCCACTACAAAACCAAATTGGCGCCAAACCTCGAGTTCAATTTTGATTGTCACTTGGAGTGTTCTTGCCGCCGGCTGGTTTGCCCGGCATACCTAGGGACGGGGGCCTCGGAGAAGACAATGGCGCGGTGAACGTCTCGAAAGCGGAGCGGGCCTCTCGGAGAATGCGGTCGGACCTGTTTTCCACAATTCCCAAAAGGAGAAAAGGAATCGCCGTTGCCGCCACCAAAAGCTTGGCTCTCCGCGGAACCTTAGCTTCCGGTTCCCAGCGGAAGAGCTGGGCGGAAAGGAAGAACGTGAGGCACGCCCAGAAGGAAAGCGAGAGGATTTCTACATAACGGCTCCAGGGAGTGGCAGAGTTCAAGATGGTCTGCTGCATGCCGTTGACAAGATAGGTGGCGGGCAAAAACAGGCCGAAACGCTGCACCGTGCGTGGCAAATAGGCGAGAGGAAAAGTGGCGCCGGAGAGAAAAATCAAAGGCAGCCACAAAAGCTGGTTCAGCACCTGGGTTTCCTGCATGGTGTTGGTCACGCTGGCAACCACCAGACCGAGAGAGCCAAAAGAGATGATGCCCACGGAAACCAGGATGAAAAGAGAGAAGGGATTGCCGAGACTCGGAACGTGGAAGATGACGCGCGCGAAGAACAATTCAAGAAGGACAGTGGGCAGGGTGAGCACGTAGTTGGCGACAACACTGGAAGCCAGCAGGTCGCTGGCAGTCACCGGAGCCACGTGGAAGCGCCGAAGAATTCCTTGTTCACGAAACAAAACGAGGGTGGCACTGAGTCCCCAGAAACTGCCCATGACGTTGAAAGCCACGACAGGGCCGAGATAAAAGCCGACCGTTCGCGGCACGCTTTTTGCGAAAACGCTGGCATACAGAAAGAAGAAGGCAAAAGGCATGACGATCACAAAAAAGAAGAACATCTTGTTGCGAAAAGCAAGCTGGATGCGCATGCGCGTGAGGGTGGCGAAGTTTTTCAATCGCGTAGCCTCCTTCCGGTGAGTTCGATGAAGACGTCTTCGAGAGAAGGCGTGGCAATTTCGAGGCTGACCAGCTCGTTGCCTTCGGCCTCGAGATGCTTGACAAGCGCGACGATCGCTTGGGGCGGGCGCTGGCAATGCAGAACGTACCCGCCGTCAATCTCGCGGGCATCCGCGACGCCGTCCAGCTTATGCAAGCTGCCGTCAGAAGCGGGCCTAGCGAGGCGCACTTCGATGCGAGTGGTGTTTGCTGAGTTCGCCTTGAGCTCCCGCGGTGTACCCATGGCGATCACATTGCCGTGATCGATGATAGCGACGCGATCGCAGAGACGCTCGGCTTCCTCGATGTAGTGCGTAGTTAGGACGACGGTTTTCTTATCACGGCGCAACTCTTCAATCACATCGTAGATTTCGCGGCGGACCTGTGGATCAAGACCAGCGGTCGGTTCGTCGAGAAAGCAGACGCGAGGGTCATTGACCAGAGCCATGGCGAGCGCCAGTCGCTGCTTTTGCCCACCGGAAAGCTGTCCGTAAAAAGCATTTCGCTTTTCATCCAACCCGAATCGCTTGAGCAATTCCTCGGGTTTGCGATGACGCCTGTAAAAGCTCGCGAATAGCCGGATCGCTTCGATCACCCGCATTTTGTCGGGTAGAGAAGTGGCTTGGAGGGCGGCACCAATCTCGTGCTTGAGGGCCTCCGGTTGGCGCTGCGGATTGAGGCCGCAGACCGAGACACGCCCGCCGTCGGGGTCACGGAGACCCTCCAGTATCTCCACGGTAGTGGTTTTGCCCGCGCCGTTCGGCCCGAGGAGGCCGAAAACCTCGCCTTCTTCGACGGTGAAGCTGACGTCACGAACGGCTTCGACGTCGCCGTAGCGCTTGACGAGGTTTTCCACTTGAAGGATGGCACTAGCCATATTCGGCTCCCTCTGAAGGGCTAAGCTCGAATAAGAAGATATAGGATAGCGCAGAAGGTCGCTTGAGTCGCAACGGCGAGCGCGAACCAACAGCACTTTCACTCTCGAATACGTTTGCGGGGACTTTTGTCTTTCAGGCGGGATGCTTTGGGCGGTTTCCAGAGGTGGCGTTTCAGGTCAACGCGGAATTCCGTGACTTTGACGCCTTCACTTTCGAGAAGCTTTTTTTGAAGCAAGGCGTGTGGTCCACGAATCAGGATTTTCCCGTGATCACCGATCACGCGGTGCCACGGGATTCCTTTCCCGGAAGGCGTGGCGGCCATGGCGCGTCCGGCTGTGCGCGCGCCGCCAGGCAAGCGCAGAGCTCCAGCGAGGGCTCCATAAGTTAGAACCTTTCCACGAGGAATTCGTTGCACAAAGCGGTAAACGGGATTCCAGGACACTCTTATTCGATCTCCTTTTTCGATGTGCAAGCTCCGAAAGGATTCAAGACAAAACAGATGCGCCATAGTAGGTGCTCGGTACAGGAAGAACAAGAGAAAAATGCGCGGGGCGGGTTTAACACACTAGGCGTTCTTCGCCGACGAATCGAGAAACGGCGAGGTTTCGCGAGCATCGAATGGTAGTAGAGGAATTAGGAAAGTCCAGATGCAAAGAAGAGAAGGATGCAAATAAGCAATGGAACGAAGCAAAAAAACCGATGAGGTATTGTCTGTAAGTGCTTTTCAGGTGGATGCGTTACTCATACGATGCAACTTTTGGAGAAATTCCGTGTCTAATGTTGTAGAGCGTAGTGGAAGATGGATACACTACGCGAGCTGACCGGAGCATGAGGTGAGGTCATGGCATTTGTCCGCCGCAAAGGGAATTCGTTCTATCTGGTGCACAATGTGCGCCACGGCGGCAAAGTGCGGCAACTGCATCTGGCGCGCCTGGGACAACGCGCACGCATTACTGACGAGGTGGTCAACGAAGTTTCGAAGAAGCATCCGTTTGTGGAGCTCAATTGGAGGGCTCTGCGCGATCAATTCAACCACACCGTGAACCTGGCAGATCCCAACTCTCCGGCGGTGCAACGACTAATTTCTTCCCTTCGAGCCCTCAATCTCGAGCTGGCGGACGTTTCTCCGCCTCTCCTCCGAATTTCGGAATCGCCCGTGGTGGCACGGGAGTTGCTCGTGCAATTGCGGCTCCTGCAGTCGACCGTTCAGGTCAAATTGGAACAGTTTGGCCGCGGACGGGGGCGGTACGGCAATGCGAACCCGCAGGGGCGGGCTCGCTAGGAGGCAGCCATGAGCGACGACATCCTTCCACTCGATCCAAGCAAACGCAGCACGGATACAATGGATTTTCAGTCGGCGCTGCGGTCGAAGATTGTGGGCCAGGAAGAAGGAGTGCGGGCGCTGGTGGACCTGTACCAGGTATTTCGCGCCGGTCTGAACTCGCCCGGCCGGCCGGTAGGTAACCTGCTGCTTCTGGGACCGACAGGTTCCGGAAAGACGCGCATCGTGGAAGCGGCCGCGGAGATTCTGTTCGGGGACGCTCGCGCGGTAATCAAGGTGGACTGCGCGGAATTTCAGCACTCGCACGAGATTGCGAAATTGATCGGCTCGCCTCCGGGCTACCTGGGACACCGGGAAACACATCCGCTGATCACGCAGGAGGCGCTGACGGCTTGCCATACGGACAAGCTGAAACTCAGCTTCCTGCTGTTTGATGAGGTTGAGAAAGCCAGCGATGCGCTCTGGCAGTTGCTGCTGGGCATTCTGGACAAGGCCACTCTAACCCTGGGAGACAACCGCAAGGTGGATCTATCTCAAACGGTAATCTTCCTCACCTCAAACCTCGGTGGCGGAGAGATTGCCGAGCTGATGCAGGGGGGCATGGGGTTCATACAGCCCAAAGACAAGCCTGATGCCGGGCTGGACGAAAAAGTCCAGCGGACTGCAGTGGAAGCGGCGCGGCGGAAATTCTCTCCGGAATTCATGAACCGGCTGGACAAGGTGGTGGTGTTTCATCCGCTCGGGAAGGAGCAGTTGCAGGAAGTGTTGGATATCGAGCTGGGCCAGGTGCAGCAGCGGGTTTTGGATACGGCCAAGGGGCAGTTTCTCTTCCGCGTGACCCCTGCGGGACGCGACTTCCTGCTGCAGGAAGGGACAGACCAGCGCTACGGGGCACGGCATCTGAAGCGCGCCATCGAACGCCATGTGGTGTATCCGCTGGCGAACCTATTGGCGACCGATCAGGTGAACTTGGGCGACCTGGTTTGCATCGACTGGGACAAGACACACAACCTCCTGACATTCGTGCGGGAGGGCGAAGGCGCGCTGGTTGAGCCAACCGCCAAACGGGCAATGGGTGCCGCGGCAGCCGTGGAAGCCATGGACGGCAAGTCTGCCGACGCGCCAGCGGAAGCCGTGGCGGAAGAAAGGAAATCTCGAGCGGCGCAGCCTGGGGCGACACCTTCGGCAGCGGCGCCAGGGCGCAAGAAGCCAGATCGCTCAAATTCTTAAAGTAATACTTTAGATCCTACGCTGGGGCGCGTCGAAATGACGCGCCCCTTTTTGTCGTCTGGCGAATGACACAAAGTGCTGCGCGCTCTCACTTTTGACGCGGATGGAACAATGTCTCAGGATTTGAGACAACCTATGGAATTTGAAATCCTGTATGTGATTGAAATCAGAGTGTTTCCAGAGCTGCAACCCTGGGAAAAAGATTGGCACTCTCCATGCTCTACTTCATTTCTGCGCGAAGCTGAGACGCGCGACGCGTTTGGAGGAAGTTAGACGCGGGGAAGGATTGATGCGATGAAAGCCGCCGTCCGACAGCAACTGGATCCAACGATTCGCAGCAATGATACGCGCGATTTCCATTCGTCGCTGCGTGCCAAGATTGTGGGACAGGAAGAGGGCGTACAGTCCCTCGTGGACATGTTCCAGGTTTTCTGCGCGGGGCTGAATTCGCCTGGCCGTCCGGTGGGCAACCTGCTGTTTCTTGGTCCCACGGGTTCGGGAAAGACTCGTATCGTGGAAGCGGCGGCGGAAATACTGTTTGGGGACGCCCGCACGGTAATCAAAGTGGATTGCGCGGAGTTTCAGCACTCCCACGAAATCGCGAAACTGATTGGCTCGCCTCCAGGCTATCTCGGCCACCGGGAAACCCATCCATTGATAACGCAGGAAGCGCTGGCGGCCAGCCACACGGATAAGCTGAAGCTCAGCTTCCTGCTGTTTGACGAAATTGAGAAGGCGAGCGACGCGCTCTGGCAATTGCTGCTGGGCATGTTGGACAAGGCCACGCTGACTCTCGGCGACAACCGCCGCGTGGACCTCTCCCAGACGGTCATTTTCCTGACCTCGAACCTCGGCGGCGGAGAAATTACCGAATTGATGCAAGGCGGAATGGGCTTCGTTCAGCCGAAGGACAAGCCGGCCAGCGGTTTGGATGAAAAAGTGGAGCGCACGGCAGTGGAAGCGGCGCGCCGCAAATTCTCGCCGGAGTTCATGAACCGGCTGGACAAAGTGGTGGTATTTCATCCGCTGCGCCGCGTACAGTTGGAACAGGTGCTCGAAATTGAGCTCGGCCAAGTGCAGCAACGGGTTCTGGAGACTGCCAAAGGCCAGTTCCTTTTCCGCGTGACTCCGGAGTGCCGGGACTTCCTTCTCCAGGAAGGTACCGACCAGCGGTACGGTGCGCGGCACCTGAAGCGGGCCATCGAGCGCCACGTGGTCTATCCTTTGGCCAATTTGCTGGCGACCGAACAAGTTCACCTCGGCGACCTGATTTGCATCGATTGGAACAACAAAGAACGGGATCGTCTGAGCTTTGTCCGCGAAGGCGAAAACCTGGCCATCCCCGTGCGCAAACCGGAGCCGGTGGCTGCGCGCGCAGTCGCCGCGCGGAGCGGTAAATCGGTGGATGCTCCGAATGTGACACTCACTCCCGAGCCTTCGCCCCGCATGGCTCGCTAAATCCAATTTTTCATTCCCAAGCCCGCCCGGGTGACCAGCCACCCGGGCTTTTCCTTTTCATCCCCTCCCAGTGCTAAAGTAACTTTGAAACGAGAATTGCCATCCTAATAGCAAGAGTGTCTTTGGAGGCCGCCGTGAATGCGTGGAGTACGAATGTGAACCCGGCACGAGGTGGTGCTCCTCAAGCGTGCCGACGGCTCGGAGCGCGCACTGCCTCGGCAAGTGTCAGCTTTTTATGCCTGTCCTTCTTGTTGACTCCGGGCGCTTCGGCGCAACGCACGCAGCTCAAACCGGGTTGGAATATGTTCACTCCCCAACAGGACATCGAAGTGGGCAAACGAGCCTCGGTTGATGCGCAAAAGGTGTTGCCTCTTTGTAATGCACCGAAGGTCGATGCATATCTGACCCAACTCGGAAACCGGCTGGGGGCCAAACTCCCGACTGGTGGGGTGCAGTATCCTTTCGAATTTCATTGCGTGAATGATAAGGCCATCAACGCTTTTGCTCTGCCGGGGGGATTTGTTTATATCAATCGCGGAGCCATCGAAGCGGCCGACAATGAAGCCCAACTCGCCGGAGTGATGGCGCACGAGCTTTCTCACGTGGCGCTGCGCCATGGAACCAACCAGGCGACAAAAGCCCAGGCCGCGGAGGGTTTTCTGGGAATCGCCAGCGGGATTTTCGGAGGTTCCACGGGCGGGGCTCTTTTGACGCAGCTTGGAGCGTTCGCCGCAGGCGGCGTTTTGCTCCGTTACTCGCGAACCGCGGAATCCCAAGCGGACGTGATGGGCACGCAGGTGCTCTATGATAGCGGCTATGACCCTCGAGCGATGGCGCAGTTCTTCGAGAAGCTCGAAGCGGAGTCGAAAGGGAAGAACCCACCGGAGTTTTTCTCCGATCACCCGAATCCCGAGCATCGCGTCGAGCGCGTAGACGAAGAAATTGACAAGCTCGGTGGCCTCCCACCGAACCCAAAGCGGGATTCCCAGGAATTTGAAGCCATCAAGCGCGAAGTGCTGGCACTGCCGGTCGTGAAGAAGTTGAGCCGGGGTGCGGCGGGCCCGGGGGCTGCCCCTGCCCAGCCGTCTGCGAATTTTGCGACGTATCAAGCAAATTCGTACACGCTGAATTATCCGGACAATTGGAAGAAGTATCCCGACAGCAACGGAAGCGGCATTTCCTTTGCACCCGAAGGAGGCGTCGTGGACGACGGCAGCGGCCACGGGGCGCTGGCGTACGGGTTGATCATTGGGGTGTCGCAGGCCAAAGGGGACCCCAACGATTGGGAGGCCCTGAACAACGCCACGCAGCAGGTCTTACGCGAGCTGCAGAAATCGAATCCGAGCATGAAGATTTCGAAGCAGGCGGAGCGTGTGCGCTTGAATGGTCAGCCAGGGCTTGCGACCTATCTCAGCAACGATTCTCCCGTGGGAGGCCAGGAAACCGACTGGGTGATCAGCACGCTGCGGCCCGAGGGCCTGGTGTATTTTGTTTGCGTGGCTCCGCAATCCGCATACCAGAAGTACGACAAGACTTTTAACGCCATCCTCGACAGCGTCCGCTTCACAAAATAGTGTCGGAGCTCAGGAATGGCTCGAGGTCAGCTCTACAGCAGTTTTGCCTGCGTGATGCAAACGATAAACCTCAGCAGCGCGCTCTAAGGCTTCGGCGATACTGTCGCAAATGTTTTCCGCGCCGACGTGGCGTTCGAACTCCGCCTGTTTCATCAATTGCGAAGGCTGTTCTCGCGCTCCGCAAAGCAGCAGCGAGCGGCCGGATTCGTGCAGCGCGTCCGCGAGGTCGCGAATGGCGCCGAGGCCGGTGGCGTCAATCGCGGTCATATTCCGCAGTCGCAGAATGACGATGGGAGGCAGCTGGTCGAGGGAGTGAAGGATATCGGCGAACTTGTCGGTGGCGCCGAAGAGAAACGGGCCGTGAATGCGGTAAACGATTGCATAGTCGGGGATGTCTTTGCCTTGAAGGACGTGCACGCGGCTGTCTTCGATGTAGTCTCTCGTAACCGGGCTCACGGTGGTGGTTCGCGACACCTTGCGAATAAACATGAGCGCGGCAAGCACCATGCCCACCTCCACGGCAAAGGTAAGGTCTGTTACGACGGTTAGCGTCATGGTCAGCAGCCAGACGGCAATGTCTGCCGCGCTCAATTTCAGAATTTCTGGAATTTCCTCCCAATCGCCCATGTTGTAAGCGACAATCATGAGAATCGAGGCCAGTGCGGCGAGTGGAACGTTTTTTACCAGGGGCGTCGCGAAGAGCACGATCGCGAGGAGCGTCAAGGCGTGGATCATTCCCGCTATGGGCGTCTTCGCGCCGGAGCGAACGTTCGTGGCGGTGCGCGCGATCGCGCCCGTAGCGGGCAAGCCACCGAAGAGCGGCGAGATGATATTGGAGACGCCCTGGCCGATCAATTCCACATTAGGATTGTGCTTATCATTGCTCATGCGGTCGGACACGACCGCGGACATAAGCGACTCGATCGCTCCGAGAATGGCCACGGTGAAGGCGGAAGAGAGCAACTGCCGGAAGATGTCGTAATGGAAATGGGGAATGGCAATGGTTGGCAGGCCCTTCGGGATTCCACCAAAGCGGCTTCCGATTGTTTCCACGGGCAGATGCAAGAGCATGACCGCGGCGGTCGCGCCAAACGTAACCAAAATTGCGCCCGGAATTTTCTTCGCATACTTCAAGCAAAAAACCATTACCGCAATCGAAAGAAGGGAAACCGCAGTTGCCGGCACGGAGAGCGTGTTCCACGCCTCGCCATAGGCTTTGACGCGATGGAAAAAATCGCCGGGAACGTGGTCCATTTTTAATCCGAAGAAGTCGCGAATCTGCGTGCTGGCAATGAGAATCGCAATCCCGTTCGTGAAGCCCACGACGACGGGCCGCGGAAAATACTTCACCATGGTGCCCATGCCGGTTACGCCCAGCAACACGAGCAACACGCCTGCCATCATCGTGCACATAAACAGGCCGTCGATTCCGTGCTTCGCGACGATGCCTGCGACGACCACCACAAAAGCCCCGGTGGGGCCGCCTATTTGCGTTTTCGAGCCGCCCAGCGCGGAGATCAGAAACCCGGTCACGATCGCGCAATACAAGCCCGCTTGCGGGGGAACTCCGGATGCGATCGCAAAGGCCATGGCCAGAGGCAGTGCAACCAGACCCACGGTGACTCCAGCGACCAGATCGGAGAGGAATTTGTGGCGGTCGTAATTGCGCAGAAGAATTATGGATTTCGGTAGCCAGGCCTCAATCGCAGCGTTCATTCGTTCGTCAGTCTTCCGGGAGAATCGTGTCGGATAAGTTTAACAGAGACGTCGGCGCACTATTCTTGCCGCCAAGTTCGGTGTGTCTTGAGGCAAACAGGTAAGGGTAGTGCCGCGCCGCCCCGCAAGGCGCCTCTCCTATTAATCCGCGGCTTCGCTCCGTGGTGTGGCGGGTTTCCATCGAAGGACGGGCTTGCGCGCCGCGCCGACCTCGTCCAGTCGCCGGACGCGCGTGGTGTGCGGCGCGGTCTTCACAATTTCTGGCTGTGTAGCGGCTTCTTCCGCGATTGCCTTCATCGCATCGATGAACAGATCGCATTCTTCCCGTGACTCGGATTCTGTGGGTTCGATCATCAGCGCGCCAGGAACAATGAGGGGAAACGCACTCGTGTAGGGATGGAAGCCATAATCGATCAGCCGCTTGGCGATGTCCATGGTGTTCACGCCGTTTTTCTTTTGAATGGCGTCGCTAAAAACAACTTCATGCATCGAGGGCAGGGAATACGGCAGTTCGTAAACGCCTTCGAGGTGTTTTCGAATGTAATTCGCATTGAGCACTGCGTCTTCCGTGGCTTGGCGCACTCCCGGACCGTAGGCAAGAATGTAGGCCAGCGCGCGGACGAGCACGCCGAAGTTGCTGCTGAACGCCTTCACTCGGCCAATGGAATCCCGCCGCACGGGCTCCAGTGTCAGGCGGCCGCCTTCTTTTTCGACCAAAATCGGCACGGGACGGAACGGTTCAAGAATTTTCTTCATCGCGACGGGGCCGCCACCAGGCCCCCCGCCGCCGTGCGGCGTGGAAAATGTCTTGTGCAGGTTTAGGTGCATGACGTCGACGCCGAGGTCGCCCGGGCGGGTTACTCCGGCGAGGGCATTCATGTTGGCGCCGTCCATGTAGAGCAGGGCGCCTTTGCCGTGCAGAATTTGCGCGATCTCCGGAAGGCGCTGCTCGTAAATTCCCAGCGTCGAAGGGTTAGTGATCATGAGCGCTGCAACGTCTTCGGTCACCAGTTCGCGCAGCTTTTCTACGTCGACCTGCCCATGAGATTCGGACTTGATGTTTTCAACCTCATAGCCGGCAATGACGGCGGTGGCCGGATTCGTTCCGTGCGCGGAATCAGGAATCAACACTTTCTTGCGCGGATTACCCTGTTTTTGCAGGTACGCGCGGATCAGCAGCAGTCCGGTGAGTTCTCCCTGGGCACCCGCGGCAGGTTGTAAGGTGATCGCATCCATACCGGTGATTTCCAGCAGGCACTTTTCCAGCAGGCGGAGGATTTTCAGACAACCTTGCGAGAGGTCTTGCGGCTGATACGGATGTTCGGTTGCGATTCCTTCGAGCCTAGCCACGAATTCATTCACGCGCGGGTTGTACTTCATGGTGCAGGAGCCGAGCGGATACATGCCCAGGTCAATCGCGTGATTCCAGGTGGAAAGGCGCGTGAAGTGGCGCAGAACTTCGATCTCGCTGACTTCAGGAAACCCTTCAACACCTCCCCGGCGGTGGTGCGTGCCAAGCGCCTTCGCGGGATCAGCGGCGGGCACATCGAGCGGCGGCAATTCGAATGCGCGCTTGCCGGGCGACGACTTCTCAAAGATCAGCCCTTCGTTCTGGTTCGTGTGCCGTGATGCTTTCTTGATTTTCTCATTCATCTTCCAATTTTGCCTCGCAAGGGTCCAGCACGCTGCGCACCTACAATGAATGCTTCGCTTAGATGGGTTGTTCGAGTGCCCGCTTGACCGCGCCTGCAAAGCGCTCGATCTCCGCTCGCGGCGTCGTTTCCGTAACGCACACCACTGCGTGCTTGGTGAGCTCCGGATAAAAAGGGCCGAGCGGAAGGGGCCCGATCATTTTCTCGCGCAGAATCTGTGAATTGACGATTCTTACCGAGCGAGGAAGTTCGATGACAAATTCATTGAAGAACGGCGCGTCAAAGGTGCGCCGCACTCCGGGAATTTCCAGGAACTCCCCAAGCGCAAACTGTGCTTTCGAAAGATTCTGCTCTGCCATTTCGCGCAAGCCTTCTTTGCCGAGGAGCGTGAGATGCACAGTGGCCGCCAGCGCGCAAAGCGCCTGATTCGTACAAATGTTGGAAGTCGCCTTCTCGCGGCGGATGTGCTGCTCGCGCGTGGCCAGCGTGAGAACGAAGCCGCGACGGCCCTCGGAGTCCGTGGTTTGTCCTGCAAGCCTTCCAGGCATCTGGCGAACGTACTTTTCCCGCGCCGCAATCACGCCGGCAAATGGTCCTCCATAACTCGGCGGCAGCCCGAAGCTCTGGGCTTCCAGCGCCACAATGTCAGCTTCCGCAGGCGGGCGCAGCAGCCCAAGGGAGACGCCTTCCGCCACAGCCACCACAAGCATCGCGCCGGACGCGTGGGCGGCCTCGGCCAGCGGTGCATAGGTTTCGATCACGCCAAAAAAGTTTGGCGATTGCACCACAACCGCAGCCACGTCGTCTTTCAACGCTCCCTGCAAAGCTTTCACATCCGCAGTCCCGCTGGCGGTGAAGGGAATCTCTTCGATGCGCAATCCGGAATTCTTCGCGTAGGTTCTTAGTACGTCGCGATACTCCGGGTGGACCGACCGCGCTACCAGAACGCGTTGTCGTCCCGTCAGCCGCTCGGCCATCAGCACGGCTTCGGTCGTGGCTGTCGAGCCGTCGTACATCGACGCGTTCGCAACATCTTGGCCCGTGAGCTGGCACATGAGCGTCTGAAATTCAAAAATCGCTTGCAGGGTACCCTGCGAAATTTCTGCTTGATAGGGCGTATACGACGTGAGGAATTCGCCGCGTTGGATAATCGTATCCGTGACTACGGACTGCAAATGATTGTAGACGCCCGCGCCCAGGAAGCGCACGTAACCGCTTGAATTTTCCGCCGCGCGGTCTTTGAAATACTGAATAATCTCCGCTTCGGAGTACGGCCCGGGGATCTTCAACGCATCGCGGAGTCGATAGCGCTCAGGAATGCTCGAGAACAGGTCATCCATGGATTTTGCGCCGATCGCGGCGAGCATCTCTTGCCGTTCGATGGGGCTCTTCGGGAGATAGCGCATTAGGCCGAGGTTTCCTTGCCCTTTTCCGCGATGTAGGCTTCGTAGGCGGCCGCGTCCATCAAGTCGCGGATCCCGGAGGCATTGGTGAGGCGTACCTTGATGAGCCACGCGGCTCCGTGCGGATCGGAATTGATTTTCTCCGGCGAATTTTGAAGCTCGCCATTCGCTTCGATTACTTCGCCGGTCGCGGGAGCATAAATTTCGCTGACGGCTTTGACCGATTCCACCGTACCAAAGGATTTTCCGGCTTCGATCTTGGCACCGGGCTTCGGCAACTCGACGAAAACCACGTCGCCGAGCTCGTGCTGGGCGTGATCGGTGATGCCGATGGTGGCGAGCTCGCCCTTCACTTCGATCCACTCGTGCTCTTTGGTGTAGCGGTACGTCTTCGGATACGCCATCAGGCCACTCCTCGGATTTTTTTTGATTGCATCAAGTTACGCGTGGTGCCGCTGCTCTTTTTTGACGTTTGTAAAACGGGGTCGGAACCACCTGGGCTTTGCACTTCTGCCCGCGAATCTCCACATACAGAACGGTGCCCATCGCCGAAAACGCCGGCGGCACGTAAGCAAGCGCAATATTCTTGCCCAGGGTTGGCGAAGGGGAACCGCTGGTCACCACGCCGATGGGCTCGCCGGCTTCGTTACAGCAGCGGTATTCGTCGCGCGCAATGCCGCGATCAATCATCTCGATGCCAACCAGCGCGCGGGTCAATCCATTAGACTTGGCGAGTTCCAGCGCGGCGCGCCCGAGGAAGTCACCTTTCTCCATCTTGCAGTAGCGATCGAGCCCGGCTTCCCAGACATTGATCTTTTCGCTGATCTCATGGCCATACAGCGCCATCTTCGATTCCAGGCGCAGCGTGTTGCGGCTTCCCAGCCCGCAGGGAACGATGCCGAATCCACGCCCCGCCTCCATCACCTGATTCCAGACTTTTTCGCTGGTGGCCGCGTCGGATGGCACGTAAATCTCAAAACCGTCCTCTCCCGTGTATCCCGTTCGTGCGATCAGCGTGTTTTTCAGTCCGCAGACCGTTCCGTGCGTGAACCAATAATTCTTAATGCCGTTTAAATCTGTGTCCGTCAGTTTCCGCAGGACATCGGCGGCCCGAGGCCCTTGAATCGCCAACTGCGTATAGGCATCGCTCAAGTCTTCGACAACGCAATCAAATCTTTTGGTGTTCTCGCGGACCCAGTGGATGTCTTTTTCGCGAGTCCCCGCATTAATCACCAGCAGAAAGTCATCTTCGCCCAGCCGGTGCACGATCACGTCATCCACAAACGTGCCTTCGGGATAGAGCATTGCGGAGTATTGTGCCTGGCCGGTCGCCAGCTTGGACACATCGTTCATGGTGATGTGCTGAACCGCCGCCAGGGCTCCGCCAGGGTGCCTGCCACCATGAATTCGAATGTCGCCCATGTGGCTGACATCGAAAACCCCCACACTCCCGCGCACCGCTTTGTGTTCCGCGATCAAGCCGCCGCTCGACGGGTATTCCACTGGCATATCCCAGCCGCCGAAGTTGACCATTTTTGCGCCAAGGCGGCGATGCAATGCGTTCAGAGGAGTCTTGCGAAGCTCGCTCATGAGAGAAATTGTGGAGGATTCCATTCCAATCGCCCGAGCAGGCACCGATACTAACATGCACCTCGGAAGCGGTCAAAGAAGCCTGGCATTAATCCGAATCGCTGGCGGAGTTGGAAAATTCACAGCCGCGCCGCTATGTTCGTCTTGCCGCGCACCGCTTTGCTCAGGTACAGTTTCGAGGAGAGGTACTCATGGAAGGCCCCACCCTCTGCGCACAATGCGACCTGCCGGAAGACCGCTGCACGTGTGAGCGGTATTGCACCATCTGCAATGGGCAGCTCAACGTGCGTCTGTGTTCCGACGGTCTATACTACTGCCCGGATTGCCGGGAAGCCTGCGATGTCTCCCTCGCTAGCGGCCGTGGCCACTGAATTGAAGAACCTGCACCTGCTCATCGATGCCGACATGCGCCTGGCTGCCGCGGTTGGAGGTGTGGCGCACCATTTGGCCGATGTCGCAGGCCTCGAAATCGCTGCCGTCAATCGATTGCAAGCGGCTGTCATTGCAGCATGCCAGGAAGCTTTCAAGCAGCTGACTCTCCCACATCCGCATTTGGAAATTAACTTCGCGCGTTTTCCGGATCGCATCGAAGTCGTGCTCTCACATGAAGGCGAGGCTGCTTCCGCGGCCGGGGTGGAAGCCATCGTGGGGCCGGATCGGCAAAGAGGTGGAGATTCATCGGCCCCCGGAGCATTTGCTGGTGTCGACTGCGTCCAATACGAAACCCACGGTGGAGAATGCGTGACGCGGCTGACCAAATACCTCGGCAAGGTTGCACCTGGCACTTAGGATTTTCGAAACAAGAAGGCCGGGCAGCTCTGCTGTCCGGCCCGTTCCATTTTGCCCAAATTCTCCTAAGCTCTACATCTTGAGCGCAAACGTATTTTTCCGGATGAGCGAAGTCATCTGGTCGTCGCTCAGTGACATGCGAAGCGTTACGCGATCACCCGCCGGCGTGACGCGCGCCTGATCCAGCAATTGCGCCAGCTCCGGATTGTCCTTTTGCGCTTGGTACCGTTTGTAGAGAAATCCTGCTTGAAGCAGTTGGCCCAGCGTATTCGCGTCTTCGGTCGACCCGCAAACTGCCTGGAATTTTCCATCAATGCTACCGCTCGCATCCACATTGATAATCAAGTTCTGCATGCGCGAAACGAGCTTTGCCGCTTCCGGGAACTGCTCCACTTCCGGGGCAAGCTGCTGCATGGCCAGCCGCGTGTACGCGGGATTCAGCACCGCCCACACTACGCCACTGCCGTTCGCTTCGTTGATTAATGGGAAGATTCTGTCGTTGCTCAGCAGCCCTTCTTCGCCACCAAAGCGCACCTCAACCATTTTCTCCAGGATCTCGCGGTGGCCAAACGCCGCCGTATTCGAATCAAGAAAAAAGAAGAACAGGTCGTTCGGTCCTGATCCGGTGCCAAAGGCATAAAGCGTGTAAGCGCGCGCCTTAAAAGTCGGCAGCTTCTGCTGTTTGAAATACGCTTCCGCCGAACTCGGGTTGTAATTCCCCAGGGCAACTCCGACCACTTCTTCTCCCGTTGGAACAGCCGACGACCCAGTCCCTTCCGTCTTGGCGTTCAACCCCTCCGCGACCAGCCCCCAGGCGAGTTCATCCACTTGGGAATTCGGATCGACTCCCGCGGAGGCAAGGAATTTCTCGAACTGTCGGAAACGCTCCGGAATCATCTGTTCTTGCAACTGCGGAAACCATTTCAGAGATCTCGCTTTTTTCAAGTCGACATAGGCAAACTCGCCGACTTCTTTGGGGAATAGCGCGATGACGTCTGCGCCTAGCCGGCCAGCCCGAGTCGGGCGCGGCACCGCCAGGGCTACTGCAATCAAAGTGACAGCGGCCCCGAGCCTGCGGATCGCCGTGGTTGCTTTCATGTGCTGCTCCTTTCGGAAGGGTCCCCTAAATCTCCATTCTACGCGCTCGTGGCGCGGGGCGCATCGCCCAATCGCTCGCGTAGCGCCGCGACCTTTGCGCGCATGGACGCGACATAAGCTGCATCCTTCAGGCCATCGAGGTTGACCTCGACATTGGCCAGCGCTCCCCGGGCTCCTGCGCCCGCCATCAAACGCGCCACCTGTAAGTCTGAACGCATGGATGCCGCGGCGATAGACTCCAGTTGTCTCAGGCGTTCGAAAAGCGCAACGGTGCACTCCGCCACTTCCAAGGGAACTTCCGCCGCGCCTTTAGTTGCCTTTTGGATCGCCTCTTCGCGCTGGCGCGTTTCCTGTGCGTTTCCCTGCGGCAATTTGAACGCCGCCATCACCGCGTCATACGCCTGCGCATCCCGGTCGATGGCCGCGGCATGTTCCTCTGCCGTCTTGCGCATTTCATCCAGGGCTACGGAAAGCTGGTCAACAAAACTTGCCTGCGATTTCTTTTTCCGCGACAGCCCTGCAACCATCTGCCCCAGCGACGCGGCCAGCGCTCCCGCGAACGACGCAACACTTCCCCCTCCCGGCGTAGCCGTGGGAGACGCCACCGCATCCAGAAATGGGCGCGCCAATCCCGCCAGCTTTCCGTCCTTGGCCGAGGTCATCGGCACGCCGCTCAGCGCGTCGGCCAGCTTGTTCTCCAATACTTGTGCGGGAGAGAAGTTCTCCAATTGCAGGAAAAAATCTGCCGCCATTTCGAGAGCCTTTTTCGGCACCAGTCCGACGATTTCGCTGCCCACCGGCATCACGCCGTAGCGTTCGGCTTCCCGCTTCACCATTTCGTATACGCGGTGCATGGGCGTCTGCTCAAAATCTGTCAGGTTGATGGAAACCTGGGCGAGGTTGCGCGCCTTCAGTTCCACGCCCATGGATTTCACATAGCGCAATCCGCCCGACGAGAACCGGATGGCTTTGGCGATCTTGTTTGCGATTTCGACATCGGAGGTGTTGAGATTCACGTTATAAGCGATGAGAAACTTTCGGGCCCCCACCACCGTCACTCCAGCCGTGGGATGAAGTTTTGGTTCTCCGACGTCCGGCTGCCGGTCAAGGTTTTTTTTCAGCTCCTCGCGCAGCCCTTCGAATTGTCCCCGGCGCACATTCTCGAGATTGACGCGCTCCGGCCGTGTAGCTGCCGCTTCATAAAAGAACACCGGGATGCGGTAGCGCTTCCAGATTTCATTCCCCACGCGCCGCGCCAGCGCCACGCAATCTTCAAGGGTCACGCCGTCAATCGGGATGAACGGCACCACGTCCGTCGCGCCCACGCGCGGGTGCGCGCCGGTGTGTTTCGTCAGGTCGATCAACTCCATGGCTTTGCCGACGCCCAGCAACGCGGCCTCGGCGACCGCATCCGGCTCGCCCACGAGCGTGATGACCGAGCGGTTGTGATCCGCGTCCATCTCGCGGTCCAGCACGTACACGCCCGGCACGCCGCTCATGGCCGCAACAATCGCATCGACTTTCGCCGGGTCGCGCCCTTCGGAAAAATTGGGCACGCATTCAATCAGTCGTCTCATCGTTTCGGTTTCTTGCCTTGACCTGGACGCCAATTGTTCGGCAACTTTGGTTTCCGGTCCGGAAGCGTCGGCCGCTCGTAAACGAACCCCGGTTTATTCGGGTTGTGCGGGGCCGCCGGTGCCCGCGTGGGCGGAACGGTGGTTTGCCGGGGTCGTGCCGGCCGGGGTCCCGTTTTCAGCGGCCATTGTGGCCCAATCATCGGTTTCATCCACGGAGGCAAGGGCAGCGGCCCTTTGGCCTCCTGGACTGGTGCTTTTGGCGCTGACTCAGCCGTCTTCCCGTTCGCCACTTTCGATTTCTCCGCGAAATAGCCTTTCAATTGCTGGGCAAACCAGATAAAGACCGCCAGCCATGCGCCCACCACCAGGGCATCAAAACCACTCAAGCCCCCGGCTTTCCCCAGGATCGCTACCACAACAAAAATGACCACCAAAATAGAATAGAAATACTCTTCGAACAGCCCCTTGGTTTTCCGCGGCACGATCTTGGGCAGTCGCAGCCTCCGGAGGGGCCTTTTCGAATAGTTAGATTGTGGACTCTTGGGCGGCATAGATCACGCGACCCCGCTTCAGGGTCATCCAACAATAGTTCACACCAAAATAATAAGGAATTTCCCGGTAGTCGGCCACTTCGAATACGGCGATGTCCGCCTGTTTGCCAACCTCCAGCGATCCTATCCGTTTTTCGCGCCGCAGGGCGTATGCGGCATTGATGGTCGCCGCCGTGATGGCCTCCGCGGGCGTCATGCGCAACTGCGTGCAGGCCAGCGACAGGATCATGGGCATGCTCAGCGTCGGGCTTGTTCCGGGATTGTAGTCCGTCGCCAGGGCAGCAATCGCGCCTGCCTCGATTAGCTTGCGCGCTGGCGCGTATTGTTTCAGCCCCAGATGGAAATCGCATCCGGGGAGCAGCGTGGCCACCGTTTCGGATTTTCCCAGCGCTCGAATGTCGCCCTGGTTCACTTGCTCGAGGTGATCGCA
>QHYN01000359.1 GCA_003224145.1 Acidobacteriota bacterium
TGATAGGCGAGCCGGGGTTCTGGCGGTTATGGTAATAGTAGTTTTGGCCGTTGACGACGAAGATTTTTTCGACGGGGACGCCGCTGCCTTGCAGCAGGCTGATTTGCTTGGTTTCCTTGTCCTCGACGGAAGTGCGGCGGCCCAGCGTATAGAGATGATATTCGCTGAAATTTTCCTGCTGGAATTGCGGGGCGGCAGCTTTTGCAGCCATTTCCCGTCCCACCATGTCGGCTCTCATCCCGCTCTGACCAGCAATACGGTTCAGTTCGCCGGCGACGAGCTGGAGGCGCGCGTTGTGGAAAGCAGTGCCACTGTTGTTGACAACAGTGACCCAGCCGTCGAGGTCGGCATTCTTATCATCGCGCGCGACGGTGAGAACGTAGTCTGCGTTCCAGGATAGATTGTTCGCGAGATAAGAAGCTTCAATCTGCTGTTTTTTCGCGCCGGAGTTTTCCAGAGACATGAGCAGCGTGGGGCGGTCGTACAGATTCGCGGGGACTTCGGGAAAGCGGTAGCTTTCGGCGTACATTCCGGTGACGATGTCGTTGCCAATTTTCCAGACGGGACCGTTGTTGTCGGAGAGCAGAGTGGCTTTAATCTCTTCGCGCTTGGTCGTGCCGTTTTCCTGATACGTGCGGACGAGAGTGACTTCCTTGCCGACGTACTTATGGAGCAGCTTTGCCGGCTCGAGCAGATCGTATTCGTAGTTTTGCTCGATAACACCGAGCTTTTCCGGATCGGTAAGCGAGCGGAAATGCACGGTCGCGGGGTTCACGGTTGCGGCTATGTCCATGAATTTCAGACGAAAAGCGCCGTTGGGGAGCAGGAGATTGCGGACGTCGCGGACCAGGCACCACGTGAGCTCTGTTCGCAAAGGCCGCGGGATAAAGCATCGCTGCACCTGCGGTGAGAACGGCGACAGCAGAGACCGCGCAAAGCAATCGAGTGCTGGACTGAATTCGGGAAATCTTCATTACTTTCACCTCAATCTGAGTGTGCCTTCTCCCTTAGAACGATGCCGGAGGAATTTCTTGCAGGAGAAACGCGAGCCGAATTCTTGCGAAAAGCAGATCCCTCGCTGCGCTCGGGATGACAATCAGGGCCAGCTTTCCATAAGTTCAACGAATTTCAATGAGTTCATCGAAGCCTGAAAATCACTGGGATGCCACGAGCTTCCAGGTGATGCCGCCGTCGGAGGTTTCAAGAGTCTTCGTGTGGCGAAGATTCCAGATGGTGGCATGGAGCGCATCCAAAGCGAGAACGCCCGCCCAGTCTTCATCCAGAGGCGAATGACTTATGGACCAGTGCGCTCCGCCATCGGTAGTGAGAAGAATGGTCCCGGCGCGGCCCACGATCCAACAAACTTTGGCGGAAGGAGCGGAACCCGCGGTGAGGTCGACGGGCACGCCGCTGGTTTGACGCGACCAGGAAGCGCCGCCATCGCTGGAGAATTCGATCAGGCCAGCTTGGCCGACGCGCCAAATGATTTTTGAATCCGGTGCGGGTGCAGCGATCCAGCGCGAATTGGTGAGGGCTGCCATTTGCATGGCTTCGGTACCGTTAAACGCCGCGACCACCCTGGGCGGGGCTGGGGCAGAAGGAGCGGCTGCACGATAAATAGATTCCGATTTCGCTTTCTTCGCTGATTCGGCCTGACCGAGTGGGTTCGGGCCCGGAATCTTCTGCGCGTTCATCTGATTTTGCACTTGGGCATTCGCGGCTTGTGTTTGCACTTCCACGGTTTCCCGAGCGGCACCGGCAACTCCGGTTTTGGCGTCCAAAGCGGGCTGATTTTGCATGCGGTCGACGGCAATAGAGGAGTCGCGCCCGGCATCCTGGCGCGCGCTGCTCTCCTTGCCTGTCAGAGGCTGTGGTGGAGTGCCCCTTGCGCGCGAGCCGAGCTTTTCCAGCTGTTTCAGATTCTTTGCTTCCGACTCGATTCTCGCAGAAGCAACTCCGCCGACAGCCACTTGATCCTTCGAAAGGTTGGCGAGCTGATCCGAGGATGAAGAAGCAGGAGCTTGCCTTGCTACCGGGGGTGCAGGCGTGGAGGGTTCTTGCACCTTCGCCATTTTGCCTTCGTTGTGCTCCAGCAAACGCAGTTGCTGATTCTCATGCCAAGCCACCCAGACGATCAGGCCGGCGGCGAGAGCACCGGCGGGAGCGAG
>QHYN01000124.1 GCA_003224145.1 Acidobacteriota bacterium
CGGGACATCAAGCCAGTGACGAAGTGGCGCTCATAGAGATAGTTTTCCGTGCGCTCAAGCGCGTCGGCGCAAGCGGCGAGATCCAGGGCCGGGCACACAGCACAGACACCGCGCAGGGCCTTGGGTACAGCCGAGGCAAACTCGCCCGCCATTTTTGTGACCAGATTTCCACCCATGGAATAGCCGGCGAAGAAGATGCGCTCGAAGCCGTCGCTATTGGAGAGTTCTTCGAAGACCGCGCGGTAGTCACCGCTCATGCCGGAGTTGTACAAAGTAGGCGTGAGAGCTTCGCTTCCACCGCAGTTGCGCTGGTTAAGGCGCACGACGTGAAAGCCGCGGTGGAAGGCTTTCTCGGCGATGCCACGGACATAGTTCGAATCGCTGGAGCCTTCGAGACCATGCACGATAACGAGAATGGGGGTGTCTTTTCTCTTTTCCGGCTGCCAATGGCAATGGCCGAGTAGGCGGGAACCCTCTTCCACTTCAAAATATCGAACTTCGCCAGGAGGAATGTCGAAGCGGCGCGGCACAAAGGCGGACACGATGGTCATGGCGTGGCCGTTCTTCAGCAGCGGGTGTGGCTCAAAGGAAGGAATGCGGAATTCCACACTAAGACTGTATTTCACGAAGATGGCGGAGACAAGCCAAGCGAAGAAGGGTGAGCTCGAAGCGTGAGAGTACGCCGACTTCATCGTTCTCTCCGCTGGCGTCACCAAAGATTCCGCCATCTCACTACGCCAGCATCCGCGTCCTCCGTACCGTTGTCGGCGGCGGCACCGTCTCACAAACCCAACAATGACCGCAATCTTGCTCGCACCTGGCAAGTACTCAGCTTATGGACAGACGAGAGTAGAGCGAGCAGGCCATTGGGATATGGTTTTTCATATGTGCATGCCTACCTCTTTCTGTATCTTCTCAAAATCTATGCACAAACATCCAATTAAGTATCTATTTTTCAGTCTTTTAGATTTAGTTGATGTTGGTACAGGAATTGCGGTACCACATTGTTTGGGCGTGGGGACAAAGGTTGGACTCGAAAACTGTGGGTGTGGGCTGGAGTCGCAATCAAGTTACCCGGTCCGCAACTCTGAATTGAGATGAGAAAGGGCACGTTGTGCCTGCAAGGGGGATAATCGTGTTTAAGAGAGCGGTGGCGGTGCTGTTTATTCTTGTCTTGACATTGCTGGGAGCCTTGTCGATTGATGCGCAGGTAACAACTGCGGACGTGAATGGTACGGTCTTGGACCCGAAGGGTTTGGCGGTACCCGGGGCGAAGATAACCATTTCGAGCAAAGAGACCGGTTTTTCGCGCGAGACGGCCACGGGCAACGGCGGTGATTTTGCCGTTGCTCTATTGCCTCCGGGGTCATACAAAATCACTATCGAGAAGCAAGGCTTCGCGACAGTGGTATACGACAACGTTGATCTCGTGGTGGGGCAGAAACGCACGTTTGACGTCAACATGCCGCTGGGGACTGCTTCCCAGACACTTACAGTGACGGAGGATGTGCCCTTGATCGAAACGGCGCGTTCCGATCTCGGCGGATCAGTTTCCTCGACGGAAGTAAAGACGCTGCCTCTTCTGGACCGCAACTTTTCGGGGCTGATGACCCTGGTCCCTGGTGTACGTCCGGCCCAAACTTTCGACCCAACTAAGTCGCGGTCAGGCAATATATCTTTAAACGGCAGCGACGGGAGGTCGTTTGACTACAATGTGGACGGCGGCGACAACAAGGACAATGTCGTAGGCGGCCTTGTTCAGAATTTCACAATGGAAGGGATTGAGGAGTTCAACGTGGTCGTCAACCGCTACACGGCGGAATCCGGCCGGACCGTGGCTGGTGTAGTTAACGTGATCTCGAAGTCCGGCAAAAACGAATACCATGGTGGCTTGTTCGGCCTTTTCCAGAACAGCGGTCTCAATAAGAACGACTTTTTCAGCATCCAACAGGGCGTTCCAAAGCCTGTGTTTCATCGTTATGATTTTGGTGGCTCGATGGGTGGAAAGATCATCAAGGACAAGCTTTTCGTTTTCGGCGCCTACGAGCAGAAGCGCGAGCCGGGGAGCATTCCGGCGGATACCACGGCTTTCAACGAACTGAGCCTTTTCCCGTTGGCTGCCCCTATTACGCAACTGCCCTTTCCGTTCAAAGACCACCTTCTGACGGTCAAGATGGATTACAGGATAAGCGATAAACAGAGCATGTATTGGCGTTATGGCCGTGAGAAGTGGACGAATCCGAACGACCAACTTGGCTCTCCCTTCATCGCCGACCTCAGCCAAACAAACTCCAACACCAACGAGTTTCATTCCCTGGTGATAGCCCACAACTATGTGGTTTCCCCCAACAAGGTAAACTCGGCCAGCGTTCAATTCCAGGATTTCGTCAACGCGATTCTGGCAGCCCCGCAACGCACTTTCACGGTGCCGACCGCCGGCGGCGGGACAGCCACGAACCCGAACATCATCTTTCCATCCGCGAACATCGGGCAGAACGTAAACGTTCCACAGCAAACCCTCATCCGGAAGTACCAGTTCCGCGACGACTTCTCCTGGACTCACAATCACCACAACATGAAGTTCGGCGGGAACGAAATTTACCTGGCCAAGCTCGGCGGCTTCTTTTTCTTTGGCGCCGATGGATACCAAGTCACTTTCTGGGACGACCCGTCCTGCATTACCGTCGCATCCACTTTGAGCCCGTCTGAGCAGGCGCGATGCCAGCCAATTTACGGGACCACTGGCTTTGCCACGCCTGGTGCCCTCCAGTCGATCCTTTTCAGCGGCGGCAGCGGACGCACCGATCAACCCCCGGCTCACGCCCTTGCCTTCTATTACCAGGATGATTATAGGGTGAGTTCACGCCTCACCCTTAATCTGGGACTTCGCTGGGATGCGAACCCGAACTTCCTACCCCAGCAACTGGGCTCCACGCACACTTCGACGAACCGCACGATCGAGATCCTCCAGGCGGCAGCGGCGGCGCCTTCGAATGCGGGGACAGCAGATGGGGTCTTGCGCGCCAAGGACATCACTGGCGACACGAGCCTCTTGCGCAAGAGAACGGCAAGCTGGAAGGAGTTCCAGCCACGCTTCGGATTCGCTTGGGATCCGAAGGGCACGGGCAAGATGGTCATCCGCGGCGGGTACGGAATTGCCAGGGACCAGGTGTTTCAAAACCTGACACTCTTCTCCTTGCAACAAGCTAATCCGACACTCTATCAGACCACGCTGGATATCGAGGATTCGTCCCGCCCGGGAAGTTGCGGTGCGCAACCGCTTTGCAGCTTCCGGTTTGGAACGGATCCGCTTCCGGTTCCTGCGGTCACTCCGACTGAAATTACTCCGGGTGCCTTTGGGCGAATCAACGATCCGCGAATAACCGATCCATGGGCGCAGCAGTGGTCCATAGGCGGGTCATATCAATTTCATCAAGATATGTCGTTCACGGTTGACTACTATCATGTTCTTGGGACCCACGAGCCACGCGTGCAGAACATAAATGAAAAGCTTGTGGCTCTCTGCGACCCGGTCCTTGGCTCAAGCCCCGGCGATCCCCGCTGTGTGCGAGGCGCCAGCACGCGGTTCTTCGATGCGGCGTTTGCGGCAGTTCCTGGCGCTCTGGGCGGCATCGGCAGGCTCGAGCAAATCAACATGATCGGGACCACAAACCGCTCCCGGTTCGACAGCATCAACCTGCAACTCCAGAAGCGGATGAGCCATCACGTTCTGTTCCAGGTCAGCGATGTAATCTCTTGGGCCAAGTCATGGGGCGGAAATCCGACTTCGTCTTACGGCGGGAACGGCATTGCGATCACTCCCTCACTCGAGTTCGGGCCCAGTGAATTTGGTTACTCCAACTTCGACGAAAGGAATCGCTTCGTTGCCAGTGGCGTTTTCGATCTGTCGCATGGGTTCGAGGTGGCACCGATTTTCCAGGCCGCGACTGCCCGGCCGTTCAACTTCCGCGCTGGCGCCGACCTGGACGGAGATGGCCGGACCACGATTGACCGTGTGTGCGTGGGCAGCACGATTACCGCCCCCATTAGCACATTCGGCTGCCAACAATTGCCTTACAATACGCTGCGCGGCACCCCGTTTATCCAACTGGACATGCGAATTGACAAGAGCTTCAAGTTCGGGGAACGGATGAACTTAAAGATCTTGTGGGAGATGTACAATTTGTTTAACCGGAACAATTTCTGTAACGACTTCGGCCAGAGATCGACGGCCTCGAACTTCAACAAACCGCTCGGCTATTGCGGCGGGCAGGGATTTGGCTCGAATTTCTCCGGTCCCTACAAGTCGCAGTTCGGGTTCCGCTTCGAGTTCTAGTTTAGGAAACATCTTCCCGGGGATGCCGACCGCAAGTCCGCATCCCCGGTTCGTTTCTCTGAGTGCCGAAAAATTGGAGCTTTAAGGGATGCCCTGGCACATCGTAACCCCCTGAGTCGTTGACGTAGTAATCGAAGAAGACCTGAGCGTTTGCTCTTGCCCCTGTCCGGGGATTAGAATGAAGGAATTCCGTGGTCTTCAGCCGCGCTTGGTATTTCGACCGGAGATGAGCCATGTCGAACAAGCTGGTTCTTGCCTTCCTCATATTTTCCTACACCTGTTTTCCCACTCTTCAGACGAGTCATCGTCAATTGGATCCAAAGTCCCCGCGCAACAATAATCCCTTCGACCAACTCGAAAAGCAGGGAGATGAACCTTCGAACGATCGAATCGCGCGTCTGGCTGCGGCGCGGATCGCGCGTGAAAAAGCTATTGTTCAGCTCCAGAACGATCTTCCTAAACTCATCGAGCTCGCCCAGGGAATGCAAGACCGCATGAAAACCCTCGATGCGAACGCCTCGCTACCTGCGGACCTGACCAGGGATGCGGAGCAACTCGAGGGCCTGGCGCGGAAAATTCATCGCCAGATACCGAAACTCTGATTCCGCAGGCCCAGTTGAAGGTGCCCAAAGCATATGCTCCCGCGCTGTTTGTCAATTCTGCCGGAGCTCAACTTGACCGGAATTGGAATGCCCCTTAGAATTGAAGATTCACGGTGATTCATTTTTTCAATCTGATGAAATTATCTGACAGCCCAGCGGGCACCCGCTGGGCTGTGCTGCTTTATGGCGCCTGTTTTCCCGCAGCCAATTCTTTTTCGTGAGGATGGAATGAGCGACGGTCCGATCACCGAGGGTCTCACTTTTGACGATGTGCTGCTGCTGCCGGGCCGATCTTCGGTGCTGCCCACCGAAGTCGACACGACGACGCATTTTTCGCGGAAACTGCCGTTGAATATTCCGCTGGCATCCGCGGCGATGGACACGGTGACGGAGTCGCGGCTGGCCATCGCGATTGCGCGGCAGGGCGGCATCGGAATCATCCACCGCAGCATGCCCATTGAAAGGCAGGCAGAGGAAGTGGACCGGGTGAAACGCTCGGAAAGCGGGATGATTGTGGACCCCGTGACCATTTCCCCGGACATCACCCTGCGCCAGGCCCTGGATATCATGAATAAGTACAAGATCTCTGGCTTGCCGGTGACGCGAGGTTCGCGGCTGACGGGCATTCTGACCAATCGCGACCTGCGCTTCGAAAAAAATCATTCCCAACTGGTCAGCTCGGTGATGACCAAGGAAAACCTGGTGACCGTTCCCGTGGGCACGACGCTGGAAGAAGCCGAACGCATTCTGCAGAAGCACCGCATCGAAAAGTTGCTGGTGGTGGATCAGGACTTCAACCTGAAGGGATTGATCACCGTAAAGGATATCCAGAAG
>QHYN01000050.1 GCA_003224145.1 Acidobacteriota bacterium
GGTTTCGCTGGCCCGCAGTCGAGGAATCTCTCTTCCGTCGATCCGCGGGCAGGGCATTTCGTCCATGGCATGCCGCTTGACGAACAAATTGCCCGGCAAGTCAGCGCGCAGGATCCGACCTCTCGCGCCATTCATTACCAGCGCCTCGAATCCGAAGCCAAAAAGTTCTTTCGGCCCAAGCCTCTCCCTCGCCGCCGTTGGTAGCACTGTAAGTGATATTTCAACTCCGTTTTCGACTGCAGACAGATCTCAGCGTTGACCCAAAGCGGTGTGTGGCCATAGACTCAGCCTCCATGGCCACAGGCAAGTTCTCTATCGGCAAATGGTTTAAGACCGATCTCGGTTCTAAGATCGCAAGCGGCCTTCTGTTATTGGTGCTTGGCTTTCTATGGAACCTCAATGGCGACGTCCGGGAATTGAAGGGCACACTTCATGGGTTTGCAACACAGATCGACGCCGTATCCTCAGATGTGAAGGGGCTGAAGACTGACGTAAGTTCCCTACGGAGTCAAGTTGACTTTCTCAACGGCGAATTCGTGGCGCAGCGTCTGGCTGCCGCCGCTCAGGATCCCCAGAACCCCCGATCCACTCGAGACGCCAAAAACATATTGGCTGGACTCCGCGAAAAGCGAGTGAAGGTCGACCCTAGCATCATAGAAGGCGCGGGCTCAAAACTAATCGCGTCTAGCGCCCGCTCCGACGACGCGTGGGAGGTTGTCGGTAAACTTCTTGACTACCGCAGTTTTCTGGCCGAAGAGGACATTTTGGGCATGGGTGAACCTACGCCCTTACCTAAAGAGGCTGCTAACTACAAGTGGAGTATTAATCCGGCGACGCCGCCAGTGAATGGTCGTCTCGAGTTTGTAATATCACAAGTCGGAGGCTTGGTGCCAGTAGAACAATCGGCAAGACTCGAGGCACTGAGTTCGCCGAACCAAACCGGCAGCGGCATACGTACGTTTGTTGTTGATGGTCAAGGGCACGGCCTCATGCTCGACGACATGCGCATGGAACACGTTGTCGTGAGAAATGCCATTGTAGTTTACAACGGTGGGCCCGTTCGTCTTCTCGACGTTCGCTTCGTGGACTGCGAATTCCGCATGAGAAGGATCACACGCGCGGTTGAGCTGGCGCAGACACTCTTGCGTCCAGCTCCTGCCACATTCTCGTCAGCTGAAACCTAGCCCGACTCTTATTGTTTTTCTGGTTCTGTTTGAGCTTAACCCCCCACGGCTGCGGTCCGTTCAAGACCATGCTAGAACATTTGAAAAAACTTTTGCGGTCGAGGTACGTCGGACTGCTCGAAGAGGAAGTATCACGCCTGCGGGCGGAGAACCGCGCGCTGATGAATTCGCTGCTGGGCACGGCGGGATTTCCGCCGGTCGAGTTTCCCGAAGCGCCGAAGCCGCAGCCCTTGCCGCGGTTGCGCAAGCGTTCCTGGCACCAGCTTCAGGCCTGGCGCGAGGCCGAATCGCGCAACTTGCCTGCGGACCCCGCCCGGAACGCAACCGCTCCGGGAATGTAGCAGCGGCTTTACGCCGCTGCATGGCCGGTAAACCCGCCGATACAAATTCCTCCCCCATTGCATTGAGGGAAAAACGAATGGACCTGTACCGCACAGCTGAAACCTGGACCGGCACACCGGGCGCGATCGCGCCGGCCGATGGAAACGCGAGCTCTCTTTCTGTCATTCCGAGCGAAGTGGCGCGCAGCGACACGCAGTCGAGGAATCGCGGTAATGAATACGACGCATCGAGCCTCGATCCCTCGGCTGCAGCCGCAAAGTCTGCGGCTTTCGCTCGGGATGACAGCGACGAGAACGCCGTCGATCTCGGCCCCAACTACGAACGTCTCGAGGACGTGAAGCCGGAATTGGTGCACGCATTGCGCGAACTGGTGCGGCAATACCGCCAGGAAGGTGTCGTTGCGCGACGGCACGAGATCCGCCGCATCCGCCAGGCGCGGCTTTTCTGGCAAGGCTTGCAATACGCTTGGTGGAATCCCAACGACATGAACTGGCATTTGCCGTTCGAGCAGCGCTTCAGCGACGACCGCGAGCTCGAGGAGATGCCGCGCTACCAGTTCGTTACGAATTTTTATCAGGGTTTTGGGCTGTCATTCATTGCCGTGCTCTCGCAGGACGTGCCGAGCGTGCGCTTTTATCCGCAATCGGCGCAATCTCTCGAAGACATTGCCGCGGCGCGAGCCGCCAGCGACGTTGCCCAGCTCATCGAGCAGAACAATCACGTCGAGCAGTTGCTCACCTCGATCGGCTATTTTCTCTGGACCGACGGAAAGCTCGGCGCCTACGTGCGCTACGTCGCCGATGGCCAGCGCTTCGGCTTCCACGAGGAGAACATCCTCGAAGCGCTGGAAATCCCTCTTGGCGAAGACGTCTACGTCTGCCCGCAGTGCGGCAAAGAAATTGGAAAATCGAAACTCGAAAATGGAAATTCGGAAGATGAGGATGATGCCTCGATTGTAGGGGCGCAGCGTGCTGCGCCGCGGCTTGATACTGTGTCGTGTCCATCCTGTGGCGCCGAACTCTCCGACACAAATCTGCGCCGCGCCGAGCGCGTCACTGTTCCACGCGTCGTGGGCACGCGCCGCGTGCCGAACGGCCAGGAAGTCATCTCCATCGCCGGCGGCCTCGAACTGAACACGCCCGTCTGGGCCAACGAGATGCACGAGTATCCCTACCTGCAATGGCAGGCGGAAGTGCATCGCGCCAAATTGAAAGCCGCGTATCCGCACGTCGCCAACAAAATCGAATCCGCACCTTCACAAGGCGCCGAAGATGTCTACGCGCGCGTCTCGCGGCTCAGCGTCGAGCAGGGCCTGCCTTCGATCCATCCGGGCGACGCGCTGATGAATCTCATCACGTTTGACCGCACGTGGCTGCGCCCGTGGGCCTTCTACGCGGTGGAAGACGAACCTGTGCGCAATGAGCTGCTCGCGATGTTCCCCGATGGGTGCTACGTCGCGTTTGCCGGCGATGTCTACTGCGAATCGCGCAGCGAAGCGATGGACGATCACTGGCGCGTGCTGCACGCGCTGCCCGGCGACGGACAGAACCGCCCGAGCGTTGGCGATTCCCTCGTGCAAGTGCAGGAGCGCTACAACGTTCTCTCCAACATGCAAGCGGAAACGTATGAATACGGCATTCCGCCGATTTACGCCGATCCGCAAGTGCTGGATTTTGACGCGCTGGCGAATCAGGTGGCCGAGCCGGCCGCGCATTTTCCGGCGCGCGCGCGCCCGGGCCAGCCGCTCGCGGCGGGATTTTTCCAGCCCGCACCCGCGCAAGTTCCGCCGGACATGATCCGGCATCAGCAGGATTTGATCGGCCCCGTGGCGCAATTCCTTACCGGCCTCTTCCCTGCGATTTTCGGCGGCAACATGGAAGACGTGAAGACCGCCAGCGGCTACGCGCTAGCGCGCGACCAGGCCATGGGCCGCCTGGGACTCGTGTGGCGCCGCACAAAACAGTTTTATGCGGACGTGCTGCTGCTCGCCGTGGATTGCTTCCGCAAAAACCGTCCCGAAGACGTGGAGATTCCGCTGCTCGGGCCGGATGGTGTTCTCGACGCGCGTTCGATTCGTACCGCCGATTTGAAGGGCAACATCTGCGTGCATCCGGAAGCCGATGAAACATTTCCGCGATTGAAGTCGCAGCAGCGCGCCGTGCTCCAGCAATTGTTCGGCATTAACGATCCCGTGCTCCAACGCGCGCTTACCGAGCCCGCGAATCTCGGCTACATTAAAAATGTACTCGGCCTCAACGAGATGGTGATTCCCGGCGAAGATTCCCGCAACAAACAGTTGCGCGAGATTCAGCAGTTGCTGGCGTCCGCCCCGATTGTCCTGCAAGTTCCAGCGGCCTCGGCTGTAGGGGCGCAGCAGGCTGCGCCCCTACAAGGCAATGCGTTAGACAGCGGGCGGGCGACCCAAGGGTCGCCCGCCGCGGAGGTTGGAAGCGCGTTCGCGGGGGCGGGGCTTGCCCCGCCCGCGAACGCGTCTTCCGAGGGCGCGGCGCACGAGTCACCTGTCACGAGTCATCAGTCACCTGTTTTGGTTCTGCCGTCGGTGCCCGTCGATCAATTGCTCGACGATCACGCCGTGGAATTCGAGGAGTGCAAGCGCTGGGCCAACTCCGAAGCTGGCCAGTCCGCGCGCATGACCAATCCCGCGGGCTTCGCCAACGTCCGCGCCCACGCCGAAGCTCATCTCCGCGCGATGGGAGTGGGGCAAGCTGCTAGTGCAAAATAGCGTCAAACTGGTGAAATATTCGGACATTCCCCGCGTAGGAAATAATAGTAGGTGTGGGTGTCCGGACCGAATCCGGGCACCCTGGTGGCGACATGGAATCCCGGGACTACGCGGCAATCGTTGAGTTGGTGCTTACGTTTATCGAGGTATTGCTGGAGCTTCTCTTCTCCCTTTAGCTTGACCACGACTCTGAAGTTTCTTGCAGACCTCCAGTTGTGGGGTCTTTTGTTTTTGAGGCAACTGATGAACCCTTTGGTTTCAACGAGCACCCCCGCAGCAAATGGTGCCGACAAGTTGCACGATTTGTTTGCGCTCACGGATGAACAAATCCTGCAGATCGAGCCAGAAGCTCAGGACGTAGAAGTAGTGAGCGATCAGCAATCGGCGGCCGTCGGAGAAGCTAGCCGCGAACCAAGGGCACCGGCTGCGACCGTTCAGAATGACAAGTCGGTCGAAGGGGCCGCACTCGGTCAGGCCGGGGCAGTTCAGCAGCAGGGACAGCCAACTACAAGCAACGAAGAGCCGCCGGCGTGGCTGACCGCGCAAATGAAAGATCCCTGGAGCGGGGAAGAAGCGAAGGAGCTGTGGAATGGCGTCCAACAAGCGAGGCAGGAAGCGGCGGCGTATCGCGCGGCGTTTGCGACACCCGAAGATGCGCACGCGCTGAAGGAACTGTATCCTGGCGGCGTGAACGAGGCGCGTGCCTCGGCGGAACGCGCGCGCGTGCTTGACGACATTGACCGCGCCTATTTCGGCGGCGCGGGAAAATCGCCGCAGGAAGTGAGCGCGTCTCGCGCGCAGCTCACGCAAATGCTGCTGCGCGAAGATCCCGCCGCATTCCGCGAAATGGTTTTCGCGGGCTTGCGCGCCCTCGAAGAAGCTGGTGTAGCGGCGGGCTTTAGCCCGCCAGCCCACGGCGCCAACGCCACGACTCTGCCTCGATTGGCAAAAGCCGTCGGCGCGGAACCTGTCGGTGCTGGTGTAGCGCCGCCCTTCAGGGCGGCATCTTCGGGGACCGAACGTCAGCCACAATGCGGGGATGCCGGGCAGACGCCCGGCATCCCCACAGAGTCGTCCTCCGTTCCGTTCGCCGCAACCGCGGCGAACGGAAGAAGCTCCTCTGTAGGGGCACGGCATGCCGTGCCCGTAATAGACAACACGCAGGGACCCGAAGCGCACGCGGCCGCTTACGCCGCCTTTGAAAAGGCGGCGAATGAGGATTTGGAGCGCAGCGTCGGCGCAGTCATCTCCCGCACGATCGAGCAGGCGCTGCCGAATGTCGCGCGCAGCGCAAACACCTCAGCCGTAGGAGCGCAGCATGCTGCGCCCCTACAAGCAAGACTGAGCGCGGCGATTCGCCAGGACGTCGAAGCCGCGCTGAAAGATGACCGCCAGCTCGGCGAGCAAATCACACAAATTCTTTCCGCGCGGCGTTTCGATGCCGAAACGCGCGGGCAAGTCGTTCGCCTGATCGGTGAGCGCGCACAGCAGCTCGTTCCCGTCGCAGCCAAGCGCGTCCTGAACGACTGGACCCAAACCACGCTCGCCGCGCATCGCGGCAACGCGGCGCGCGGCGATGCCGCATCCGCCAGAAGGGAAGTGGCGCCAGTTAACTCTGAGTCGCGAAGGGCATCCTTGCCAGCGGGCTCCACTGCCGCTTCGCACTCGCAGCAGCGCACCGATCCGAATCGCGGAGTTGCTCGCTCTCGCGCGGTCGACTACCGCAAGCTCAGCGATGAGCAGATTCTTGATCTATGAAATCGGAGGATTTGTCGAGTCGGTCGCAGGCGGGAGTCGTCGCTTTGCAAGCCTGCGAAGCTCCCATAAAAAGCCTCCTCCAAAAACTGCGAGCATGAAGAGCCACTGAGCAAGTGAGGGGGCGTACCAGCGTATAGGGCCAAAGGCAATTCCGAATCCGCCGTCTCGGAAAGAATGCTCCAGAGCAAGTATGAAAATGTGAATTAGCATCGCTAGCGTGGGAAGGATTCCACAGATCACAATAACGGCAGCGAGCCCCACGAGTACGCTTTTGAGGTAATTCATCGAGATAGCGTCCCTTCGATCGTGGCCATAGTTTACCGCAGTCAGAAACGAAACTTTTAGGAGACTCACAAATTTTCCGGCGCCTTCTCAAGAGACGCCTTGCGATTCCGGGCAACACGCAAGCAGTTGTAGGGGCGGGCTTCAGCCCGTCCCGTTTTTCCTGCACGCCCGCGCTGCCGTCCGGAACGCAGCCAACCTAAGGAGAACAACAGATGCCAGCACAAGCGAACGCGAACGTCGTCGCGTTGCAGCTCGAGAAGGTGCGCGACAAAGTGCCCCTGCTCTACGAGCGTGACGACATTTTACTCACCATGATCCAGCAGCGTGGCGACGTGGAGAAAGTGTCCAGCCGCAATATGCGCCTGCCCTTGCAGGTCAACCCTGGCGGCAAAGCCGGTTCGTACAACGCCGACGGCGGCGACCTGGGCCGCGGCTCGGGCACGGCCTACGACGTCGCGCAGGTCTCGCCGATTTTCTTCCGCTTCGCGATTGAAATCACGAAGCTGGTCGAATACGCGACCACCGGCCGCGAGCGCGCCATCGAAAATGCCACCAAGCGCGAAGTCGCCAACGGCATGAAGCAGTTCCGCGCGTTTCTCGACAAGCTCATGCAAACCGCCGGCAACGGCGTCCTCGGCACCATCAGCTCGTTCGCCAGCACCACGTGGACCATGTCCACTCCCCCGGGCGCCGCGCTCGTCTACGTCGGCCAGACCATTCAGGTCTA
Source organism: Acidobacteriota bacterium (assembly GCA_003224145.1). Lineage (GTDB taxonomy): Bacteria > Acidobacteriota > Terriglobia > Acidiferrales > UBA7541 > Acidiferrum. The sequence goes on from QHYN01000050.1 coordinate 7,040, forward strand.
CGACTCGACGCTGACGACGAATCGCGGCACGGCCAACGTCACGGCCGCCGATCCCATCAGCGCGACGCAAACCATCACCGTCGACGCTAACCCCGCGGGCCTCACCAACGGCGATGTCCTCGTCCACGACGGCCTCAGCGGCGCGCAGCCTGTGTCGCTCTTCGGCATCAAGTATCACCAGAACAACGCGACCACCGGCACCTGGCTCAATCTCAACCGTGCAACGTATCCCGTACAGCTCGCCACGCCGCGCGTCAACGCCGGCAACGCCGCGCTCACCCCCTCCAACGTGCGCCTGGCCATCAACAAGGTCCGGAAATCCCTAGGCATCAACCACATCGCCAAGCTCATCGCCTACATGGCCGTGGAGCAGGAGCACGCCTGGGAAAATCTCGGCATCACCGTTTCTCAAATCATCAAGGAAGGTGGCGGTGGCGACGGCAACGATCTGGATCTGCTCTTCAGCGGCCGCAAGACCATGAGCGGCATCCCCATCAAGTCCAGCGTCAACGCCGACCAAACCCGCGTGGATTTCCTCGACCTCTCGCACTGGGGCCGCGCCGTGTTGAAGGACATCGACTTCTACGAAGTCAATGGCAACACGGTCTTCCCCATATACGGCGCCAGCGGCGGCCTCGCCGCCAGCTACATCTTTTATTTCGACACCGCGTTTCAGGTGTGGGACGACTCGCCGCGTACCGGCGCGTTCATCGACACCCTCGCGCGGCCCAGCGGCTACTAAAAAGCAGCAGCCCTCCTCTTTGTAGGGGCGCAGCATTGCTGCGCCCCCGCAGCAGATGGCTTCATCCATCTTTTCCTTATGCGTCTGCCTGTGCGGCATCCCATGCGAAGAATTATCCTTTGCGGACTGGCTCTTTTGCTCTGCGGCGTGATCTCTGCGCGCAGCAAGACCGATCCGCTTGTCTTCGTCTTTCTTCGCGTGGACCGCGCACAGGATGTCGCCATTCTCCGGCCGATGATCGCGCCGGACATTGGTGTGCAACTGGATTCCGGTCCTCGGGAGCTGGAGCCGGGAAGTGTGCTTCAGTGTGCCGCATCCATGCGCGAGCACGCCGCGATTGTCGAAGGCCAGGTCGGAAAGGTCAGCGACCTCGTTCTCGATTGTGGCGACCACAAATTTGTCGTGAAAACCTTGGACTTCTTGCCGCACTCGGCCAGGCAGTAGCACAGCCACTCCTGGCTGTGCTCTGAACTCGGCCATTTACAAACGTAAACCCACACAGGCAAGAATACCTGTGCTACCCCACGCCGCACGCGAATGATTCGAGTTGTACGCGAAACGCACGAGCCGCCGGAGAATGTCGCGCAGCGCCTCGAATGCGCCGGCGGTGTCAATCCCTTCGGCGAGCCGAATTACCGCGCCGTCTGGGGTTGGAACCGCCTGGCTTGGATCGGGGGCAAATTTGCGGAGTCGGATCCCGCGACGGGCTCGTTGCTGCGCGAACTCGTCGAGCTGCGCCAGGAGCCGAAGTATTCCGCGGTCAATCGCTGGCACATCGAGCGCTGGGTGCCGCCGGAAATTTACGGCTCGCCGCATCAATGGTATTCGCAAACGGTCGAGCGAGAGAACGGCGTCAGCATTCCCGCGCTCGGACCGTATCCTTCGCGCGGCGAATACGAGCATTGCTTCACGCTCGAAGACCCGCGCGGCGAATTCGTGCAGCTCACATCGACAGTCGCGGAACACATCGCCAGCGCCATCGAGTGGTCGCGTAAATTTCCGCGCTCCAGCCGCCGCACTCGTCTTTACGAGCGCGAACGACGCGACGAACGCAATTACGAACAATGGGCATACGACGCGCTGGACGACGCCGTCCCGGCGTTCCACAAGCAGCCGTTTGTCACGGTCTTGTAGGGGCGCAGCATGCTGCGCCCCTAACACCTCGGTCTGTACCTCTACACCTCGCCGCAATCCAGAGGAATCGCTGCCGACGATTGCTGAAGTTGGTGGCAAGCTGGGGCGCAACGTGTTGCGCCCCTACGAGGGGAAAATGACGAAGATCGAGATTTGGCTCAAGGGCATTCTCGCTGCAGCGATCAGCGGCGGCGCCGGCGGAGTGCTCACCGGTTTCGCAGCCGTCGGGATTGATCCGCAGCATTTCAACCTGCAGGCTGGCATCGGCGCGACGCTGCGTATCGCCGCAGCCGCCGCGCTGATCAACGCGGTCATCGGCGTGGCAGCATACCTGCAGAAATCGCCGCTGCCGCAAGAGTAGACCGTCTCAAGCACCTTGTAGGGGCGCCGCATGCTGCGCCCCTACGAAGAACACTTGTTCGTACCGAGGAATTTTCATGCCAGTTGTTGGATCCAGCGCATACAACACCGCAGGGCAAATCACTTCGCTGGTGCGCTCCCTGCTGAATGACTCGCAAGGGAATCTGTTCACTGACGCGGTCCTGCTGCCCTATGCCAACTCCGCGTACCGCAAAGTACAGCGCGCGCTCGGCAACGCAGGCGGAGGCGGGTTCATCCAGGACGACGTCCTGCTGGTGGTCACCGCGGTGACGCAGCCAGACACGTCGCTGCAAGTCTCCATCACCGACGCAACCGCCCCGCCGAACCAACTGCCGACCGATCTGCTCGTTCCGGTGAAGATCTGGGAGCGGCCGAACGGTTCTACCGACGATTTCCTGGAGATGGTGGACCTCACTCAACACGGAGGATTACCCTCGCGCGTGCAGGACGTGACGCTCAGCGTCTGGGAATGGCGCGCCGACGGAATTTATTTCCTCGGTGCCACCCAAGACACGCAAGTTCGCCTGCGCTACCTGAAAGCTTATCCGGATTTCACGGACGCGACATCACCGGTGCTCATCCGCAATGCGCAGGAAGCTATCGCTTACGCCACTGCAGCGATGGCCGCCTGGGCGCGCGGCAGCCCGCTCGCGGAAAAGTGGGACGAGGCCGCGACCGATGCGATCGAGGATCTGGTCAGCGCCGCGGTGCGCCGCGAGCAGCAATCCGCGCGCCGCCGCCGCCCGTTCTCCGCGCGTTCTGGCTACACCCCATTCTGAAAGCCTTTGTAGCGCCGGGCTTCAGCCCAGCATCTTTGGCCTTCTAAAGATGCAAGGGAAGTACAGGAGGTAAAGGACGTAAAGGAAAAACCTGCGGCCTCTGCCGTCGCTCCCGCGACCTGCTATGCGGCAGCTCTTTTCCTTTACTTCCTTTATCTCATTTATTTCCTTTACCTCCATTTCTTAGGAGCAGTCATGCCCATCACCATCACCCTTCAGCCCAACAACGTCGACGGCTCCGGCAGCAATTTGTTTTACGCCATCGGCACACTGGCGTTTTCGGGAAATTATCCGACCGGCGGCGACACGCTCGATTTCACGCAAGTCGCCGACAAGCTGCCGAGCACGCAGATCATCCAGGTCTTTGCCGACAGCCAGAACGGCAATGGCGGTTACTACGTGCCGGTGCAGGGAAGTGCGCTGAACAACTGGAAGCTCAAGGCCTTCAACGGTGGCGGCACGGAAATCACCGCGGGCGCCTACCCCGCCAGCGTCACTTCCGACATCGTCCAAGTCACCATCACCGCCCGCAAACTGTTGTAGTTTCCCGGGTATCGAAACTTTTTTGAGGAAGTCCTTATCGGGCTGCAGTCGTGTATGAAACGTTGTGCTTGGTTAGCATTCCTCTTAGCTTATCGAGCGTTAGCACCTGCCCCAGCGCAGGAACCTTTAACGCGTCACTGGGGCCAACGATAGTTTCAAGAGGTGCACTCAGTGTGCGTGCAGCTATCCCGACAACATCTCCGGTCGCTCTGAGGTAAACTGGGGAGCCACTAAAGCCTCGAAAGATCGCTTTATCGACAAAGTAGTAAGGGCCCGGAGGTCTTCCGCCACTCAGGTCGTCTACGAAAGTGCCGTTTTCCCATGCTGACGCTACACTTGCAGTAATAGTGATCGGATCCGGATGGGACAAGGGAAACCCTGTTATAGCTACTTCGTCCCCAGGCCTGATTTCAGAATCGAACTTCAGTCGAAGAAAGTTGGGTTTACCTGCGCCCCGGAAATTGTCAGCACGCAGTAATGCAATATCGGCCTCATCGCTAATCTCGACCTCTGTGACATCTGCCACTCCCGCCCCACCAATCCTAGAGCTGTTCGGGACAAAGGTCGGCACGGAAAGTCCAACAGGTACTCCCTGACCGCGAAGGGAGAAGTAACTGCGTGCTACATGCGCATTTGTAACGAAGTATCCCGAATCGTTGACGAAGAAGCCAGAACCAATCGGCACACCAAAACCAAGCTGATTATCGGCGCGAACAATGGCGCAAACGCCGTGATTGGCATGATCTATCACCTCCCCAAAGCCCAGAGGCCTTTCTTTCTCGGCTCCTGGGTGCGAGGCCTTTTTCTGTGTATTCAGGAAAGGTAAGACCAAACCAAATGTTAAAAATGAAGCGATCATTACCTCCGAGCGTCGTCGAGTCTTCATAAAAGATACGGTACCAGTGTGACCACAAAATTGACAGAGCACAGATGCTCTTCAGAAAGTTCTACGGAAGTCGGCCTGCTGACCAAGAACGAGTAGGGAACATGATACGATCAAAAATCGCGATGGGGTTTCTCTGGGCACTCCTGGCGCTCGTGCTGCACGTAATTCCTGGTGTAGTCGGGCCGACACACGCGCAAGGTTCGCGCAAAGACGATATCGTCTTCAATTCGCGCGGCATCCCGCTGGCCGGAGCAACCGTCCGCGTTTGCGCCATGCCCGCAAGTGGCCAGCCGTGCACCCCGCTAGCGCTCATCTACTCTGACGCCGCGCTCACCCAGGCCCTTGCCAATCCCACCACCACCGACGGCCTCGGCAATTATTCGTTCTATGCCGCACCCGGCAAATATGAAATCGAAATTTCCGGCCCGGGCATCACCACCAAACAGCTTCCTAACATCATCCTGCCCAACGATCCTTCTTCTCCGACATTCAGCGGCGCCATCAGCGCCTTCTCGCTGAACCTGAGCGGCAACCTCACCGTGAACGGCAACACCACGGTCGTCGGCAATCTCGCCAGCGGCACGCTGAACCTCGCCAATCAAAACACCGCTCCGGGCGCCGCAAGTTCCGGCACCGTCAATCTGTACACCAAGACCGCCGACAAGCGCGTCTACTACAAGGACGATACCGGCACGGAAACAGGGCCCCTCGGCGCGGGCGCGCAGACCAATGTCGTCAACACCTTTACCGCGCAGCAGAATTTCGACGCCGACGTCTGCTTCAAGGGGCCAAACCCGGTCGTTTGTGTGACGCGCTACGGCGTGCGGGCACTCGCATCCGGGTCAACGCCCGCCACAACAGGCATTACAGCGAGCATGAACTCTGGCTCGACTACGGCTACGGTCTCGACTTCGACATGCTCTGGGCAGACAGGCAGCGTGTGTTTCCAGAACGGCGATGGCGTGGTCATCTATGGTGCTGGCGCTACTCACAGCATGACTACGCCGGGAGCGCCGACGGTCACACCTAGTGTGGCTCGCGTCATGACCGGCACAGGCGATGTTGTGAATGGGCCTTCAGGTTCGACCACCTACAACTATCAAATTATTGCGCGGGACAAAAACGGCGGGCTTACGGCTGCCAGCGCTGTCGGCTCGACCACCACCGGTGCGGCTTCCCTCGGTTCACAATCCGTGGGCATCACATCTTCCTCGCGCGCCAGCGATGTGGTCACCGTGGTTACAAGCGCAGCGCATAGTTTGCCTATCGGCTGTACGGGATCGAGCGGGGGGGCATCGGCCTGCCCAATGATTTACATAAATGGGACTTCAGATAATTCATTTGGCGGCTGGTATACCGTTTCTTCGGTTGCGGACAACACGCACTTCACCTTCACCAGCGGCCTCGACACGCGCAACGGCGCCACGACGTCTTCCACAGGCGGCACGGTGTTCTGGTTTAACTGCAACCACCTCACTTGGACTGCAGTGACTGGCGCGTGGCAGTACTACATCTACGGACGCACCGGCGCGAGCTTGACGCTCATCGGCGTGAGCAGGCCGAGCGACACCATCACGGACCTGACCTTCGACGATTTTGGCTCCCCGATGATGGACAACGTGTCGTTGCCGCCGTATGTGCCTTCCACTCCGCCTAGTGTCGCCACCAGCGACCATTTGGCAACCACCATCGTTTCCGGTGCGGGCACCACCACGCTGACCTTGGCGAACTCGGCAGGCACGACGGTATCCGGCGCGACGATTCGTTTCGACAATGGACCAACCTTGCTTGTCGCAGCGCAGGCGGCGGGTTTTGGGGGCTCTAACCAGGGCACGATGTACATTCCAGTGCCCACGAATGGCGGCTCTTACGTCGTGAATTCCTTTACGGACTTGACTGCTTACAATCCTACGGTAGTAGCCCCCGGTGGGCTCTACCTCAATGAAACCGTACGAATCGGTTCGGGTTCAAAGTGGCACGGCGAGCCATTCCAACAGAGGGGCAGTGGTCCACAGTTCACCTTCAAAGGCGAGCCGGTTATTACTGTTGGAACCGCGAATCCCGGCATGTACCTGACGAATGGGAATACGACTGCCATCAGCGACTTTTTCTTCAGCAGTGCCGTATCAAATGGTGCGTTGCTGCTGGTGGTAGATGGGGGCTTCAATCACAATTTCGATTCCCTCGCTTTTCAGACTGGAGTTACCAGCGCCGATTATATGGGCGTGGGGCTGTTGATGCGCGGTACGTCGGGCAACGCACCGTACTCGAATCATTTTAAGAGAGTGACTTTTTCCGGCGCATCACAACCCAGTGGTGTGACGGCAACACCATTGTTTTTTTGCAACCAATGCAATTCCACCGAGATTGAGGAAATCTTTCTGTTCCACCGGGGAATCTTGTTTCGCCCCGATACCTCTGGTGGCGCTATTGTCATTAACTGGGCTTACGAGCAGGGCGGCAGCACGCCATTTCTTACTGTCACTGGAATAAACTCGGCAGGCAATGCAGGGGGAAATCTAGATATTAACCACATCAGCCTCGACACCATGCCCCATCCGACATTGGTGTATTTGCCGAGCGTAGGCACTTATAGTCCTGCAGTAAGGAACTTCGGAGACATTCCTCCATCCTCTGGCGTGTCGGGCGTCACCGGGAATCGCATTTCTTCCGGGGTGTCTGGGTTATCTGGGCAGAATCGGGATACTCCTTTTGGCAGTCTAGCCTCCGGGGGCGCCATTGACACCGTGTTTCAGCCATCGCTCGCTGCGGTGCTTGGCCCATACACATCTCAGCCGCTCAATTCCGCTCTCCAGATTGGGAACTCCTTCCCGGCCTTCATCAACGGCGATGTAATGGCTGCTCCCACCTGTTCGGTGAGCTCTGGTGGTTCCTTCCCAGTCGGCACCTTCGCTTTTAAGATTGTCCCCGTGTGGGCAGGCGGAGCTCTTGGCAATCCGTCTCCAGCGTCCGCATCCTGCACAACTTCTTCTGGCAATCAGACGGTCACGATTAATTGGACAGCAGATGTAGGGAATCCCAAAGGCTACGACCTATACACGAACAATCGCTTGGAAGGGCAGAACGGTACGGGAAACTGCTCCACCAACCCGCAGTACACCGGAACGTCCGTAGTCCTGACAAGTGATCTGAACTGCGGCAACAGCAACGCACCGCCATCGATTCCCGCCGGCGGCCCCACCATGATGATGCCCGGCGCGCAGGGCATGGCCACCCCTTCCATCAACATCGGCGGCGGTGGTGTGATTGCCCCGTCATCCGCTGGATTCGCCGCCACGCGTACGCAAACGCTCCCCGACGTGACCGGCTACATTCCCGTTACCAGCTACGTCAACTCCGCCTACGACAACGCCACGCGCGCCAATGGAGCGATCGGCTCGAATTGGGCTGTCATCAACAACGGCATCAACATCAGCTCGAACAATTTTGTCGGCACCAATGCCAGCAACGATGTGGCCTACTGGAGCGCCAGTCCCTTCAGCAACGTGCAGTTTTCGCAAGTCACCATTACGGCTCTGAACGGCACCACCGATTTTCCCGGAGTGGCCGTGCTTCTATCCGGGACCGGCGCTTCCACCCAGGGCTACGAATGTATCGAAGACACCACCAACATTTTCATTCAAAAGGTTTCGGGAACGACCAACACCACGCTCACCAGCGCCGCCTCCTCGGGCGCTACGGGAGATATTCTGCGCCTGGAAGTTGCTCCCGGCGGCGCATTGACGTGCTACAAGAACGGCGTTTCCACGCTCACAACGACAGACACGACTTACACTTCAGGCGCTCCGGGCCTGTTCTTGTTCGGCACCGTGGCCACCTCCAAAAACTGGTCCGGAGGGAACCTGCATCCGATCACGCAACTGGACTCCGAGCAGGACTGGACGAAGACACAGCACTTTGCTCAGGGGATCGCACTCGGCGGTGCATCCTCGGAATCTTTGAACAACAATCCGCGCGCGGAGCAGAGCGTTTTCCTGCCGGGCGCGCTGACTTCCACGTGGACCGGTGCGACTTGGACGATCGACAAAGCCGTCACCGTCACGCGCGTGCAGGTACAGGCCAAGACGGCTCCCGCGGGCTGCTCCACGAACGCCATCATGCGGCTCACCGACGGCACCACTCCGGTCAACGTGACCATTTCGGCAGCCGCAAACGATAGCGGCGCAATCTCGCAGAATTATGCTGCCGGCGCGTCGCTCACCGTCGCCGTGCAAACCGCCGCGGCGGGCTGCACCACCAGCCCCGCCGACGCCAACGTCGTCGTCCAGTACCGCATGCAGTAACGCGCTAGGGCTCAACATGCGGCGGCCCCATGAGTTTGTCGAAAGTGTGAGCGAGTGTCATTCCGAGGAGCCGGAGGCGACGAGGAATCTGGTTTTTCCTGATAGTCCGCAAAAACCAGATTCCTCGCTTCGCTCGGAATGACACTCTTAGGGGCTTTCACGGCAAACCATCAAGGGCCTTTCGCAATTTCCCAATTTCAGAAAAAGAGGTAATTTCCCATGGCTACCGCCACGGCAGCAGAAACCGCATCAGTCTCGCTCGTAAATATTTCCACGGAGAAATGGCCACCGCGCCACCGCACCTACTTCGGCTCGCTGGAAGTGCGATCGCCGGAGTCCGGCGAGCCTTACGCCATTACCCCGATCCGCGGATGCACCGGCGTGATGGACCTCGGCGACAAGCGCATCATGGAGTACCGGATCACCGCCCGGGAAATCGCCGAAGACCTCGCGCGCGAAATCAACGGCGATTCGGGGGAGGGAAGTTTTCACGGCGTTTTCGTTGCCGCCGGTCCCGAGCCCACCGAAGCAGAACTCGCCGACGCGCACCGCCGGCTCGAGGAATTTCAGCGGTGCCTAGTAGCCGCGGCCGACCTCGAATGGGAGCGCACGAAAAATCCCATGTTTATCACCGACCTCGAACGCCGCGCCGCGCGCCAACTCGGCCTGGAAAAGCCCTGGCTTTACGATCCCAAGCCGCTGGCTGAGTGTCCCGTCTGCGCAGAAAAGATCAAGCCTGGCGTGGCCGTCTGCAAATCGTGCGGCGCCATCCTCGACCGCGAAAAGGCCGCGCAGTACGGCCTCATTCCGCATGCACGGCCGCGCAGAAACGCTTCCGCAATCCAGGATGGGGCAGGGAAGCAGACGGACGAAGAAGGGAAGCCGTCTCAGTAGCACAGGCACTCTTGCCAGTGCTCTTCCAGGCTGTGACTTGTCGGCCGAGCAGCACAGCCAGGAGTGCCTGTGTGCTTAAAGTTTCTTTGTAGGGGCACAGCATGCTGCGCCCTCATGTCAAGCGCTCAAACGTTGTCATTCTGAGTGCATCCGATGAGGATGCACGAAGAATCTCAGCGTTGTGAATCAGCAGCCAAGCTGAATTGTCAGGACTGCTATCGGTTGAGGTTCTTCACCCATCCTCATCGGATGCACTCAGAACGACAATCTCCGCGCTGCCACACTCTTCCAAAATCCCATGACCACAGCAGGTTCATTTGACGCACCCATCGAGATTTTCGGCGGGCTGGTGACCGATATGTCCCCCGCGGACCTGCCTCACGGCGTGTCGCCGGATTGCCAGGACGTGATTTTCAGCAACGGCGGCGTGGCCACGCGCCCCGGCATGCAGGCGCTCTTCGGCCCGCTCGCGGGCAATCCGACCGTCAATTACGTCAAGACCTACGAAACGCTGAACGCCACGCTGCGCACCATGGCGCTGGACGCGAACGGCGTGTTGTACAAAGAAACGACGCCGGGAACTTTGGCGAGCATCGCCAGCGGCCTCGCAGCAAGCGCCTACGCCAATTCCACCACGCTCTTCGGCAGGGAATACCTGGCCATCAGCGACGGAAAAACCGGCAACGATTTGCCGCGCCAGTACGACGACACGAATTTCGACCGCGTCAGCCAGAGCGGCCCCGGCGCTGGGCCAACCGTCATCGACGAAAATGTGATCGTTGCCATCACCGCGAGCCCCAACGGCGCAACGCAGCCCGCAGCCGCGGCGATTGCGGCTAGCCCCAACGGCGCCACCGAAAACGGATTCCTCATTACCATCACGACCAGCGCCGCGCACGGCCTCTCGGCCGGGCAGTCCGTCACCATCGCTGGCGTCGGCGTTGCCGGCTACAACGGCACATTTCCCGTCGTCTCCGTTCCCACGACCACGCAATTCACCTACATTGCCGGCGCTTCGGGACTCGCTGCTTCCGGGGGCGGCACCGCGGCTTCCGCCACCGCGACGATTCAAACCACCGCGGCCCACGGCTTCGTTGCCGGCCAGCTCGTCACCACTTCCGGCATCGGCGTGGCCGGCTACAACGGCACCTTCGCTGTCACCGCTGTGCCCGATTCGACGCATTTCACTTTTACCGCGACAACCGGCGGCCTCGGCGCTTCCGGTGGTGGCACCGCCGCTGCGGCCGGAAGCGTTTCACCGGGCGTGCATCAAGTCTGCGTGATTTTCCAGACTCGCCAAGGCTATCTCACCAAGCCCAGCCCGGCCACGAGCTGGACCGCCAGCGGCGGCAAGCGCGCCGTCGTCACCAACATTCCCACCGGTCCCTCCAATGTCGTTGGAAGGATTCTCTGCTTCGCCGGTGCGGGCGGCGCCAGTTTCTTCTACACCGGGAGCGGCTCGACGCTCTTCAGCGGCAACATGGTCATCAGCGACAACACGACCACGTCCATCACCG
>QHYN01000206.1 GCA_003224145.1 Acidobacteriota bacterium
GTTTCTCAGGGCCCAGTTGACTGCTTTCTTCACAAAATTTCTCTCATCGAACGCCTCCCGCTCGATCACCGGCAGCAATCTTTGAAATTGCGCATCCGTCGCTCTTTTGTCGCGATAGGCCAGGTAGGCCCTCAGCGCAAATCCGGCGCGCTTTATGAACTCTTCTTCGCGCTGACTCCACTCTAGCGCTTTCTTCCAAGCTGGGACGGCAAAGACAAATAGATGGCAACAAGTTCCATCACAGACATCCCAATTGTCAAAATCACGAACCCATGTCTCCATCTGAGCCGCGGTGACTCTTTCGGGCAAATCGATCATCCCAGCCAGAATCCGGGCATCCTGCACGCCGGTGGCCCACAATTCCAAGGCCAGTTGGTGGTCTTTTCCGATCCTACGCGCCAGGAGATCCATCTTTGGCTTCGCCACGCCGTACACAATCTTGGCGCGGATCCCGAATCGGGCCATGCCATCGATGTTTCGCTGCTCTCCCAAAGCCCGCAATTCGTTCAGAGCCCTGGCGCAACTCCATCCGCCCGTCCTTTTTCCCTGGACGAACTGGCGGTTAGAACGTGTTGTCCGAATCGAGAAGGATTGTGACCGGACCTTCATTGACCAGCTCCACCGACATCATGGCCTGAAAAATTCCCGTTGCAACGGTCACGCCCAGCTTGCGGAGGGCCTCGCAGAATTCCTCATAGAGAGTCTTGGCGGGTTCCGGCGGGGCCGCGGTGATGAAGCTGGGCCGCCGCTGCCCGCGCGCGTCGCCGTACAGAGTGAACTGTGAGACGGCAAGCACGCTGCCATTCACGTCCAGCAGCGAGCGATTCATCTTGCCCTGATCGTCCTCAAAAATACGCAGGTTCGCGCATCTCTCCGCCATCCGCGCAGCGACCGCCGAGGTATCGCTGCGGCCGACACCGAGAAGAATCATTAACCCGGGACCGATCTCGCCGGTCACGCAGCCATCCACGGTCACTTTCGCGCGGCTGACTCTCTGGACGACGGCGCGCATGCCCGTGGATCAGTTGCCGCCCTGCTTCGCCTTCCGCGGGAACGGCAGGGCAAGGAATCCGCGCGGCGCGGCCTGGCACTTCGGACAAAAATAACTGCTTCGCCCGGCCACAATCCCGCGCCGGATGACGGTTTTGCACCGGTAGCAGCGTTTTCCTTCGCGGCCGTAGGCGCGATGGCGCCGCTGATATTCTCCCGGCTCGCCTTCGGCGTCAAGAAAATCGGAAATCGAAGAACCGCGCATCGCAATCGCTTGGCGCAAAATTTGCTGCAACATATTCCACAGCGCGGCGGTTTGGTCCCGCGTCAATTTCGCTCCCATCCGCGCCGGATGAATTTTCGCTCTCCACAGGCTTTCATCCGCGTAAATGTTGCCGACACCGCGCAGCACGCTCTGGTCCAGGAGCAGCGCCTTAATGCGGGCGCGCCGCCCGCGGATACTGTGGACAAACTCTTCCTTGCTTACCTCGAGCGGGTCGGCGCCAAATCCTATCAATTCCTGGGCCAGCGGCTCTTCCGTCAGATAGGCGATGCGTCCGAAGCGCCGCGCGTCGATGTAGCGCAGTTCGCGGCCGTCATCCAGCAACAGGCAAACATGGGTGTGCTTTGCGCATGGTTTTTCCGCGGGGCTCGGCGCTATCTGCCCGGTCATCCCCAGATGCACGAGCAGGGATGCCGTGCTCGCGCCCTCGCCCCCGCGCACACCGTTGCCTCGTGCATCCGCGGAGAGCCGCAACAGCATGAATTTTCCATAGCGCTCGACAGCCTCGATCCGGCGGCCCGGCAAATGCTGCTCGAGCGCCACGGGATCGTCGATGAAATCCGTTTTGCCAAGCGAGACTGAGAGGATGCGCCGTCCGAGGATCGCCTGCCGCAATCCGCGCGCTACCGTTTCGACTTCGGGAAGTTCCGGCATAAGAGTGGCGACCCTCAAAAATAGCACAGAGCACCGCTCCGCGTGAGGATCGGCGGCCTCCCGGCTCGCGACTGTCCGCACCTCTTCTTCCTAACTCGTGTTACAGTTTCGCATTCGGAGGTGTCTTGTGTTCATTCGCCGCAGGAGTTTGATACTGGCGATTGCGTTTGCCGTCGCTGCCGCATTGCTGACCGTAGCACCCGTGCGAGCTAAGAGAATCGAAACCGGATTTCTCGACCGCACCGTGACCGTGGCGAGCGTGCAATACAAATATCAGGTTTTTGTTCCGGACAATTGGACACTCAAGAAAAAATGGCCCGTGATCCTCTTTCTTCATGGCGCCGGGGAACGCGGAGACGACGGCCTGATCCAAACCGAGGTTGGCATCAGCACAGCGATCCGCAGAGACCGGAGCCGGGTTCCGGCCATCGTCGTTATGCCGCAGTGCCGCAAAGACGTCTGGTGGACGGATTCCGCCATGGGAGACGTCGCCATGGCCGCTCTGGAGCAGGTGCAGAAGGAGTTTCACGGCGATTCCCATCGAATTTATTTGACTGGGCTTTCCATGGGCGGTTACGGGACCTGGTATCTTGCCGGAAAATATCCGGGAAAATTCGCGGCTATCGCTCCCATCTGCGGGGGGATCCTGATGCCCGACAAGGCCCGCGCACAATCTCCCGACGACCAATCGCCTTACCTCGAGGCCGCTAAGAGAATCGGCAAGACACCTGTTTGGATTTTTCACGGTGGCGACGACCCAGTCGTCCCGGCCTCAGAATCTCGCCGCATGGCCGAAGCCATGAAGACCGTGATCGGCCAGGATGCCGTGCACGCGCACCCCCAGGCAACAATCGCAGACCTCGCCGAAGTTATCTACACAGAATATCCCGGAGTCGGCCACAATTCCTGGAACAATGCGTATGCGGAGCCTGACGTATTCAGTTGGCTGCTTGGAAAATTCCTACTAAAGAAGGGGGACATGCTCCTCTAGATCGCACCCTCGTCATTGTCCCCGGACCTTTTCCTACGGTACCGAGGTGTTTACTTCAAGATGTGTTTGGTTTCACAGAACCCAGCGCATCCCGCAGCATACTTCAGATGAAAGAACGGCCCAAAATGTTTGAAGGAATTCTCGTGGCCTAAGGCAACAGGGCAAAGACCCGCACCGGCCCGCCCGAGCCACCTTCGAGCTTGATTGGCGCCACCACCAGGAATGCTCCCGTTTGCGGCAATGCACTTAGGTCCGCGAGGTTTTCAAGGTGATACAGTCCCGCGCCCAGCGCCAGGTGATGCACCGCAAAATCTCCCGATGCGCCGCAATCGATACTCATCGTATCGCAACCCAGGCCGCTGACCTTCCGTTCGATCAGCAGTTTTGCAGCCTCCAGAGAAAATCCAGGAAAGTGCATCTTCCCCTGCGCGTCCTGATTTCGGTACTTCTGCGCATCCGGCCACCGCGAAGCCCAGCCAGTCCGCAACAGCACGATCGCTCCTTCCGGTATCCGCCCGTGCCGCTTCTCCCATTCCTCAACGCGCGCTGCGGGAAGCTGGTAGTCCGCATCTTTCGCGCCCTCGGCTCGCGCATCGATCACCACTGCGGGTCCAAAGAGCTGCTCCACGGGAATCTGATCGACGGTTGTTTTTCCCGGCGGGAAGTGCGCCGGGGCATCCAGATGCGTCCCGTAGTGTTCCAGCATCCAGAAGCTCCGCGTGAAATACCCATTCTTGTCGATCGTAGCGTTGACTTTCGCTTCGAACCACTTTTCGTCGCCCGGCCAAGGTACCAACTTGTCGTTAATCGCGTAGCCCAAATCGAGTACCTGTGTTCTCCCGGATGGAATATCGTCAAGCATGGAATCCCGCCGCGCATTTTGCGGGAAAAAAGCCAGCATGGCAACTGCACACGTTGCGAAAAAACCGGAACGGCCCATCGTAGCCATTTGTCACCCCGAATTCTGCTGCGGAAGATGATTCTTTCCCACCCTCACCGTCACTTTCGAATCCACGTCGAAGGGAGAAGCGTCGTGCGTCAGGGCAGTGGTATTCCGGGCGTGGCGACGATCCCGGCCATGCGTAGGATTTCCTGGTACTCCACATCGCTGATCGAAGAAATGAGCACTCTCACGTTCTTCAGCAGCTTCATTTTTCTCAGCGCCGGATTCGCGCGCAATTCCGCCAGTGTCACATGCCGGGGAAGTTTCTCGAATGCGCGCAGATCTGCGACCAGGTTTTTCCCTTTGTGGTTGTGCGGGTCGGGGTAGGGATCGCGGGTGATCTCCGCGATGGAATAGAGTGCGCGCTCTGGCGCTGAGTGATAACACAGTACTCGGTCACCTCTGCGCGCCTGCTTCAACGCGCGGATCGCATCCGGTTTTGCTGCTGCTCCATCCCACATCTCCTTGCCTTTTACGAAGAGGGTGTCCCAGTGATAGTGGTGAGGGTCCGCGCTGAAAATCCAGTAGTGTCGTTGGACAGTCGGTGTAGCCATCGAGGCTTGGAGTCGGCAGAACTATACACGGTGGTAACCAAAAAGCGAAACAAAATATGAGGGTTAGGTGCGCTACATTCTCAACCGGAAGTTGGTAGAGAGGTGGCCATATTTGGTCACGATCTAATTATCTGCTGTATTTTCTATGAGATACAGAGTCAACTACCCAGCGTCTACGAAGATGTCTTCGCCCCGGACCTCGACTGCATAGCAATCCACCCCCACCGCCGGGTTCTGCTTCACTTTCCCTGTAGTCGCGTCATATTGCCAGCCGTGCCAAGGACAGGTAACGATATCCCCCTCCAAAACCCCTTGCCCGAGCGGCCCACCCCGGTGCAGGCAGGTATTGTTGATGGCATAGAACTTGCCCCCGAGATTGGCCAACGCGACGGCCTTGCCTTCCACATGAAACTCCCGGATCGTTCCCGGCGTGATCTCATTGATCTTTGCAGTTCTCGCAAACGCCATCTCTTCTTCGCTCCCCCTTTTTTATTTTCTGACTCCCTTTCCTTCACCTTGGCTCTGGCGTCTGCGCCACCATCACACCCTTCTTGAAACCTTCCACCATACCTGACCGCAAGCGCACTTCGGTGGGCCGTTTTGCCAGCGTCATTTGGTCAATCTTGTCCTGCAATTTGAGCAATCCGAAGAAGAGCCCCTCTGGCCGCGGCGGGCAGCCCACAATGTACACATCCACGGGAACGATGCGGTCCACCCCTTGCAAGACGGAGTAAACATTAAACGGCCCGCCCACGCTCGAGCACGCCCCCATCGACATGCACCACTTTGGGTCTGGCATTTGGGCCCACACGCGCTGGATTACCGGCGCCATCTTCAGCGTTACGGTCCCAGATACGATCATCAAGTCCGCCTGCCGCGGCGATGGCCGGAACACTTCGGCGCCAAACCGCGCCATGTCAAACCGTGAAGTGGTGGATGCGATCATCTCAATCGCGCAGCATGCCAGTCCGAACGTCAGCGGCCAGAGAGCGCTCTTCCGCGCCCAATTGAACACGTAGTCCACCGACGTAATCATGAAATTCTTTTCGAAGCGCTGATCCAGCACGCCCATGTGAAGTTACCCCAGCCTCAAGGTTCTCTACCTCCGCGCAGTATATATCCTGCGCGAAACTCCGTCAAAATACATCGCGCCCTCTGACCCTAAGAGCAGCGCTCAATGGCGCGATTCTCTCAGCCGGGATTCTCTCCCTGCCAGCTTCTGATCTTCGAGCTTCCGCGCGAGCGATTTCCAGTACGTTGCAGGCCGCAAACGTTGGAGAAAGTCGATCTGGTAGGCATCCATTCCGATTAGAATGCGCGGCGCCTGGCGTTCCACGCCGCGCAAAATCTTTGGCCGCAGCCGTTTCCGGAGGCGTGCGCGCCAGCCGTTCGAATCGCGCGATATTTGCTTCGCGCTTCGGCGCCGGCGTCCCTGCCCCCAGCCGCGAATGCCGCGCGATCGGTGTGCGAATGCCTCCTGGATGAACGCAGGAAACAAAAACATTACTTCCTTCCAGTTCGTGCCGCAGCGCTTCCGTGAATCCCCGCACCGCAAACTTGCTCGCCGCATAGGGTATCTGTCCTGCTGGAGCGATCAGTCCGAATACGCTCGAAATATTCACAATTTGCGCGCACTTCTCGCCCTTCAGTAGGGGCAGGAAATACTTCACTCCATACACCGTTCCCCAGAAATTGATGTTCATCAGCCAGCGAAAATCATCCAAAGAAATCTCTTCAAAATCTCCGTGCAAGGAAACTCCAGCATTATTGATCAGCAAAGTCACGCGTCTGTGCCGTTCCTTCACTTCGTCCGCGAAGGATTTCACACTTTCTTCCTTCGCGACGTCCACAACATGGGTCGTGATCATCGCACTCTTTTTTCCCAGAGTCTCCGTCGTTTGCCCAAGTCGCGCTTCGTCAATATCAGCCAGTGCCAGCGCCGAACCCGCAGCCGCCAATTGCTGTGCCAGTGCCCGGCCGATGCCCGACCCGGCTCCCGTCACCACTGCCACTCCGCCGCTCAGAAATGACATTAATAAACCTCGCCTTGACGATCCATGACCGCCTGAGTTCAGTTTTACCGGCCACCAGAATGGGAGAATCGCGCACACACGCCTGCGAGAGGCTTCACAGTGATTCGATCTTCACTTGATTGCCCCCTGCGCGTTTCGCGCAGTAAAGAGCCTGGTCCGCACGCCGCACCAGCATCGAAAAGTCGGGAGGTTCTTTCCCTTGGAACCCGGAAATCCCAAAACTCGCCGTAACTACAGTCCCGCTGCCAAACAAAAACTTTTCGGAAGCAAGGTGTTTGCGGAAGCGGTCAACTGCCAGGTGGATGTTTTTCCCATCCACATGCGTCATGACCAGCAAAAACTCATCCCCACCCATCCGGCCACTGATGTCAGATGCACGCGTGTTTTTCTTTAGAATTTCCGCGAATTTCTTCAAAACCAGATCACCTGCCTCATGACCGTAGCTGTCGTTGATCTTCTTAAAGCCATCCAGATCAACATGTACAACCCAGAAAGGAAATCCGTGACGCGCCGCGCCACGTAGTTGCCGCTCCGCCCATTCCTCGATTGCCCGGCGGTTCGGCAAGCCCGTGAGCGGATCGGTGTTCGCCATCTCCATGAGTAGTTTGTTCTTCGCGTCGATTTCATGATGTAAGCCGATGATTCGTCGTCCCACCCCTATCCGGGCCCGCAGTTCATTTGAGTCGAAGGGTTTTGTGAGGTAATCATCCGCGCCGGCGGACAATCCTTCCACGACGCTGTCCTTTTCGGTGATGCTCGTGACCAAAATGATGTAGGTGTACGAGCTATGCGCATCGGTCCGGATTCGTTCGCACAGTTCGGGACCGGATAGATCAGGCAGCATCCAGTCGGTGATGACCAGCTCAGGCTTGTGCTTGCTGAAGAGTCTCAGCGCTTCCTCCCCGTTTTTCGCAAACAGGAGGGGATACGGTTCGGAGGAAAGCGCATGCTCTAGTAGTTTTCGGGAAACGGGTGAATCATCCACCACGAGAACCCGCAATTGGGGCGCGGCATCAGTCATGCATATCTCACAAACGAAAGTTTTCCCGTGTGGTAAGTCTCTTTCGTTCAGTGGGAGAGGGAAACCTTCGTCCATTGTAGCAGCCGTCAAGCGGAGAAGACCTGAACCCCTGGATTGTGGGTTCGGAAAAGGCAACCTGGACTTCTTACTTGGTTCCGCAAACGAGCAATGCTCCTTCGGCCTTGAATGCGCGCAGATGTTCAACGTCGCGGAACCACCGGCCCGTATAAACTTCCGGCGATGGCGAAAGATCAACAATGCGTTCGCGCGTGACGTTCTGGAAGCCAGCGGCGCAAAGGTGTTCCGCCCATTCTTGCGCAGAAAGCAGGTGCGTTTCCACCGCCAGCAAATCGCCCCACTGGTGACAATGCTCATTGTCCCGATAGTAGTTGATGAGGATCCACGCCGACCCGCCTTCTTGCAGAACGCGAAAAATGTCTCGGATGCCTGCGGCTGGGTCCGGCCAGTAGTACGACGATTCAACAGAAATGGCATGGGAGAAAAAATTTGGTTGCCAGGGAATTTCCGCCACTTCTCCCGTCACGAACATCAAATTTTCGAAATCCACGCTGGCACGCCGCGCGTGACGGATCATCTCGTCGGAAATGTCCATCCCCACCACGCGGCCCTGGGGCACCAGTTTCGCCAGCCGCCTCGACAACCACCCCGCCCCGCAGCCGACGTCGAGCACGTTGTCCGTCGCGCCCAGCCTCATCTTTTCTAGCACCGGCAGCGTGATCGGCAGGTGATCTTGCTCCATGCCCTCGCCTCGCCGCGCCCCGCCTCCGCCCACCGGTTGAACTCCTTTTGTAGCGCCTGGTCGGATTGCGGTTTCGTCACTCGTGCTTCCGGGGAATCCGCCAATCACACCACCCTGCCGCACGCCGCACAGAAATGCGCTCCATAGGCTGACAGCGCACCGCACTGGCAGCAGAACCGACCCGAACTTACAGGAACAACCCGCAGCGGAACATACCTCTCCGCGGCGCACGCCCAAATCAGCGCAATCACCCAGCCAATGATCGTCCAGCCGAACAGCAGGTTAACAATGAAAATCCCCATCGCGTCGGCCTTGTGTCGCCCGATGAGCGTCGGCAGGAAATACAGCAGCATTGAGAAAATCAGGAAGAACATTTCCGCACCTCCTCAGCCTTGATTTGGCCTAAGGCAAGTACACCACTCCGCTGTACAAAGAATACGCAGCAGAAGGCCCAATTGTTCCACATACGTAGTCCCTACGAGCAGGTCTACTCCCGCAATCAGATCCTCGAATCCCCTGAGGGACGAGTTCGCAGAGCGCGGAGGTTCTGCGCGGATCAATTTCTTTGCAACGGGGTCCACCACAAAGCCCAAGACTTCGAGGGCCGTCGCACCCAGAACTGCTTCTTCCCCAGGCTCTCCAAGAGCTACGGGTACAGGAGCTTTCCTTCCATCAATGGTCAGAATCACGGCCGTGGTATCTCGCTCCAGCACGCGTCCGTCGGCAAGTGAAAATGGAAGCTTTGAAAATGCGGTTACCCCGAGCTTTTGGAGAACCTCGCGCGGAATCCATGACAGCGTTGCGCCCGTGTCCACCAGAAGAGAAACTTCTTCCGCCCGGCCCGGAGCAGCCAGGTTCGCCAATTCCACTTTCACCTCAAACATTCCCATGGCAAATACCTGCAGCCTTCCTCAGGCGCTCTGCACCTTCGCGAGGAGCTCCACAAACTTCTGCTTCCGTTCCGCCTGGTCCTGCCCGGATTCTGCCTCCGCCATTTGCGTAATGTTCATCGAGCAGAATTTCGGCCCGCACATGGAGCAGAACTTCGCTTCCTTGTAAAAATCGTCGGGCAGATTCTCGTCGTGCATCGTCCGCGCGGTTTCTGGATCAAGCGACAACTCAAATTGCTTGTTCCAATCGAACAAGAACCGCGCATAGCTCAGTGCATCGTCGCGGTCCCGCGCCCCTGACCGGTGGCGCGCCACATCCGCCGCGTGCGCCGCGATTTTGTACGCAATCACTCCCTGTTTCACGTCGTCCGGATTCGGCAATCCCAAATGCTCTTTCGGCGTGACGTAGCACAGCATCGACGCCCCGTGCCACCCGATCATCGCCGCGCCAATCGCGCTGGTGATGTGGTCATAGCCGGGTGCGATATCGATTACCAGCGGCCCCAGTGTGTAGAACGGTGCTTCGTGGCACCATTCCATTTCCAAGTCCACCTGCTCTTTGATCTTGTCCATGGGAATGTGGCCGGGCCCTTCAATCATCACTTGGACTTCGTGTTCCCAGGCCTTCTTCGTCAATTCGCCGAGGACCTTTAATTCGGCGAATTGCGCCTCGTCGCTCGCATCCGCGATGCACCCCGGCCGCAGCCCGTCGCCGAGCGAGAAACTCACGTCGTGCTTCTTGAATACTTTGCAAATTTCGTCGAAGTTCTCATACAGGAAATTCTGTTTCTTGTGATGCTCCATCCAGTGCGCCATCAGCGAGCCGCCGCGGCTCACGATGCCCGTAATCCGCTTGCGCACGTAGGGCACATGCTCGCGCATCACCCCCGCGTGAATCGTCATGTAATCCACGCCCTGCTCGGCTTGCTCTTCAATCACTTCGAGCATCAACTCGAACGTCAGGTCTTCCGGCCGCCGCACGCGTGAAATTGCTTCATACACCGGAACCGTCCCTACCGGTACTGGGGAAGCCTCAATAATCGCCTTCCGAATCACCGGAATGTCGCCGCCGGTCGAAAGGTCCATCACGGTGTCCGCGCCATAGTGCACGGCGTGATGCAGCTTCTTCAATTCTTCGTCAATATTCGAACTCGTCGCCGAGTTCCCTATATTCGCGTTGATTTTGCACTTGCTCGCGATTCCGATCGCCATCGGTTCCAGGTTCCGGTGATTCACGTTCGCGGGAATGATCATCCGACCGCGCGCCACTTCGCTTCGAATCAGCTCCGGCTCCAGCTTTTCGCGCTTCGCCACGTACTGTATTTCTTCCGTGAGGACGCCCTGCCGTGCCAGGTGCATCTGCGACATATTGCGTGCTTCGCACGCATGCCCTCCATTGATTCCCTCGGACGCATGCGTGCCATTGCCGCTCCCGTTCGAGCCCGCCATCGCCGCTTCTCTCTTTTCAATCCAGCTATCGCGCAATGCCATAGAGCCCCCTCAGAAACCGCAACAAGTAAAGTGTTTCCTCATGCGCATCCGACGTTCTGACACACATTTCTGTGCTGTAAAGGGGAATTATGGCACCGGGTGAAGGGTGCCGCAACTTGTGCGATGTCTTAGTCGTGGATCAGTTTCCGATGACCGACTTACCGGGCGCCAGCCTATGGAGTTGCCGCTGAATCTCCAAAAATGGATCTTGGATTGAAGACATCCCCCAAGTTCGCCAGTGCTCGCTACTCGCAACTCCGCCTGCTGAGGTATGATCGTGGAATCCATCCGACCTCCATCATCCGCCAAGGAGGGGCTCGCCATGGCTGCTCAAAACAAGTCCTCCCGAATCGACGAGTGGTTGCTGCAAAAAATCCATCGAGCGGCGGGTCACCCCGCCGTCCGGCTCGAACTCCGGAACAGCGCCGAAGTTTCGCCAAGAGACGCGCTGGCGGTGGCCAACATCGTCATCCAGGACCGAAACTCTCTCTTGCGCTTGCTGCTCGATCCGGAAGCGGAGTTCGGCGACGCATACAGCGAGGGGCGAATCACGCTCGAGGGAGATCTCGTCTCCGCCCTGGAACTCCTGTATCGCTCCATGTCGGAAGCCCAACATCACAGCTGGTACGTCAAACTCGTCTCCAAGTGCATGGAATATGTTCAGCGCAACTCTTTGCGCGGCTCGCGTCGCAATATCCAGCGACACTACGATCTGAATACCGATTTTTACCGCCTCTGGCTCGACCCGCAGCTCGTCTATACCTGCGCTTATTATTCGTCTCCCAGTGCAACGCTGGAGCAAGCGCAAGTCGCGAAATTGGATTACGTATGCCGCAAGGTGCAGCTGCAGCCCGGGGAGCGCGTCGTGGAAGCAGGCTGCGGCTGGGGCGCCTTGGCCCTGCACATGGCAAAAAACTATGGAGTGACCGTCCGGGCGTTCAATATTTCGCGCGAGCAAATCTTGTTCGCCCGCCGGCGAGCCAAAGAACTGGGACTCGACCACCAAGTGGAATTCATCGAAGACGATTACCGGAACATCTCCGGCGCGTGTGATGCGTTCGTCTCCGTGGGAATGTTGGAACACGTCGGACGGGAACACTACCGGGACCTGGGGAGCATCATCCACCAGTCGCTCACCAAAACTGGGCGCGGACTCCTCCACTTCATAGGGCGCAATTATCCGCGCCCGTTCAGCACCTGGACCAGAAAACGCATTTTCCCCGGCGCCTACGCACCAGCGCTCGGCGAGGTCATGCAAATCTTTGAACCTTGGGATTTGTCCATCCTGGACGTCGAGAACTTGCGGCGCCACTATGCAAAAACACTGGAGCATTGGCTGGCGCGATTCGACAAATCCGAGCAACAGATATCCGAAATGTTCAGCCCGGAATTCGTGAGAACCTGGCGACTCTATCTCGCCGGAGCTGTCGCCGGATTTCGTGTCGGCACCCTGCAACTGTTTCAAATCGTTTTCGCGCGAAATGCCTGCCAACTAGTTCCATGGACCCGCGCGCACTTGTATACAAAAGCACAGCACGAGGAGCAGGAGACCAAATGGATGTATGCGACGTCCTGATCGTGGGAGCCGGTCCTGCCGGAAGTTCCTGCGCCTGGAAACTGCGCGATTCGGGCCTGACTGTTGTGATCCTGGACCGGCAGACCTTTCCCCGGGACAAGGTGTGCGGAGGATGGATCACCCCGCCCGTCGTCGACGAGCTCGCAATTGATCTCGAAGAATATTCACGCGGCCATGTTTTGCAGGACATCCAGGGCTTTCGCACCAGCCGGATGGGCAGCCGAGAAGTGGAAACCGATTATGGCCGACCAATCAGCTACGGAATTCGCCGCTGCGAGTTCGATGATTTTCTATTAAAGCGCTGCCGTGCGCGCATTCACCAAGGCGTAGCTCTTGCCAGCCTGGAACAATCGGGCGATCGCTGGATTGTCAATGGCCAGTTCAAGGCTCGCCTGGTGATCGGCGCTGGCGGGCATTTTTGTCCTGTTGCCCGATTGCGGGGAGCCAACGCCCGCCAAGAGGTCAGCATTGCCGCCCAGGAAATGGAATTCGAGATGTCAGAAACCCAGCGCGAGCAATGTTCCATCCGGCCTGAGATTCCAGAGCTTTATTTTTGTCCCGACATGAAGGGTTATGGTTGGTGCGTCCGTAAAAAGAACTTTCTCAATATGGGCTTGGGGAGACTCGATCCCCATGGCCTGCCCAATCACCTTGTGGCCTTCAGTGCTTTTTTGAAAAAGGCGAGGAAAATTGCTTTCGATCTGCCTGCGAAGATGGTGGGCCATTCGTATCTTCTGTACGGACATGCTAAACGAAACGTGGCCGCCGACGGTGTACTGCTGATCGGCGATGCCGCCGGCTTGGCGTATTCTCAGAGTGGCGAAGGCATACGGCCAGCGATCGAGTCGGGACTCCTTGCCGCGAAGGCCATCCTGGCCGCGGGCGGCGTCAACAGTCCGGCACTTTCAGAAAAATATCGCTTCCTGCTCGCGCAGCGATTCGGAAAAGTACAGCAAGAATGGGCTTTCAGCATTGGCAGTCATCTTCCAACGTGGCTGGTGAGTTCACTGGCCCGAATTCTGTTGGCAAACCAGTGGTTTTCTCGCCGCGTCATCCTCGACCGCTGGTTTCTCCATTGTGACGAACCCGCTCTGATTTGCTGAACAAAACCATGGAATCGTTTTGCGGAATTGCAGCCCGTCAACAATGCGAAGAACCCAAACTCCCAATCATGAGCGAGCAAGCGGCTTACGGTATCGCCGAGACTTCGAATATAATCCATACGGACACGTCGCGCGCTGATCGGAGAAGTGAAACTCGCATACCTAGAATGAACAATTTTCCAGTTCTAGTACGCTCCTCGCTCCGGAGATCGCCCGCGGAGCAGTTGATAAGTCGCTTTCCCTCATAGTCTTCCAGAAAGCACCCAGGTTGGCACTGCTGTTGCACTACAAAAAGCGCCCTGTATCACTCGGAGGTAGGACAAACCCATTGCTAAATGGGAATGCTGGCCGAGGAGGATGCTTATGGGTTCACACCATGCCGTTGCTGGGAATCCGCAGACCGAATGGAGAGTCCCAGGTAAACCTCTGCAAAGAGATGAATATGCATCGGATAACGAGCTGGAGAATCGCATAAAAAACTTGGACAAGCTTGTCGATAGTTTACAGGCAACTTCGGACCAGATGTCCTTCTCAGGCAAGCCTCATGCTCTTGATCTCGTGAATGACCTTCGTGCGAAGATCAAAGCTAGCCAGAATCTGCTCCGAGTCGCGAAGCTCCTCAGCGAACCGGCGCGCGGAAGCATGGTTTCGAGGATACGCGATTCCCTAAATGATCTTGAAGAATCCATTGCCTCCCACTTGGTTGTCGGAACGAGCTAGCATGGCCAGGCCAATGGTTCCCCGCTGCTGAATTATCTCGCCAGAAATTGCAGCTAGCGAATATTTTCGATCATGCTGATGTCAGACTCATGAAACCGAAATGCCTCCACGATGATGCGCCGCCGGTCTGGGTGCACGTCGAATCGAAAATAAAACTGAAGAGCAGCTGAACCTATGTCCGGGAGATCGAAAGCGGGCGGCAGTGTTGTTCGAGTTCGCACCGATGGGGAGCCATCTAAGCGAACACGCCAGAGAACCGCACTCAGATTGGGCTGACCCTCCAACACGAAAAGCTCATCGACCCCGGCCCAGGCATAGTATGCAACCCAACCACGAAAAACCTGGCGCGCTGTGCCCCCGTTGGAATCGTAAACCCACACTCCCGCCTCAGGGTCGCCAGAATGGGCGGCAGAAATCACAGACGAGAGGTGCTTGCCGTCTGGGGCCCAGTGGAGGAAACCTCCCCGCACACCGTTAAGGGTTTCCGTCTTGTTGCTCCCAGGATCGTAAATCTGGGGCAGGCCGTTGGTTCCGCGAAAGACCAAGCGCCCGTCCGGACTCACGTCGCCCCAGATAGATTCTGCCGGCTCGGGGGGAAGTTGCAACGGTGTCGTATCGGAGAGTGTGAGCTTCCTTAAAATTCGCGATGACTCAATACCGGGGTGCCGCGCCGTGAAGATTAACGATTGCCCGTTACGATTCCACCGTGGAAAAACATTCAAATAGCTGTCTTCTACGAGTTTAACGGGATTGGAACCGTCCGCATCCATGATCCATATGGCCTCATTCTCAGCCCCTTTGCGGTTCGTGAAATACGCAATCTGTCGGCCATTCGGCGAATAAACGGGCGCCAGTGTTCCGCGGCTCGCATCCGTCGTCAGCCACCGGCGACTCGCTTCTGCCTCGGAGTCCACGTTGACTTCCAGAAGGTTGGTAGCCAAACGTTGGCTGTCAAAGACAATTTTGTTGCCGTCAGCGGACAGATCGAGAGAAACTTCATCCCCTCGGCCGGCGGTGATCTGAACGGGAGGGCCGCCCTTTGCCGATGTCTTCCAGATGTTCATGCTGCCACCGCGGGTAGAGGCGAAGTACACAAACTGGTTGTCAACCGACCACAGCGGAGAGAGCGCCAAAGCTCGATCTTCCGTGATAGGCTCCACTTTCCCCGTGGACACTTCGACGGACGCTAACTCTGAGTAGGGTCCGGGACCTCTCCGGACAAACGCGATTTTCCCCCCATCGCGAGAAAAGGCCGGCTGGAGGTGCCACGCGATGCGTTCCGGCTGCGTCAGCTCGCGCGCGTTGCTTCCCGTGGAATCGCAAATCCAGAGGGTGTGCCGCGAAGAATCCCCATACGCGAGGGACATCCCATCGGGAGACCAAGCCGAACCGTTGGCGATACTCAACAGTTTGCGCGGAGCTCCCCCCAGCGCAGGTACCGTCCAGATGTCCCACAGGCCGCTTTCATTCAACCGGCTGTACGAGATTTTCGAACCGTCCGGCGACCAGTGCGGCCGCGCTTTGAAATTGGGATCATTTGTGATTCGCACAGGGCTCCCACCGGAAACCAGCCCTACCCAAATGTTGGAAGAGCCACCACGATTGGACAAAAAAGCTACGGAGCGCCCATCCGGTGAGAACGAGGGTTGTGCATCAACGCCCGTGAAGTTGGTGACCGCACTAAAGCGCATCATGGACTGTTGGGGAGTGGCAGGCCGTGTTTTCCAGAAAACAGCGCCTGCAACGAGTGCGCCGAGCGCAACGCCGCCGAACAGCCACGCAAGTTGCCGCCTTCGCGGCGGTGGCAATGCGGGGACTGCGCTGGCAGCCCCGGGCTGCACCGCGGCCGGATTCGCCAGGAATTCTTCCAGGGCAATTCGCGCCTCCCCGATATCGCGCAATCGCTGTCGCGGATTTTTCGTGAGGCAGCGGCGCATCAGCTCACGAATTGCCAGCGGCATGCTTGCAGGCAGTTGATTTAAGTCCGGTTCGCGTTCGATTACTCGAGCAAGGATCTCCGATGTCGTCTCCCCCGCATATAACGGCTTGCCGGCCAGCATTTCAAACAGCAGCACGCCAAACGCCCAGATATCCGCGCGGCGATCCACGGATTTGCCTTTCGCTTGCTCCGGACTCATGTAAGCAGCGGTGCCGAGGATGATGCCCGCTTGGGTAGCGGCGGCGCTCAACGTCGGTGAACTTGAAATGTCGGAAGTGGCGGAATCGCTTTCGGCCGCTTTCGCCAAACCGAAGTCGAGAAGCTTCACTTTTCCATCGAGCGTGACTTTGACGTTGGCGGGTTTCAGGTCGCGATGGATGATGCCGCGGTCGTGCGCATACTCCAGTGCTTCGGCGACTTGCTTGGCAATGTACAGCGCTTCATCGAGCGGCATCGCGCCCCGGCGCAGTCGATCCGCGAGGGTATCACCCTCGACCAACTCCATAACGATTCCACGAATGCCATTGGATTCTTCGAGTCCAAAAATCGACGCAATCCCCGGATGGTTGAGCGAAGCCAGCGCTTGCGCTTCGCGTTTGAATCGCGCCATGCTCTGCGCATTTTCGGCAAACGACCCTGGCAGCACCTTGATGGCTACATCACGCCCCAACCGCGTGTCCCGTGCCCGATAAACTTCACCCATTCCGCCCACTCCGAGCGGCGCAAGGATTTCGTAGGGGCCAAGGCTTGTGCCGGGGAGGAGAGGCATGTTGGCGACGATTATACCCTTAGGAGACGACAGGCAGGCAACCGCACCGACTCAGTGCGTGGTGAACGCGCTTACTGGAGAAGTGAAATCGGTGGCGAAACCTGGCGGCAAGATGCCCGGTCGCGACCTCGCTGATAAGTCCGCTGACACCTTTGCGTACGGTCCGGAGCCGTTTCCTTCGCGGACTTTTTCGCAGCTTGAGCGAAGGCCACTCGAACCTTTATGTCGTCTATTGGCGTGAGTGCGCACCAAGCTCCAGGTCAACTTTACGGGCAGTTTTCGCATCCAAGGTAAGAGCACAGTACCAGCCTGCAAGCATAATCCAGCCTGCGAAGACAGCTCAGCCCAAATTCTGCTCGAACTGCGAGCGAGAGGCAGCGCTATGAGAGGTCTTGCAAGACGGCTGGCCGCGCAAACCTTTTCTCAGATCTTATTCTTCGGCCTCTGTGCACCTCCCGCGGAATCCGTCCCGCAGCAGCAGCGGCGGGCCATATCCGTTGTGCGAACAAATACGTCCTCCGATGGTCATGACAGTTTCTCATCAGTCGCGTTTGGGGCGAGGCAGATCGAAGACGATTTGCTGCGGCTCGTCGTTTGGCGGATTGACCTCCTTGTCGATGGCCGGGAGCGTGCGAAGGAGCAGGTTACACGTGTAGGCCATGACGGCGGCACGGCGCGGGGAGATGCGATCCTGCGCCTGGAAGAGAAGAAGCCGGGAGAGAAAGTCGTTGATAGGGACGGCGGACTTGAATTCGGTGAGGCCGGCGATAAGGTCGGCGGAGAGATTGGCGGCGTTGTCGCGCTTCTGCTGGCGGCGAGCGTGTTCGGCGCAGAGCGAGGTGAGAGGATCTGCGACAGGCATGCGGCAGCGACCGTTGCGAGTGTGGTGTTTACAGCCGTCCTGAGGGGATGCCGTGAGGGCGTGGGAATCGTTGAGCGGATTAGAGTTAATAATTGTGGCGGCCATTTTGTTCCTCGATTTTCTGAGAATTGAAAGCAAGGGATGAAGTTTTTTTGAGCGAAATGACTTCATTTTTCCTTCAAAGAATTTAGTTAGAAATACCAATTCCACCCGGCAGTTTACGTTAGAGCGCATTCTAAAGGACTTACAGACGTCACAGTTTGTAAGTGCGGAATCTAAAGGAGTTGCGGTGACGAGTCTTTCGTCACGTGACGATGGGAAGGGGAGGTAAGGAAGCGGAGAGGTAGGGACGCAAGGGGAAAGCGGGAACCGGTTAAGGAATTGAGAACCGCGGCGTGGAAGGAGTCGAGATCGTGATTCCAAGGCGGACTTCGACCAGCTCCATGATTCTCTGATTCCCGTGCATGGATTCTACTCCTAAAAGCGCGGCTAACCTTCCCTGCAGGAGGCTGCTCTGGCTGTTGCGTGGAAACGTCAAAAGCACCAGGCGCAAACACGCGCCGGGGGCACCCGGCGCTCAGAATTCGTTCCCTCATCGATAACCGCCACGCAGCCCGGCTAGCTTGCCCCACTCCCGCAGAACTTTACAGGACATGGCCGGCGATTTGACGACGGCTGCGCGCAAGACCTACACTCTGCCTCTCCATCTTGAAGCTCTGATTCGCAAGGAGAAATCATGACTGCGGAATTGCACGGCAAAATTGGGATTGTGACTGGCGGGACGTCCGGTATTGGGCGTGATACCGCTGTGCTTTTTGCGAAGACGGGAGCCAAAGTGGTGGTGGCCGGGCGGCGCGAAGCGGAAGGAAAGAAAACGCTTGATCTAGTCCGTGTCGCCGGTGGCGATGGCCTGTTTGTGCAGACCGACGTGTCGCGAGCCACAGAAGTTCAGGTGCTCGTCCGGAAAACAGTGGAGAAATTTGGCCGCTTGGATGTCGCGTTCAATAACGCCGGGATCGAAGGCGCCTGGAGTCCCATCGCCGAACAATCCGAGAAAGACTGGGACCGCACCATCGACATCAATCTCAAAGGCGTCTGGCTTTGCCTGAAGTACGAGATTCAGCAGATGCTCAAGCAGGGCGGTGGCGGCGCCATTGTCAACATGGCGTCCGTCGCAGGCTTCATCGGTTCCGCGGGGGCCGCCGCGTATTGCGCGAGCAAACACGGCGTGATGGCCCTGACCAAGACTGCGGCGCTCGAAAACGCGCGAAGCAGTATCCGAGTAAACGTGGTGTGCCCCGCGGTGATCGAGACGCCCATGGGGGAGCGGCTCTGGGGCGCACCGGAGGCGAAGAAGTTTGCGCTCGGCCTCCATCCCATCGGCCGTTTTGGAACGGCGATGGAAATCGCGGAAGCCGTCGTGTGGATGTGCTCGGACCGCGCATCCTTCATGACCGGCCAGTCCCTGGTTCTCGACGGCGGATTTCTGGCGGGGCCTAATCCTCCCCAGTAGTTCCCATTTTGAATCTGTTGCCAGAACCGTTTGATGCGCAGAGTTAGCGGAGTAAAGCAGCGTCTGCAAGCGCAGTTCGAGTGTACAATGTCGGCCGCTCCGCAACCTCAAATCGAAAGCTCGGTGGACAAAATGAACGCACCGACTGCAAAGAGCCAGACGCCGCCTGCCCACGTCGGCATGTTTCAACTGTTGAATGGCGTGTTCGTTGTGGGCGCCGTTTCCTGCCTGGCGCGGCTCGGCATTCCCGACCTCGTCGAACACGGGCCGAAGTCGGCTGACGAGCTGGCCAGCCAGATAGGAGCTGACCCGCGCGCACTCTATCGTCTGCTGCGCGCCACGGCCTGCGTGGGAGTGCTTTCGGAAGGCCCCGATGGAAAGTTTTCGGAGACACCGCTTTCTTCCGTGCTGCGCAGCAACGCGAATCCCAGCTTGCGAGCCTTCGCGATCATGCACGGCAGGGATTGGCACGGACTCGGCTGGTCCCACCTCGATTATTGTGTGCGGACTGGAAAGCAAGCCCTCGACAAAATCTACGGCATGCCCATCTTTCAATTCTTTGAGCAGCACCCCGAGGAGGGGCAACTCTTCCAACAATCCATGACCGATTTGTCCACGATTGACGGTCCGGCGGTGGCCGACGCCTATTCGTTCGGCGAAATTCATTCCCTTGTGGATGTGGGCGGCGGGCACGGACTTCTCCTAGCGACGATCCTGGCGGGGAATCCACATTTGAAAGGCACGCTCTACGATATGCCACACGTCGTGGCGGGGGCCAAGGACGGACCGCTCAAGCCGGTGATGGAACGCTGCACGCTGGCATCCGGTGATATGTTTTGTTCGGTTCCCGCGGGCGCCGATGCCTACATCATGAAACACATCATGCACGACTGGCCGGATGAGGGGTGCATCAATGTCCTCAAAGCCTGCCGAGAGGGCGTGAATTCCGGCGGCAAGCTCCTCGTCGTAGACAACGTGATTCAGCCCGGCAACGATTTCGCACCGGGCAAATTCCTCGACCTGCAAATGCTGATCTTTCCCGGCGGATGTGAGCGTACCGAAAAGCAGTTCCGCGACCTGTTCGCAGCCGCGGGCTGGCGGTTGAGCCGTGTTATCCCCACCGCTGTTCCCGAGTCCATCGTTGAAGGTGTCCCCGCCTGACGTTCCGCATCCGTCCTGTGGTGTCGCTCTAATTTCAAGTCACTACCCATCCGTTAAGCATTGCTATCGCCCCCACTCTTGGTCTATGCTGCGCTCGCGGCGTGACCGTGGGGCGTAGTTTTTTGCTGCTTGGTGTTTGATTGGAACGCGAAAGTCCGGAAAAAACGCACAAGCTGAACTCACGGCTGCTCCGTCCGGCCAGGTTCCACATCGTATCTTCATCCGAGCGTCGGGTTGACAGCTGTTCCACAATTAAAACGGATCGAACGGCATCGGTGAGAGACGCGGCAAATGATATTTAGTGTGCTGTCAAATGGGAATTGCCCAGCTGCGCGTGCCCAGATTCGGCAGGGATTCCCGGAGATTGTGAAGGTGACGGCCGGCATGTTGCTTGCCGCGAGCGCTTCCGCAGGGTTCTTCTGCTCCACTGGCCTCTTCTCCTCCGTTATGTGGGCACAGCAGACTGATCCTGTTGTGGTACAGCCGGGTGCGCCGGGTAAGCCGAGCAGAACGCTGCCGGCGTCGACGAAGGCCACGCTGCCGCCCCGGTCGCAAGCGGATGTGGAGTTCATGCAGGGCATGATCATGCATCACTCGCAAGCGGTGGAGATGACAGCGCTGATTGCGTCGCATACGGAAAACAAGGATCTGCGGTTGCTAGGGGCACGAATCAGTCGCTCGCAGTCGGACGAGATTAAATTTATGCAGCGGTGGCTGGCGGCTCGGGGAGAACGAGCTTCCATGGCGACGCCAGGAATGCCGG
The DNA here is from genome assembly GCA_003224145.1 of Acidobacteriota bacterium. Lineage (GTDB taxonomy): Bacteria > Acidobacteriota > Terriglobia > Acidiferrales > UBA7541 > Acidiferrum. Next base: position 21,017 of record QHYN01000206.1, read on the forward strand.
GAATGAATATGTCGCGCGAACCGATGGCTCTAATGCCCGGTATGCTTACGCCGGAGCAGATGGAAGCACTACGGAAGGCGAAGGGCGCCGAATTCGACCATTTGTTTTTGACGGGGATGATTCAGCACCACAAAGGCGCGCTGATCATGGTGAAAGATTTGTTCGACACCGCGGGCGCGGGGCAGGATGCCGACGTGTTCAACTTCGCGACGGATGCGGACAGTACGCAAAGAGCTGAGATCAGGATTATGGAAGCGATGTTGGAGAAAAAACCTTCGGAGGAGAAACGATGAACCGAGTGTCCAGTTTTGCTTTTCGCGTGGCGGTGGCCGCGATTTTTTTATCTTTCGGTATAAGCCGGATGAAAGCGCAGGAGCCTGCATCCCCTCCGCCTAAGCAGGAGGCAGCGAAGCAGGAGCCCAGCAAGCAAGAGCCAGCCAAGAAGGAAACCGTAGACGAGCCAGAGGAAGAACGGAATCCGTTTGCGCCGGAGCCGGCTCCGACGTTGCCACCGGGGATGGCGGGGTCGGATGCGAATGATCCGCGCGCCAAGCTGACGCCGGGACTGTATGACGCGGGTGATGCTTCGATGGGCATCAAGCACGTCATGCTATTCAAGAAGTCTGACGCGTTTCAACTCGGCGCGACTGATCCCGATGATCCGAAGGTGCAGAAGACGATTGGACAGCTCGGTATCGGCAACACCGCAAAGATTCCGAAGCCGATGCATTTGGTGATCGCGCAGCTTGCTTTCGCGAACTCGGATCTTGCGTTCCAGGGCAACCACTTGTTCCAGGGGAATTTTTATGGCGTGAGTATCTATGACATCTCCCATCCGGCGACCACCACCTTGCTGACAACAATGGTATGCCCGGGCGGGCAGGGAGATGTATCGGTGTACAAAAACCTGCTGTTCATGTCGGTGGAGATGCCGAATGGACGTTTGGATTGCGGCGTCGAAGGATTTCCGCCGGAGCCTCCACCGCCTGCAGGAGAGGAGAAAGACAGAGACAAGGAGAAAGAAAAAAAGCGTCGCATTCCTGCTGCGCAAAAGGACCGTTTCCGCGGCGTGAGGATCTTCGACATTTCCGACATCCTGAACCCGAAGCAAGTCGCGGCGGTGCAGACGTGCCGCGGATCGCATACGCATACTCTCTTGCTAGATCCGAACGACAAAGACAACGTTTATATCTACGTGTCGGGCACATCGTTTGTGCGTCAGCCGGAAGAACTGGCTGGGTGCTCCGGCGAAAAGCCGGACAAAGACCCGAATACGGCGCTCTTTCGTATCGAGGTGATCAAGGTTCCGGTGGCTGCGCCGCAGGACGCGAAGGTGGTGTCCAGCCCCCGGGTATTTATCGATCCGAGGACGGGCGCGATGAACGGTCTGAGCAACGGCGGCACCCACGGCAAGAAGGGTATGGAGAAGCCGGAGGACACGGATCAGTGCCACGACATCACGGTGTACTCAGCGATTGGGTTGGCGGCAGGCGCGTGCTCCGGAAACGGAATTGTGCTCGACATCAAGGACCCGATCCATCCGAAGCGTCTGGATGCGGTGAACGATCCGAACTACTCCTATTGGCACTCGGCTTCGTTCTCCAACGATGGGACCAAAGTCGTGTTTACCGACGAGTGGGGCGGCGGCCTGGGGGCGCGGTGCCGTCCGAACGACCCGAACAAGTGGGGCGCGGATGCCATCTTCCGTTTGAAGGACGATAAGCTCAGTTTCGCCAACTATTACAAGCTGCCGGCTGCGCAGAGCGACACGGAAAACTGTGTGGCGCATAACGGCTCGCTGATTCCGGTCCCTGGCCGCGATATCGAAGTGCAGGGCTGGTACCAAGGCGGCATCTCTGTTGTGGACTTCACCGATCCGGCGCAACCTTTCGAGATTGCCTATTTCGACCGCGGGCCGATTGATCCGAACATGTTGGTGCTGGGCGGCGAATGGTCGGCCTATTGGTACAACGGCTACATTTACGGTTCGGAGATTGCGCGCGGCCTGGACGTGTTTGAACTGACGCCGACCAAGTTTCTGACGCAGAACGAAATTGATGCAGCGAAGGCGGTTCGCGTGCCCGAGCTGAATGTGCAGAACCAGCAAAAAATCGAGTGGCCTGCACAATTGGTCGTGGCCAAGGCGTACCTGGACCAGTTGTCCCGGTCGCACGCCTTGCCGGCCGACCGAATCGCATCTCTGCGGAAGGGGATCCAAAGCGCAGAGAGTTCGTGCATGAGCCAGAGCCAGCTGGCGAAGTTGAAGCGCATGGCGCCATCGTTGGAAAAAAACGCCGCGACGGCGAAGAACCAGGCGGACTGGGCTCGGCTGCATGCTTTGGCGGAGATTCTGAAGCACCCGTCAACGTAACGACCTCGCGAACCCGGCGGCTTTTCGTTTAGCACGCAGAGCCAAGTTCGGTGCGCCGAGATTTGAACTAATACTCCTGCACGCAAGACTTGGGGTCGTCCGCGACCGCAGAACACCTGATTAACGCGGCGACCGGACAAGTGGGTCTCGCGACGCATGGCAGTGTCCGATCCCAGGGTCCACCCCACCGCCGAGTCAGCCGATCATCTCGGTCCGCGTAACGTCGCGGGGCTGGTCGAGCAGGGCATCGACGCGTTTGAGGAAGCGCACGGTGTGCGGCAATTCTGCGTGGAGTTGGAATGCCGCTTCGTCCACCCAGCGCGAATGAATGTAAAAGAGCTGCGGGTCGCGCGTCGAGCGGAAGATGTGGAAACTCAGGCAGCCGGGCTCGGCGCGCGAAGGCCCGGTCACTTCGTGCAAGGCTTCCTCAACGGCGCTCTCCTCTCCCGCACGCGCGTGCAACCGCACAAAGACGTATTGCTCCATGGCTCCCTCCGCTTCTTCTTTTGTAGAAGGGCGCCGAATCTCTCGCGCCTCTATGAGGTTGAATGCGCCCAAGCCGGAGAGCGAGAGCCAATTTGCACCCCGGTTTCCCCGCCGCACCTCTGGCAGGGGAATGGCGCCAGAGGAAAAGCACGACAAAGTCCGCAGGCGCTAAAGCCCCTGAATTTGGGGCACTTTTGGCACGGCTAGAGCTGTGCCCTCCTGAAGATCCTTGACGACTTCCTCTACTTACCCAGCGCACAGGCGGTGGGCTAACGCGTCTAACACGCCTACGGCGCTGGAAGAATAAAATGCGCGGTTGGAGACGTCGATTCCATACCTCACGAATCAGTGGCCTGGGTCAGGAAAAATGGGGCACGATTCATTCCGACGGCGGAATTCGCAGCGCTCTGCGGGGCGAGCTTGCCCCGGGTGTAGTGGATCCAAGATTCGGCGGCGATGAGCTGGAGGGTGAAGCCAATCCAGAAGGCGGTGCCGAAGAACTCCTGCGGCGTGAGATGCGTGAAGCGGCTGGTGGCAAAGAAGACGCCGATGATGGGACGAATGGTAGCGACGGCAAGGCCGATTGCGAATGCGCGGAGCATCCATTCGCGATGCTGAGCAATTTCGCGGCGGCGGATGTGGAGGAAAGCTTTGCCGAGCGAGAAGAGGAAGAGGATGCCAAAGAGCAGAGTGGCGGCAGCCTGGTTGACACCGCCAAAGGACATGGTGAGGCTCATCCAGATAGCGGTAAAGCCGATGATGAGGCCGGAAACGACAAGAAGGCGGCCGGACCAGCGATGAAAGCGCGGATAGCGCGAGCGAATGTTTTTGGCGAATTGCAGCGGGCCGAGAACCATGAAGAGAAGCCGGGGATGATGTGCACCAGGGTCAACGAGCGGTGAGCGGTGAAGAGGTCGTCCAAGGCGCGGGCGGGCGGGAATTTGCCCGTAAATGTAGCGGGATAAAGGAGCGCGAGCGCCCTATGCGAGACGGCAGTGACTCCAATGAATGCGAGGAAAATAACCGCGCTCCAGAGGATTCGTGGGGTTTTGGCGGCATTTTGCATGACGGATCCCTGGGCCGGGCGGGACATCAGAATGGCGTGATGGGCCATTCGGGTCCCCATGGAAATACGTAAGCGGGGAGGAAAAAATTGCGCCGGTTTCGAGGGAACCAAAATACACGCGACACCATTCGGAGGCATCCTCGCAAAGGCGAGCTACTCGAAGAGGTCGGGGTGTTCGCGAGAGATGCGTTGATAGAGGGGCTGGAACTGGAACCAGCCGGCGAGAGACGAGCCCACGAGCGCGTAGGTGTGCTTGGCGGTTTCGTGAGGGATTCTGCGGGGCTCGCCAGCGGCTTCGGCGAGCAATTGCGCCTGGCAGGAGCGGTCCATGGTAATGAACCACCAGGCGGCTTCGTCGACGCTGTGGCCGACGGTGAGCAGGCCGTGATTGCGGAGGATGGCGGCTTTTTTCGTTCCGAGCGCGCGGGCGATGCGGTCACCTTCGGAAGTTTCCTCGACGATGCCGCTGTAATCTTCAAAGACCACGTGATCCTCGTAAAACGCGCAAGCATCCTGCGTGAGCGGATCGAGCAGGCGGCCGAGCGTGGACCAGGACTTGCCGTACAGCGAATGGGCGTGCGCGGCTGCGACCACGTCCGGGCGGGCGGCGTGAATGCGCGAGTGAATGGCGAAGGCGGCGAGATTGACTTCCGCGCGGCTTCGACGACCTTGCCGGAATGATCTACCAGAATCAGATCGGAGACGCGAATCTGGCCGAAGTGCATGCCGAACGGGTTCACCCAGAAATGATCGAGCCGCTCAGGATCGCGGGCGGTGATGTGGCCGGCGACGCCTTCGTCAAAACCGAAGCGGGAGAACAGACGAAACGCGGCGGCGAGCCGCTCCATGCGGTGACGGCGCTCTTCGGCGGGCGTGGCAAAGACGGGCGGGCGCGGGACGCGGTCCATGAAAGCACTGCGCGATGGAGAGGCGGCCGAGGGCGATGGTTGCGGCATGGGAACCTCCGTGAGAAGAAGAATTGGAGAGAGGAATTGTGCCTTAGTGGAGAGCGGTTGGGAAGAGAAATGAGGCGCAGTGAGGTACAGGCTGAACGCGCATCTGTTGACGTTGAGATGCTTCGCTGCGCTCAGCATGACAGCGTCCCGGCCGAGGGGCCCATTCAACAAGGCATACTGGGTTTGCTACAAAGAAAAACGCCCCGAGCGGATCGGGGCGTCACGGAAAACGGAAGGTCAGCCGGAAAAACGAAACTATTGCTGCGGCTTGGTCGGCGTAGTCGTAGGAGCCGGCTTCGCTGCAGGCGGCTTCTGCTGCGCGGGTGCAGCCGCCTTTATCGGATAGGCCGCGTCGTAAAGACGAATGATGTCCTGGGTGAGATCGATCTGCGCGTAGAGAATCGGATTGCCCTGGGCGGAAGAATCCAAGACCACGGAATAACTGTTCTCGCGAGCGTAGCGGTCGAGCACGTCGACCATCTTGCGGCCGATGCGGTCGATCACCTCGCCCTGCGCGGCGTTGACGTCTTCCTGGAATTCCGTCTGCTTGCGATCCACCTGCTGCGTTAGGCGCTGCCCCTGGGTCGTCAGGCGGGCAATTTCTTCCTGACTGCACTTGCCCTCGCAGGTCGCGAGCCGCTGACGGAGATCGTTGATTTGCTTGTTGAGATTCTCGATTTCGTTTTGGCGAGGCGCGAACTGCGACTGCAATTCGGCGGAAGCCTGCTTGCCTTCCGCGGTAGCGACGATGGCCGAGCGAATGTTGATGACGCCAACTTTTGCGGGGGAGGCCGAGCCCGCTGCGGGGGAAGCCTGTGCCCCAGCGGCAATAGCGCTTAGAAGGGCGGCAGCGGCGAGGGCCGCCGCACGAAATACCATTCTGGAATTCACTTTTTTCTCCTTGTTATGGTTCGTTCCGGAAAACCCGGAACGGACGTGTCCCAAGCCAGCTTGGCTTGAAGTTCCTTGCGCTCCCCCAGCAGGTCCCGCGGGCGTATTGCAAACCTGAAAGTATAGCCGACGCGCTTCTGTTCCCGCAATCGGAAAGCGCGCCCCGCTCGTCGCGATGCGATTCGAGACAGCGCACGCAGCAGGTACGCGCCGGTCAACCCCATTTAGTTGGGCATGGGGAAGAGCAAAACGCGGTTGTTCGCCTGGTCGACGATCACCGCCAAATTCGTGAATTGGTCAATGGCCACGCCGAAGGTCGGTGACCCGGGGAAGCCTAGTGTTTGGCGCGTCTTAAAAGGACTGGAAAGCGTATCCACGATGGAGACGGTGTTGCTCGCGGAGTTGGACGTGAGGATCGCGCCAGTCTGCGAATTGACAGCCAGGGAAGTGGGGTTGATGCCCACGTTGACAGAACTCTGACCGCCGTCCGGATTAAATTCGAAGATCGCGTTAGTGCCGCTGGAGTTGGCGAAGAACACGCCGGCGTTCGTGGTGTTCGTCGCAACCGCCGGATCGAAAACGATGCCGGTCGGAGTGCTCGAAACAAAACCGGAGGAAATCGTGGTGCTGAGAGCGGGAGTGGCAAGACCAATTTCCACAACCGCCAGGGCGCCGGTGGGAGCTGAACCATTGCTCAACTGGACTGTAGTGACAACAGCAATGCCCTGACTATTCGTTCCGCGGTCGGGATCGATGGCCACGGCAATGGGCTGCTGAATGCCACCGATGGTACTTGGGCTCAAGGTCGTCGGCGGAGTGGTACCAGCCGGTGGAAAGAGCAGGCCGAGATTGATCATGCTGACGGTGTTGTTACCGGTATTTGTGACGACGGCCGCCCCGGTGGCTTCGTTGATGGCCACCCCAGTGGGATTCGTTCCGACTGTTACATCTGCGGTGAGCGGGGAGACGGGCGGATTCTTCGTCAAGTCAATAACAGAGGCGGTGTTGCTACCATGGTTGGCAACGACGGCAAGGCCCCTATGCTGCCAGATAGCAATGCCCTGGGGATTGGTCCCCACGGAGACCGGGGTGCCGATCAACTTGCCAAAACTGGGATTTGGTTGGGGCGCACCAGAGACAGTAACGGTGGGATTGAGATCAATCGTCACGATGCTGTTGCAGCCAGTAACGCTGACCAGTGCTAGGGGCGAAAAAGGCCCATTCGCGATCTGGTCGGCGATAGCAACAGACGACGGCTGTGTATTGGTAGGTTTCCCGCTGGAATCGGTGCACACCGTGGACAGGTCCACGGACTGGATGACGAGGAAGTCCACGGCATTGGACTGCACGCCGTTGCCATTGACGAGGTCAAGCGCATAGTGATGCGGAAAGGACAGGAGCGAACCCGGAATCGTAACCGTAAGCTGACGGACGCTGTTGAATTGGACGTTGTCCAGCGGAATGGACGTACCGTCCAGACGGACTTGCGTTGTGGAGTCGAAACCGGAGCCGAAGATTTGTACGCCAGCCAAATCGCAGGTAGTGGCCGGCGGCGTCGGAGTGGTGCAGGTTAGCGTGGCTTGCGGAACGAGGGCATTGGAAATGCCGCCGATTACCCCCGGGCCGGGCGTGGGACTGGGAACAATCAGCTCCGAAATATGGGTGGGTTTGGGGTTATTACTCGAGGCCGGTCCAAGATTCACGATTTCGATCTTGCCAGACTGGTTAGGACCGCTTCCGGATTCCAAAACGAAGGCCTGGTTTGTAGCCGGGTCAACCGCGACACCACCCCAGAGTGTGAGGGTATTCGTGGTGCCGTTGGAGACTTGGAAAGCAACGGCACTGGGGCCGAGGCCGCTGACGATCGCGTATCTCTTTTGGCTTACGGGGTCAGAAACAGAAACCAGTCCTTGCTTCGGGTTGTAGGAAACAAGAGCGTTCGTGTAAGGCTGCCAAGCCACATCGGTTGTGGCCAGCAATTCCGGCGAAAACGAACAGGGATTGGTGAAAGCGGTGCAGTTCGCAAAAAAGGTGATCGAAGAAACGGTTTGATCCAAGGCACTGAGCAGGTCGATCTGGGGCCCGTTGGTGCCCGTAGAGTTGGCGTTGGCCATTGCGGCCGTGCGGGTGATGGGATTGATAGCCACACCCTGGGTTGTTGCCGCGTTAGAGATTGGGAAAATCAGGTTAGGACTGCCGTAAAAGACCGCCCCCCCGGACGCCGAGTCACTGGCGGTCAGATTATTCACGACGTAGGTGAAGCTGTTGCTGCTGGTGACCGTGGCAGTAAAGACGCCGTTGAAAAGTGCGTCGTTGGAGGGGTTAGTTGGCTTCACCCCCGTGATGAGCACGCTGCCAGCGTTGCCGGGAACCATGGAAAACGGGCAAGGATTCGTCGTCGAAGTGGGATTCGGCAAGGGTGGTGGACACTTGGTAGCGTCAATGGTCACCGTGACAAGGCCCGCTGTAAGGGTGGAGGAAAGGATTACATTTGTGCTGGAAGGCTTGGTGACGTCCACGCCCCGAATCACACCAGAACCAGAGCCTCCCGGCGTCACCAACGCCAAATGGCCATGAGGGGCCATTGCAATATGCGGGTAGATTCCGGTGTTTAAGGTAACCTGCGCTGACAAGCATTGCCCAACTTGGCCCGTCTGGCCCGTAATGGCGTTCGTGAGCGTGCAGCCGTAAGGGTTGGTTCCCGAATTCGGGTTTAGGTTCACGATGAAACCAAGGTTTGTAGCAGAGGAAGCGGAAGTGGAGGAATAGGCCACCAACGCCAGATTGGAATCCGGGTCCACGCCGATGGCGTAAGGCATGGGGGCGGGGGAGACGGTACCTTGAAGGGCGTTGGTGAGATCCACGCTGAAAGCGGTAATGGGTGTGCCGGGTGCGCCAGGAATCGGCAGGACGGTAACGCTCTGCCCGCTCGGAATCAAATTTCCATTCGTGTCCTTCACCAGAGAGCCGTAATTGACCACGGCTACCGTGTGGTTGTTTCTATTTACCGAGATGCTTGTGGGCACGTTAATCGGAGCGGCGGGTGTGCTCATAACCGTGCTCAGCGGAGTCAGGGATCCGTTGCCGATGCTGTAAAACTGAATGTCGTTGGAAGCTGTTTCGGCCACGACCAAAACTCCCAGGGTTGGGTCGATATCGATGGCGCTTGGGTTTTGGCCGGGGGGGATCGCCGAACCACTGACTTGCGGCGGAGCGGTCGAATAATCGGGAAAGAGCGCCATATTGGTGACAGAGGGATTGCCTGGGCTGGGTGCCGGGGTCGCGTTGCTGGAGACAAAAAGTGGGTAGAGGCCGGGACTACCGGTATTGATCTGGCTTGTAGATATGAAAGTATCCAATTGGCGAGAAGTGGAGGGATGGTTCGGATCCAGCGAAAGGATATTCCCAGGTGATTGAAAAAAGACCTGGGCGAGACTACCGCCGGGTCCAAAGTAGCCGCCGTCGACGATAACTCGCGTGTTCTGGGTATTTGCGCCTTGCACCACGTCGTCCGGAACTGTGGCGGTGCTCGTCGGACGCACGGGGACAAATGTAAAAGTAAAGGCACTCGGCGGGGGCGGCGTTGCAGGCGCGGTGCAAGTCGGGGGACATACCGGCTCGGCTGGGTCTGCGACGGTGACGAGCACGGACACGGCTCCCGGGAAATTAACCAAATCCTGCTCCAACAAGCGGAGGCGCGCACCGATCGACGTAGGGTTCGTGGTTGTAGTGGTTGTGCTGGTTGCAGGGGCCGGAATGGGAAATAGGATTTTGATCTGCCCGTTGGAGGAGTCAAATTGCTTTTTGCCGATGACATTGGGTGGAGTGGCGCCATCCTGGTAATTGAGGGTGATTATAGAAGCGGAGGAAATGTTGGGAGCGTCGAGATAAATATCCCAAAGAGTAGCGCCCTGCGGTGCGATGGTTGGTGTAATTCCGTTGAAGGTGATGGGCCCGCCTTGGATGATGGTGATCGTTCCTACTTCGAGGCGCGTGTCGTCCGCCTTGGAAATGGCTACGATGGCGACAATCGCGGGCGAGTTGTTGTTGTTTTTCTGCGCGGGCGTGATGCTAGTTGGAACCGAGTCGGGAGCGGTATAGACGGCCACGTTGGGATTGTTGGTGTCCGGAGTAATGGTGCCGCAGGTGGGGCTGCAGGTGGGGAGCTGAGGAATGTTGGGCGTGGTAGAGGTGGTGACATTTTGCGTGAGCAGCCAGGTCACGCCCGTGGTCTGCCCAATGTCGTTGGTGAGCTGGGCCCTGAACTGTTGCGCTTCCTTGGTGGGCACCGTTGCGGTCCTTGGAGTCAGGACCACACTGATGCCGGAGTTGAGAGTGAGGCTGATGGTGCCAGTTATTTTGGTGTTCTGGACCGATTGAGCAGTAATGATAATTTGCAGGCCCGGGTATTTGGTTTGATCGGGCAGCTGATTCGGTGCGGTGAACACTTCCGTGCCTGTAGTCTGCTGATTGCTAAATGTGCCAAAGAGAGTGTGATTGGGGTCGGGGGGCGTGACAGCGGGGTCCGGGGGACAGGTGGCTGGTTTGGTCGTGGTGCTTTTACCAGTGGAATCGACAGTCGTGGTGGTGAACTGGCAAACCGGTGTCCAATTCACGTCGGTGTTGGTCGCGCCGGTCACGGTAGCTGTCAAGGTGGTGGAGATACCCAGAATGAGGTTAGTGCCGTTGGAGGAGCTGATCGTGACCCTGATTACGTTGGCCGCCGCGGAGCCCTTTCCGCCGCAGCCACTGGACAAAAGAAGACAAATGACGGCAAGCCCGGTGCCAAGAACGTTCAAGACGGCTCGTAATTTAGTACCCACGATTTCCCCCACACATTGGCGCCCCGCGGATCTTCCGCCGGCGTCCGTGATATTTATCCTTCCCAAGAATCTTTCCCGGTGAATCAAATTTGAGTCCGTCTCCCGCCTTCGCGCTCAGAAAGTGCGGCTGACCGTGAACCGGAAGGTGGTCTTCGGCTCAAAATAGTTCAACCGCCCCGGATTGTTCTGAATGAAATCAAGCTGCGGCTTGATCACGTCCGGATAAATTGATGGATCAATGGGATTCAAAGCATTCTGCAAAAAGAGCTTTTCCGACGGGTCAATATAGGGCTGCTTGGCGACCAACCCCTGGTACAGCCGGTGCACGTTATAAGCGTAATAGATGCGAAACGGCGCCTGAATAATGGGAAGCTGCACGACGAACTCGATGCCCGCTGAAGCGCGCAAGCGGAAATTCGTTCCCGAGGCAATAGGCAGTTGCCGCGTTAGATTATCTCCGCGAAGCAGAGGATTCGGATCATTTGGGGAGTTTGGGGCATTCGGAAACAGGTTGGGACTGATTAGATTGTTAAAGCCGGCAGAATTCAGTTGAAGTGCGCTGCGGCGGAGAATGCCGTCAGTCCCGGTGTCCACAAAAAGACTCGTCCCCACGATCGAGCCGACGATGGGAATGCGGTACTCGACGTTTCCATACCCCTGGAGGTCGCCTCCGGGCAGTGTGGCAACATAAGTGAGCACGGGCACGGTGAAGAATCGAAGGGCGCCGCCTGAAGTGGGATCGTGGTAGGAAATCGTTTGCCGGGTTTGTTCGGGAATGAACGTAACCGGGGAAATGGCGCGAATGTCGAACCCGCGGATATCGTTTTCACCGCCCATATAAAACCGGCTGAAAGGCGGGACTTCCTTGCCGGCATAGCCGGTAGTATGCGCGGCGCTGAAGTGGAGCCCCAGAACGTTGCGACGCTTGTTGATGGGATGGAAGTACTTCATGTCGACAACATTGGTAATGCTGTTGACGTTCCCGCCGAGCCCGGAAAACCCCACCGAATAGTAAAAGCTCTTCCCATGGGTTGCGTTGATCGGATTATCAACAGTGTTATAAGAAATCGAAGGCGTGATGGTGCTGGAGATGATGCCGTTCAGCGCGCTCGGTCCGGTCAGGCTCCGGAACTGCAAGGACTCGAATAGCAGCGTGGATGCCTCATTGAAGGACTTGATGTTCGTGCGCGTCAAACCGTAGTTCAATCCAAAGCGCGCAAAGGAAAGGCGGCGAAGCGGGTACTGCGCGAACATCGTGAAACCTGTGCTGTTCTGGACGTAGTTCTGGACAAACTGAGGGTTGATACTGACGGATTGCTGCAGCAGCAGGGCTTCCTGTCTGGCCTGGTCAAACTGATAGCGGCTGGAAAAAATGGTGAAACCCGTGGAGATAGGCCGGTCAAACAGATAAGGCTCGGTAAAACCAAACATGAAGGTGCGCGACAAACTCCCGAACTGCGCGGAGAAGGTCAGCGTTTCGCCAAGACCCAGGAAGTTGTTGGTCTGATAGGTGAGGCCGATGAAGCTGCCGGCCAATCCACTGACACCGCCCTGCAAACCGATGGACTGCTTGCCTTTTTCCTTGAGTTTGAGAGTGATGTCGACATTGCCTTCCTTGGCGTTGCGTTTGATTTCGGCGGCCTTGTCCGCTTCGATTTTGTCGAAATAGTCGAGCTGATTCAGACGGAGGATGCTCAATTCCCACAAGCGCTTGTTGAAGAGCTGGCCTTCATCAATCATCAGCTCTCGGCGAATAACTTTGTCACGGGTGGTGGTGTTGCCTTTAAAATCGATGCGGTGGACAAAATACTGTTTCTGTTCGTCAAACCGGAGAGTGAGATTAATGATTTTATTGACGTCGTCCACTTCGGTGTCCGGTTCCGGCGTGAAATCGATAAAACCATACTCCCCGTAAATCTTGCCGTAGGTCTCCAGGGCCTTGCGGACTTTTTCCGTGGAAAAAATATCACCCTGTTTCAAGGGAAACGCCGTCTTCAGTGCATCCACCTTAAGGGATAAAGCCTTGTCCGGATCGGAACTGACAATTTTCAGCGTGCCCATGCGGAAGCGTTCACCTTCTTCGATGGGGATGGTAATGTTAACGGCTTTGCCGTGCCCTTTTCCGGTGACGAGGGGAACGCCGAGGCGCGAATGCGTGGTGTCGATATTTTCAAGAACGGGTTCGCCGACGGAAACTTTGAAGTAACCATTGTCGCGGTACAGGCCACGGACGCCGACTTCGAGATCCTCGCTCAGCTTCTGGCGGTCATAGGTCTTCGTGAGGACCGGGATATACCGGAAATAGAGGGGAATCGCGTACGGGCGGTCGTGGCGCATGGCGCGGATTAACTTGCGGTCGCTGAAGGCATGGTTTCCGGTGAACTTGATTCTGCCGACCTTGACTTTGGGGCCTTCCTCGATTTTGAAAACGAGAATGACGGCATTGCTGGAAGCGATGCGCTCGTACTGCGGCGTGACCTTGGCAAACTGGCGGCCATGCTCGCCCAGCAGCTCTTTCAAGACGACTTCGGCTTTTTTGATTTTCGTGGGATCGAACTGGCTTTCGACGCTCAGACCGACCTTGCGCTCCTTGAAGCGGTCGAGAATGTCCGACTCTGAAATGGAGTGAATGCCGTCGTAGCGGATGCGGCGAATTTGCGGACGCTCCTTCACTTCGAAAACGATGATCTTGCCGTTGGGACTCTTCGGCGAATCTTCGACGCGCAGCTTCACATCTTCGAAGAATTGCGTGTTCCACAGCGCCTGAAAGTCACGCCGCAAAGTATCCTCGTTGTAGGGGTCCCTTTCGCGGCTAAAGATGCGAGCTTTCAAGGTGTCCGTGCGGATACGCCGGTTGCCAATGAAGTCGACGCGCTCGATGACATATTGCTGCTGGGCGGCCGCAGCCTGCGGTTCAGCCGGAGAGTGGTCTTCCAGCAATTCCTTGCCGGTGATCAAATCCAGGGAGACGGAGAAAAGAACAATGCTCGTGGAATGGTCCGCAGCAAGGCTTTCCCGAGTGGACGCGGGTGAGGCGTTCACAAAAAGAAAAACGAGCGCGACAACCGGTGTCACGCGAGCCGCAATCACTCCCAACGGCGAACAGACTCTTCTTTGAGCGGCCGGTAAAGTCATCAGGGCCGCGCCCCCAAACTCAAGTTGTTATTCTCCCGCCGGACCCGGTGTGGGCCGGCCGTGCGTTGTTTCAGATTCGCTAGTGGACGACCGGGGTTGCCTCACCGACAGGACGGAACGACAGGCCTTCCCCGGCGACGTAAATCTGGAGTGTCGCGGGCCTTTGAATTCCCCCCTGGATCAGCGCCTCGGAGAGCGGGTCTTCAACGTACTTCTGCAAAGCCCTGCGCAACGGACGCGCACCATAACTGCGATCCGCGCACGTTTTCTCGAGTATCCACTGGCGAGCTTCCGGCGAAAGTACGACCTGCACTTGCCGGTGGATCAGCGTGTCATTCAACTGTCCCACGAGCAAATCGATGATGCGGAGCAGATCTTCATCGGCGAGCGGGTTGAAAATAATGACCTCGTCCAGCCGGTTGAGAAATTCCGGATTGAACGCCCGCTTGACTTCGTTCATCACCAATTCTTCCATCGACTTGCGCCCGGCTTCGTCCGTGCCAGCCTGAAAACCCAGGCTGGTGCGCTTCTGCAAATGCCTCGCGCCCAGGTTCGAGGTCATGATGATGATGGTGTTCCGGAAATCCACGGTATTGCCGAGCCCGTCCGTCAACTGCCCGTCCTCAAACACCTGCAACAATATGTTGAAAACGTCCGGATGGGCCTTCTCGATTTCATCCAGCAGGATGACCGAGTAGGGCGTCCGGCGGACGCGCTCCGTCAACTGACCGCCTTCTTCGTAGCCCACGTACCCTGGAGGCGCGCCGATCAGTTTCGAAACGGAGTGCTTTTCCATGAACTCCGACATGTCGAAACGAACCAGCGATTTCTCCGAACCAAACAGGAACTCGGCCAAGCGGCGAGCGACTTCGGTCTTGCCGACGCCGGTCGGGCCCAGGAAAAAGAAGCAGCCTACGGGACGCAGAGGCGACTTGAGGCCGGCGCGGCTGCGGCGAATGGCGCGCGCAAGCGCCGTGATGGCCTTGTCCTGGCTGATGACGCGCTTGTGCAGCTCCGGCTCGATGCGCAACAGTTTCTGCTGCTCGTCTTCTTTAATGGAGGTGACGGCAATGCCGGTCCAGCGAGCGACAACTTCCTCGATGTCCTCGCGGGTCACCACGCCCGTCGAGGCGTCGTCCAATTTGTAGCGTTCGCGAAGACCGCGCAGGTTTTCTTTTTCTTTGCGTTCTTCTTCGGAGTAGAAGCGCGCCTTCTCGAATTCGTGATTGGCGATCGCCGTTTCCATGCGGTGGGTGATGAATTTTACGCGTTTCTGCACTTCACCGACTTCGTCGGGAACCGTGGCCTGGCGCAGCTTCACGCGCGCGCCCGCTTCGTCGATCAGGTCGATGGCCTTGTCGGGAAGAAAGCGGTCCGGGATGTAGCGGTTGGAAAGGTAGACCGAGTATCGCAGCGCTTCGTCGGTGTAGCTGACCGCATGGAATTTTTCGTAGCGCTCGCGCACACCTTGAATCACCTGGATGGCTTCTTCTTCATTCGGCGCAGGCACCTTGACCGCTTGGAACCGGCGCTCCAGCGAACGGTCTTTTTCAACGGATTTGCGGTATTCGCCCGGCGTCGTGGCGCCGATGCATTGAATTTCGCCACGGGATAGCGCGGGCTTCAAAATGTTCGCGGCGTCCAGCGAACCCTCCGCGGAACCGGCGCCCACCAGGGTATGCAACTCATCAATGAAGACGATCGCGTTCTGGCTCTCCATCAATTCTTTCATGATGGTCTTGAGGCGCTCTTCGAACTGGCCGCGGTATTTCGTCCCCGCAACGATGAGGGAAAGATCCAGGGAGAGAATGCGCTTGTCCGCCAGAAACGGCGGAACGTCGCCATCAGCGATGCGCTGCGCGAGCCCCTCGACGATCGCGGTTTTGCCCACGCCAGGCTCTCCTATGAGCACGGGATTGTTCTTGGTGCGCCGGCATAAAATCTGAATGACGCGCTCGACTTCGTTTTCGCGGCCCACGAGCGGATCGAGGGAGCCTTCACCGGCGGCTTGCGTGAGGTCGCGGCTAAACTCCGCGAGCAAGGAAGTTTCTTTCGGCCGCGCTGCCGCCGTTTTTTCGCCCGAAGTGCGCGCCAGTTCTTCGCGCAGCGTCGAGAGGCGCAAGCCGCGCTCCATCAGGATTTCCGACCCGAAGCACTTTTCTTCGCGCAAGATGCCGAGCAGCAAATGCTCGGTGCCAACGTGCTTGTGGCCGAGGCGCTCCGCTTCTTCGGCGGCCATGTTCAGGATGCGCTTGCATTCCGCGCTCAGGGGCACTTCGACCGAGGTGGAGATGCGCTCGCGGATGGTGATCCGGGCTTCAATCTCCTTGCGAATGGACTCAATCGAGCCCTGTTGCCGCAGGAAGCGGTTGGCCAGGGCCTTGTCCTCGCGCATCAAGCCGAGCAGCAAATGCTCCGTCTCGATGTACGGGCTGCCATACTGGCTGGCTTCGTACCTCGCAAAAAATATGACGCGGCGCGCTTTCTCTGTGTAACGTTCGAACACGTTAGCTCGCTTCTCCCCCAGGGACCCCGCCCGCAATGGCCGCAGCCCCGCGGGTATGCAGAACGCCATGTTCCAGCCCCAGGATGCGGTCACACCGCGCGGCGAGCGCCAAGTTATGCGTCGCGATCAGCGAGGTCAACTTGTGCGCGCGATGCAGCCGTTCCAGCAACTCGAACACGGCCCAAGCATTCTCCTCGTCCAAATCTCCGGTAGGTTCATCTGCCAGCAGCACGCGCGGCCCAGTGACGAGCGCCCGGGCAATCGCTACGCGCTGCTGTTCCCCTCCCGAGAGTTCCCCTGCGCGGTGATCGGCACGGTCTTGCAGCCCAACCTCCGCGAGCCACTTCCGCGCCATCCCCAGCGCCGAAGCGAAATTCTCGCCGCGCAACAGCAGCGGCATGGCTACGTTTTCCGCAGCCGTAAAATCCGGCAGCAATTGCTGGCGCTGCCACAAAAATCCCACGGCGCGATTTCGAAATTCCGCCAACGCCGCGTCATCATTTGTTTCAATGGCTTTCGAATCGAAGTATACTGTACCGCTCGTTGGCGTGTCTAGCGCGGCCAGCAAGTGCAGCAATGTGCTTTTTCCCGCTCCGGATGGCGCGACGATCGCTACCATCTCTCCTTGCCGCAAACTCAAGTTCGCATCCCGCAAAACCGGGACGCTTTTCTCCCCACTCCCGTAAACTTTCTTCAAGCCCTGCGATTGCAGGATCACGCCTGCTTTTGGCGAAACACCTGTTGCTTTCCGGTTTGCGGGCTGAGAGTCAGGGGTCATGGCGCGAACATGTTTTTCCGTTCCCTAAACATTGCTCCTTATCGAATTAGATGCTCTTTGTGCAATCTCCGTGCCGTGCGCTGCATCACGTTACACTGCCTCAAATGACCCAAAGTGTTTCCCATTTTTGCCAGTGATGTGCCTGCCCAAAAACGGCCACTTGGGAGTCCCGCCAAGACACTTCTAATCTTCCCGTTTTCAACAGCTTGCGGCGGGCATATCGCCAACCAGGCACGAGGGAACCCCCGGGTTCTGCCCACCGGCCTCTCCACCGAACTACGTGCAAACCGTGCGCCAAATTCCTCCCAAAATAAGCTTATTGCTTGGCTTTGCCGCCCCTCATTCATACCGGAGAATCTCCACCGGCAGGAGCCGCACGGCGGCACGAGCCGGAAGAATGGTTGCCCCAATCGAAATCCCCAACGCCACCGTCGTAATCCATAAGCCATCGAAGAAACTCGGATGAAACGGCACGTACGGAACCGCATAAACCTGCGGATCCAGAGGGATCAGATGATAGCCGCCAGCGACGAACGCGAACGTGTAACCCACGATCAGGCCTATGAGCGTGCCCAGGGCCCCGATGCTGATTCCCTGGCAAAGAAAAATCGTTCGAACCTGTTCGCGGCGCGCACCCAACGACCGGAGCACGGCGATATCGCGCGCCTTGTCCGTGACCGTCATGGAAAGAACCACCAGAATATTGAGCCCCGCGACGAAGGTGATCAGCCCGATAAAGATAGCGGTCACCAGTTTCTCCAGACGCAACGCCCGGAAAAGCGCGCGATTCTCTTCCATCCAGGTTGTTGCGGAAAACCCCTGCCCCGCGGCGTGTTGGATTTCTTCGGCAATTTCTCCGGCACGTTCCGGTTGGTTGAGGCGAAATTCGAGCACGTTGATCAGGTCGCCCGAGCCGGATAGACCTTGCGCTGCGGCGAGAGTCGTGAAGCACCAGTTCTCATCGTAATCGTAGAATCCCGAATCGAACACGCCCGCAACGCGAAATCGGCGCGTCCGGGGAATCAGTCCAAAGGGAGTCAATCTCCCTTGAGGACTCGTGAGCGTTACATAATCACCGGGCGAGATTTTCCATTCCTCAGCGAGCTGTTTGCCAACGAGCAGCGCTTCGATTCCGTCCGCATCCGGCGAAAAGTCCAGCCGCCCGGCAACAAGGCGCTGAAGCGCTTCATCACTTCTGCGTTCGCGCTCCGGATCGACGCCTTTGGTCACCACGCCGCGCGCCTGCCCCCCGAAGGAAAGCAGCACCGTCTGATAGACCGCCGGTGTAACCGAGCGCACGCCCGGCACGGCCGCCAATTTCGCAGCCATTTCCTCGTAGTTCCTGATCCCGCTCGAGCCAGGCCTGGTGAGAGAAATATGAGCCGTGACACCCAGCAAGCGATCCTGAAGAGTCTCGCGGAAACCGGTGTTCATCGATAGCGCGATCACCAGAGTCGCGACGCCTGCGGCCACACCGATGATGGAAAAAAGAGTGACCAGGCGGAGAACCGCTGGGCGGTAAGGAGACCGCAGGTAGCGCTGGGCCACAAACCATTCGAATCGCATCGTGGTTGGAAGAATACGTTACGCGCCGTGCGCTTCGGAAGTGGAAGATGATTCGCCGCCTTCGGGCCGCAGCAGCGGAAACAGAATTACGTCGCGGATGGAGGGCGAGTCGGTCAGTAGCATCGTTAGGCGGTCGATGCCGATCCCCTCACCGGCGGTTGGCGGCATCCCGTGGCACAGGGCGCGAATGTAATCGACGTCAAGCTGCTTGGGCATTTCCTCGCCGCCTTGCGCGATCTGCGCGAGGAATCGGCGCTCCTGCTCCGCTGGGTCATTGAGTTCCGAGAAGCCATTCGCAACTTCCATTCCCGCAACGTAAACTTCGAATCGCTCCGTCAGCGAAGGATCTTCCGGCTTCTGTTTCGAAAGCGGCGAAATCTCCTTGGGAAAATCGTAAAGGATCGTGGGCTGAACGAGTTGGTCTTCCGCTATCGTTTCAAACAGCAACCCCGTCCACTCTCCATCCTTCAATTCGCCTTTCGACGTAGCATAGGGAGCTCCGCTCTTTTTTGCCCATGTGTTATACCTATCCGTTGCCTCGCGCGCGCCTCCCGGAGAAGCCAGTTTTTCAAGGGTGGGGGCCTCGCCTGCCGCTTTGGGCCAATATTTCACGATGGCTTCGCGCATGGAAAGGCGTGGCATCTTCGAAAAATCCAGTTCTGTCTGGCCGTACTTCACCGTCGTCGAACCGGTGACATTCTTTGCCAGCAGCGCGAAAAGCTGTTCGTTCATGTCCATCAAGTCGCGGTAATTACTATAGGCTTCGTAAAACTCCAGCATGGTGAATTCTGGATTGTGTTGCGTGGAGATGCCTTCGTTCCGGAAGTTGCGATTGATCTCGTAGACACGGTCGAATCCGCCGACCGTCAACCTCTTCAGGTACAGCTCCGGCGCGATGCGCAGATATAAGTCAATGTCCAGCGTGTTGTGGTGCGTGATGAAAGGGCGCGCGGTGGCGCCGCCCGGGATGGGATGCATCATCGGCGTTTCGACCTCGATATAGCCGCGCGCGTCAAAGAAACGGCGCAATTCCTGGATGATGCGCGCCCGCGTCGCAAACACCTGGCGCGATTTGTCATTCGCGATGAGGTCGAGATAGCGCTGGCGGTAACGCAACTCCACATCTGTCAAGCCATGCCATTTCTCCGGCAGCGGCAGCAGCGCTTTCGAAAGGAAGAAAATCTCTTCAACCCAGACGCTCAACTCATTGGTCTTGGTTCGAAACAGATGGCCCCGTACGCCAATCGAATCGCCCAGGTCCAGCAAATGAAACAACTGGAAACCCTTCTCCCCGACCACATCCTTCCTCACGTAGATCTGGATGCGCTTCCCGGCTCCTTGTAAATGCGCAAAGCCAGCCTTGCCCATGAGCCGGAGAGAGACGACGCGGCCGGCGACGCACAGCTCGCGTTTGTTGGTGTCTAATTCCGGCGCGCTGGCGCCTCCGAATTTCTCCACCAACGCGGCCGGCGTATCCGTCCAGCGAAATTCGCGCGGATACGGATCGTGGCCCAGCGCCTGGATCTGCTCGAGCTTCTTCTGGCGCTGCTCAAACTGGTCGCGCGGCTCAAATTGCAAGAAGACAATCCTTTCCGAAGAGACGGAGACCGAGTATAGCGGCGCGAGCGGTCTTGGAGCAAGAAACCGGCTCTCTTAATTCGCTGAGGGATTTGTAAAGAGACGGGCGCTGGCAGCGAGCATGGGCTTACAGATGATGTCCGGGATGACTAGTTCCAGGTCAGGCCAGTGAGCCTTGGTTACTCATTAAAAAAAGTATTGCCTAGGGAATCCCTTTTGGTATACTCCCGCACCTGTCCTCTACGGAGACCTCTCATGAAAGACAGCAGCCGCCCCCTCTCTGCCCGCGGCAGTTCTGTCCAGCAAGACTGGCGCGCGTGGCTTCCGGAAGAAAAAGCGCAAATTTTCCATCAACACGAACATCATCTGCAATCTCTCTACTGCATGTTCAGCGTCTCCCTGAATGAAGCGATTGAACTCAAGCACATTGGACTGCTGGCTAGGTCTCTAGAGGCGATCGCTATGGCCTCGGAACTCTGTGAACGGCTGACCCGTTCGCTTGCCGCCACGCTTCGAGTATTGCACGAGCACGCCAAACATTACGGAACAGTGCCTAATGCAGCCCCGATGAACCCGGGGAATTATCAGGGACAAACAAGCCAGCGTTCGGCACGCATGAGCGGCCTGCTGAATCGTGTCCTGCTTTCCCATCGCCTCCAATTCCTTCATAAGGTCAGCACCCTGGAGGAAATGGTAGAAGACCTGGGGAGGGCCTTTCGTAGCGCCGCCGGAGATCTCGCCGACGGGCTTTCCACCGACCCGCAACGCACGTGGAATGAGGTGGATGTGGACCATTACGATCTCAATACCTGCCTAAGGGAAGCGATAGTCCTGTTCAAATCCTTTCTCGTTGTACTTCCAGTCGCCCAGCTTGGCGCCTTTGAGCGTACTGTTGGCGAACAACTCAA
This sequence comes from Acidobacteriota bacterium, assembly GCA_003224145.1. Classification (GTDB taxonomy): domain Bacteria; phylum Acidobacteriota; class Terriglobia; order Acidiferrales; family UBA7541; genus Acidiferrum. Next base: position 42,081 of record QHYN01000206.1, read on the forward strand.
AGCTCCAGCAGACTCACTCGCTGTCCGGCGACCGGTGATCCGTCATAGACGAATGGCCGCAATCGCGGGAGAATAAGAAGGCCTGCTCGCCCGCGCAGGCCCGGGGAAACCATCCCGGGCCATAGGCACCCTTTCCGGGGTGTGAATCTCACAATGCGGACCAATGGCAGGACAACTCCAGGGGGTATCCGGTGCATCCGATGACAAGGATGCGCCGCAATTGGACCGTTGGCCCGAAAACGACCAAGCGCTCCGAATGCGTTGACTTCCCGACAGGCCACCAAGCCGGTGACTGAAGCGGAAGCCATCCGTCTGGCCCAATCAGGTGACGCTGCAGCTTTTGAGTTTCTGTACCAATTGCACAGCCGCCGCGTTTACGCCTTGTGCCTTCGGATGGTGAATAACCCGGCGGATGCGGAAGACTTGATGCAGGAAGCGTTCCTGCAGCTCTTCCGCAAGATTGGGACCTTTCGAGGCGAGTCGGCTTTCTCGACATGGCTGCATCGCATGACCGTCAATGTCGTGCTGATGCGCCTTCGCAAGAAGTCGCTTCCAGTGGCCTCTCTCGAAGAAACGACGGAGCCCGACGAAGAAACAGGTGGCCCAAGAAAAGACATTGGAGCACCGGACCTCGGCTTGAGCGGCGCGGTGGACCGCGTCAATTTGGAGCGTTCCGTCGAAAAGCTTCCGCCGGGTTACCGGACGGTATTTATGCTGCACGACGTTCAGGGCTACGAGCACAACGAGATTGCCGACATTATGGGATGCTCGGTCGGAAATTCGAAATCGCAATTGCACAAGGCGCGAACCCGTCTGCGGGACTTGTTGCAGGAAGAACTTCGCGCCCAGGCGCGGCAGGAACGCCACGCCGCGAAAACGCAGACGGCCCACGATGATTGAGCTACAATGAGCGAAATCGTGGGGTGCAAGTGCGGCTTCGTGGCGCCATCAGCAACCGGTGCCGCAAGTTATTGAGAGCAGTCGAGGGAACAGCCGTCCAGTAGCTGTCCTCTTGGAGTGATGGGCTATGCAGTGTAGGGACGTGGAAGTCGTAATTGAGCAGGAAGGCCTCGCGCCACTGCCGGAAGCAGCGCGTGCGCACTTGGCTGGATGCAGGCATTGTCAGGAGTTCGTATCCGATCTCGCGGCGATTGTTTCTGTCGCAAATAAACTGCCGGCCGAAGTCGAGCCCCCTGCGCGCGTGTGGGTCTCCCTCCGGACCCAGCTCGAATTGGAAGGAATCATCAAGGAGCCTGTGGCTGCTCCCTCAGAAGAAAGTCTTTCTTGGTGGCGCGGTTTCAGCGGTCTGTTCCGGAGCCGTGCCCTGGCAACCGTTATGGCGGGCGCATTGATCGTCGCCGCTGCCATTTTGCAATTGCGGCAACCCAGTGAGCTTCCCTCGTCTCCTCCGCCGCCGGATATCGGCCAGACCGCCAAACTCTTAAATGAACAGGAAGTGGACCTGAGGAACATGCATCTCACGAGCACTTCCCCGGTGGACATTGCACTCCAGCAAGACCTGCAACAAGTCGATGATTTTATCGCCGACTGCGAGCGCCATCTGAAAGAGGTGCCACGGGACGATCTGGCGCGCGAGTATCTCTCGGACGCTTACCAGCAAAAAGCGGAATTACTCTCCGCGATGATGGATCGCGGAAGGAGCGTGAACTAACATGGGGACCGGATTGATGGGACGAAGCATCCTGCTCACCGCGAGCGTCGCGGCTATTCTCCTCTCTGGCGGGCCCGCTAGCGCCGCCGGGCAACGCATCGAAAGGCATTTTGCGGTAAAGAGCCGGCCGGTGGTCGTGATTCAGAATGTGGCGAACGGCCGCATCGAAGTGAAATCATCGAAGAATCCCGAAGTCGCCGTCATCGCCAGTCAAACTTCCAACAAGATCACCCTCGACATGGAGCAAGCGGGCGACCGCATTGACATCATCGCCAACATCGTGGATGCCGCGGCTCAGGCGGGGGAACTCGAGACCAGCCTGCAACTCACTGTGCCCGAAGAAACGGAACTCCAGCTTAAGACGGAAACCGGCCTCATCTACGTCGAACAAGTGATGGGCGACATGACCCTGGAAAGCGTGAAGGGCGACGTGCACCTCAAGGAAGTCTCGGGCTATATCATCGTCCGCACAACCGAGGGCTCGCTGGTGTGCACCCAGTGTGCTGGCAAGCTGGATTTCAAGTCCGTCAGCGGCGGGGCGCAGATTCTTCAGCCAGCGCTGACCAACGTGAGCCTCTTTACCACCTCGGGCAACATTCTCTTCGATGGCGATTTTGTGCGCACCGGACTCTATACCATGAAGAGCGGTAAGGGTCTCGTGGAAGTCCGTTTCTCCGGTAATGACTCCTTTGACCTACAAGCGAAGACCGCCACGGGCACCGTCGACAATCAGGCCGCCGCTTTCCTAAAGCCTGATTCTCACAGCGTCAGGCGTTTTGCTTCGAAATTCACCAAGGGCGTCATCGGTACTTTTGGCGCCGGCCTGGCGAAAGTCGAACTCTCCTCCTACAGTGGTACAATTCGCATTCTAAAGCGCGACTAGCTTTTCGCGCCTCCCTAGCGTGACCACTTCGCCTCTTTCGCGCGGACTTCCACCCCGCGTCCCGGTTCTGTGCCTTGCTGGTTTCATGGGCTCCGGCAAGACCACCATCGGTACGCTCCTGGCCCGGCAGCTCGCCTGGCGCTTTGTCGATCTCGACGAACGCATTGAGGAGTCCGCCGGCCTCCCCATCCCGCAGATTTTCGAACGCTTCGGCGAACCCTCTTTCCGCCAAATTGAGGCGGACCAGCTCCGTGCTGCCCTCGGCCGTGCTTCCGAGCACAAAGAAGGTACGGTCCTCGCGCTCGGCGGCGGCACCTACGCGCAGCCCGGCTGCCCCGAATTTCTCCGTTCCGCCGGGGCTGCGGTGCTCTGGCTTGATTCGCCCATTGAAGTTCTGCTCTCGCGCTGCATGACCATGACCGACCGGCCCCTCTTCCGCGACGAAGGCAGCTTTCGCGAGCTTTACGCGCAGCGTCTCCCTTCGTACCAGCTTGCCGATTACCGTGTGGACAGCTCCGGCGAACCCACGCAAGTGGTCGCCGAAATTCTGCGCCGCGGTATTGTTGCATCTGGTGGAAACCAGGCGCATCTAGTGGTTGAGAAACCCCTGCCCTGAGAGAGAATGACCACGGGGGTGAGACGCACCGTGAAATTCAGAGCAACCTGCGTTGGATTGATCTTGGGATTCGCAGCCTGCGCTGCACTGTCTTTCGCCGCTCAGAAGAAGGTCGCGGCCGGCTCCGGCGTCCTCGCACAGGACAAAGGAAAGTTCACCATCAAACTGGCCGGCCAAACCGTCGGCCACGAGGAATTTGAGATTGCGCCTTCCGGCGGCGGCTGGCTCGCCAAAGGGACCGCGGACATCAAGCCCCCGGAAGGCGCCGCCAGCAAAGTCACCGGCTCGCTCACGCTCCAGTCTGACGGCGCGCCCATCAGCTACGATTGGACGGCGCAAACCGACAAAACCAACGGCGCGCACGTCCTCTTCGCCAACGGCATCGCGCGCATCACTCTCGAGATGCAAGGCGCGCGCCCGTGCACGGCCGCGGAAATAGCGGATCCACACCGCACACAGCCTTGCTTTTTCGAACAGGACCTTTCGTTCAACACTCCACTCATCGCCGTGCTGGACAACAATCTCTACCATCAATACGCTGTCCTGGCGCGCATCTACGACTGGTCCAAGGGCGGCGAGCAAACTTTCCCGGTGCTCATCCCGCAGGAATTGACGCCTGGTTCCGTGAGAGTCCTCTCCGCCGGCTCCGCCACCGCCGACGGCAAAACGTACGAAAGCCTCAAGGTCAGCTCCTCCGACCTCGAGATCCTTTTATTTCTCGACAACACGCATCGTCTCATCCGGCTCGAAGTTCCCGACGCGAAAGTCTCCGTCATCCGCGAGTAGCCGCCGCCTCCTCGGCAAAATCTCTTCGGCAAATAAAAAAAAGCGGCGCAACCGGAACGGTCACGCCGCGTCAATTTGTGCTCTGTTCGAACCGAATTCTATCGCGCCATCGGCCGCTGAAACACGGGTGCGCCCGGCCGACGCAGCGCGTAGCCCTGCGACTGCCCGGGAACGTGCGCGTGCGCAGCCCCACTCGAATGGCCCATCCCGATATGTCCCATCCCGTTGCCATTCGCCGGCGCAGTTTGCGGAAGCCGCGCCGGATTACCGATAGGGCGGAGGTTCACCGGGGCCGCATGCACGTGATCGCTGATCGCCTGCAGCCTCTTCAGAATGGACTGCCACTGTTCCCAATCCAGTTGCCGCAGGAACGGCCGCAGTCCTTGGATGAACGGATCCTCCAGCAGCGCTTCGCCGTCCGATTCCGGGATGAAGAACCGGTTCAGCCCCACGTTCAGCGCTTCGGAGATTTTCTCCAGCGTGCCCAGGCTCGGGGTCATCTGCCCGCTCTCGATGCGTGACAGATACGAGCGCGAGACCTTCGAGCGCGATTGCAGTTGGCTTTGGGTCATCGAGCGCGATTCGCGCAACTGGCGAATCCGCTGCCCGATGTTCTCCACCGTCTGCTGGTTGACCAGCTTCTCCGACTCAGTTTCAGCGGCCACTTCCTCCGGCGGTGCCGGGGGAGGAATCAGAAATTCCAGGCGCTGAGGCAATACGCGCACGCATCGCCGGCAATTTCCCGTGCGCGTCCGGTACTGTACCAGTCCGCAAGTCTTGCAGCGGATGACTTCCCGGTCCATCTCTAACGAAAACGAATTCAATTCTTCTTTATTCACTTGTGCCGCCACCGGTGCTCCTTGCTGACTGTATTTCCGGCGTGCGGATAGGAGAGAAACGTCGGAACGTTCTCGGGGGAAGGCAGTTACTGGCGCACCGGGAGTATCTTGGAACCTGCATTTTGTGTCAAGGGTATTTTTGTACTTTTTTTAATTTCGCTCCTTCTCTTCTCCCTCTTTACGCCCTGCTTTCGCTGTCCTTTCGTCCAGCTTCTCTCCTCTCACTGCTCTTTTTCCACGAATCCTTGTGCGCAAGCCCAAATACTGCCTATATCTTGTGGTCCCTTTTCTTCTCTTTTTCCGCTTTCCGCTCTCAACTTCGGGCCTTCTCCTGAGCTGTCCCTCGTGAGCTGCGAGGCACTTGTTTGCAAAACAGGACTAGATCGGCGCGGAAGCCAGAGTTTCGAGTCTCTTGAGCTGCGTGTCACCACCAATGACGATGGTTGACCGTGATGGTGGGTGAAATTGGGCATGGCGGTGGCCTTTCAGTCGCGCTTGGGGCGAGGCAGATCCATGATGATTTCCTGCGGCTGGTCGTCCGATTCTTTTTTGATGGCGCGGTGGGAATGCAGGAGCTGGTTGGTGATGTAGGCGAGGACGGCGGCGCGGCGCGGCCCGACGCGGCCTTTGGTCACCTGAACAAGGAGACGGGCGAGGAATTGGCGGATGTCGACGCCGGAGGAGAATTCGGAAAGCTCGGGGAGGAGGTCCGCAGAGAGATCGGCAGAGTCATTGGGGGATGCCGGGAGGGCGACGAGGATTGGATGGAAATGTCGAGAACAGAAGCCAGATTGAGATTCTAAGCCGGGGAAACGGCAGCGCTTGCCATTGGAGAAGCGATACTGGCAGCGAGGAGACTCGTTCTGGGACGGAACTGCAGGGACTTCCAGGGTAGAGCTGGCGTTCGTGATGGTGGAGTTCATGATTTTCCTCGTTTGGGGGGTAGACACACCCCGGTCATTTTGTAAGAGGTTCAACACAAAGGGGTTACAGAATTTGATTGTTGTAAGTTGTTGAAAAGAAAGAG
>QHYN01000164.1 GCA_003224145.1 Acidobacteriota bacterium
ATCTACGGCGGTTCGAACGCCGGTAACGCCGGCGGCCAGGATGCCTCGGACCAGCCCGCCCAGGGCCGCCCTCACTCCCTCGTCCTCACCCTTCCGCCCCTCGCCGCCATTTTCCTGAAATGGCAACCTTAGTTTCGCTTTCAAGTTCTCTCGTCCCAGCCATTTACCTTTCGAAGAATAGTCGCCAGGCAGAAGAGCGCCGCGACCAAACTTGAAGGTATGCTTGAACATTAGAGAACTCCAATGCCTGGAAACTTTGCCATACGGCTGCGCTGCCCCGACTGTGAAACCGATTTCTGGGTCACTTTGGCCGACCGCGAGGAATCTGCCGATCAGATTCGCAGGCAGACCTGGGATTTCAAGTGCCGCGAGCACGGCGCGCAGCGCGGCGACCCTAAAGAAGTCCTCGAAGTAGCTCCCCTGGAGGAGCAAGATCCTTCACAGGGACAAAAATCCGCGCCCGCGTTGGCCAATGTCATCTCCACCGAAGCGACAAAGAAAACTCCTCGTTCCAGCGAGCGCCTGTCGATTCGCATTCCGATCGTCCTCTACGGGTACGCCAAAGATACCGGAGCCTTCCACGAAGAAACGGAAACCCTCACCGTCAACGCCAGCGGCGCTCTCGTGATGCTCAAAACCAAACTGGAGTTAGGCGACTCTGTTTTTTTGATGCAGCGAAGCACCGGCCAGGAACTGGCGGTCCGCGTCGCCTACCTCGACGCTTACTCCGACCGCGAAACCAAAGCCGGCCTGGCCTTCAAATATCCCATTCCCAATTTTTGGCGCAGATCCCGCAGGCAGCCGCGCGTCTCGAAAGCTCTTCGCGTGGTCGTCAAAGGCACCGACCCAAAGGGCCATCCTTTCAAGCAGAGTTCCTACACCATCGACCTTAGCCAGGACGGCGCGCGCCTCGATGGCGTTGGCTTCCTTACCAGGCTGCAATCTGAAAAACACCTCTGGCACGTGGTTCTAGCCGAAAATGAACCCGGCAAGCCGGAAAAAAAATAATCCGCTTCGCCTGTTGTGTTGGAGCCCATTGTCCGGGCCCGTACTCCAATTCGCCACATGCTGACGTTCTGCTTTCCAGCTTTCTGGTTTCCCGTTTCCAGTTTCCAGTTTCCATTTCTAATTTCCGCTTTTCGCTTCCGCACGGTAGCTGCCTCGCCCTGCCGCTACTTTTCGCCCTACTGCCCGAAGCAGCCACGGCATGAAACGTTCCAGCGCCACGAAAATTTTCCCGTGCCCGGTAATGATGGCCTCGCGCTTTCCTCGCGCCACGGCGCGCAACATCTGCCGCACCGCTTTCTCTGTAGGCATCACCAGCCACGAGGAAATCTGGTCCTTGGCTCCGGGATGGAATTTTCCCTGATTATCCACGCGCCGGATGTTGCTGGCCACAAATCCCGGGCTGATTAGCGTCACGTTCACTCCCGATAGCCGCAACTCCGGCGTAATCGAATTCGCCAGCGCGCGCACGGCAAACTTGCTCATGGCGTAGGGCGAAGCGCCTGGGGACGCCGCCCATCCGGAAACGCTCCCGATGATGGCGATATTCCCTTTCGTCTTCTCGATCTCCGGCAGCGCCGCGTAAATCGTTCGCAGCACTCCAAAGACGTTGGTCTCGAATTGCCGGCGGTAATCCTCCAGCGAAAGATTTTTCAGTGCGCCAACCACGCCGAACCCCGCGTTGGCAATCACCACGTCCAGCTTTCCCCACTGCTGCACGCTTTCCGCTACGGCATTTTGCAAGTCGCGGTCGTACGTGACGTCGCACCGGACTACTACTGGTGTGAGTCTCCCAGCGCCCGCAATTCTTTGCGCGAGATGGTCCAGCAATTCCGTGCGCCGCGCCGCGAGCGTCAGCTTCGCGCCGGCCTGCGCCAATTGCCACCCCAGCTCCTCGCCAATCCCCGAAGAAGCTCCGGTGACGAGCACTGCTTTGTCCCGAAAAAACGCTTGTGTGTTGTTCATGGCGGTATCTTACGCCAGGAATGGGAGTTGTGGGTTGGTGCACGCCGCGTGCGTTGAACTCGTGGCACAACCATTCCTGGCTGTGCGCCTTTCTCGACGTTCCGACGTTCGCTCCCCTGCCTGTCATCCCGAGCGAAGTCGAGGGATCGTGGCTGGACTTAATGACCGGCACGGTCACTGGAAACAGTACGCCGTTTCTGCGCTCCTCTTGCCGCCTCCATTCCGCCGCCCGTCATTCGCGTCTGGAGTTTACCCCGACCCTGTCGGGGCGTCCCAGATGCTTTTACGGGATGCGCTTTCTGCATTCCGGATGGGCTTGCGGAACCGAGCGGAGCAGGCCGACTTTTTCTTACATTCGCGCAGCGAATGTCGGCCTGCGCAGTCGAGGTACTCTGCCGCATCGAGTGTATTTTGCTCGATGAATCTCTCTTCGCTTAGCTCCCCTCCCCCCGCTGAGGAATGGCGACTGACGAGGGGGCGCGGCGCTGCGCAGATGGGCGGGCGGGAGCTTCGGGCGAGGATTCCGGGGAGCGCCCACGGGGCTGTGGTTTGGCCTGGGCCACCCCAAGCAGTGGTTCACTCATCGAACAGGAGTAGGATGGAAGTTGTAAGGAGCGCTACCACTAGCAGTTGCTTAACACATAGGATACCCCCGGGCCCCTCTTCAGGAAGCCACACTACCGTTAGAGCCAGTCGTTCTACCCGGTGCTTCCCAGCAGCAATTGGGGGTGGAGGCGCATTCCAGCAGGCCGAAAGGCTTGTTCGGCTCGCAACAGCCGGGCAGGTGAAGTATGCACGGTTACAGCACAGACTCCAGCGAGAGGAGGGTCGTCCCTCTTTTGCTGGCGCTGCTGTCAATCGCTTTGGCATGGGTGTCATCGAGATTTCTAGCGGCGGCGCATCTCTCGGTGCCCTGGTGGCTGGATGCTCCATCGAGCATAGCGTTCTATGGCGTGCTGTACGGCCTGTTTGAAAGGTTTCTCTGGCGAAACAGCCTGGTGCACAAACTGGGGCTGGTGCGAATTCCCAACCTCATGGGGCGCTGGCGCGGCTACCTGATCACCTCATTTGACGGCCATGCCAAACGCCACGATTTGGTCATCCATATCTTCCAGAGCTGGACGCAAATCAGCGTATTCCTGACGACGGCGAGTTCGATGTCCCGCAGCTGCGCGGCGGTGATTCAGGTGGATGATCCGGAAGGCGTGGCGCTGATTTACCAGTATCAGAATCAGCCCCTGGCCGACGCGATGAAAACGATGCACATGCACTACGGCACGGCGATGTTACGACTCTCCGACGGGGGCTGTCTGGCAGGCGATTATTACGCCGGGCGCGACCGGCGGACCTTCGGGCGGATTTGCTGCAAGAGGGATGTGAGAGGCGTTTGAGGGGGCGCGGAGCGGAACCGCAGCCCGACGCGAAGCGTTGATCTCTGCCTGTTCCTTCCTGCTCCCAGTTCTTCGGGAGGGCACGGCTTCAGCCGTGCCGTAACCACGCACACAAACCAATGTCATTCCGAGCGGAGCAGGCCGACTTTTCCTCCGCGTTCGCTCCTGCGAACGCGTCGGCCTGCGCAGTCGAGGTACTCTGCCGCATCGAGTGTATTTTGCTCGATGAATCTCTCTTCATTCCATTAGCCGCGCTGGGGAATGGCGACTTACGAGGGGGCGCGGCGCTGCGCCGATGGGCGGGCGGGAGCTTCGGGCGAGGATTCCGGGCAGTGCCCACCTGGGGCTGTTTGCGGGAGCCGCAGCGCGGAGGTCCGCTTCACCGATGTCTAGGCGAGGGCGGAACGTAAGACATGCTCATCCGGACCACGACCCGCGCAGCAACCCGCCAATTTTCCGTCAATCACCACGGCGGGAACGCTTCGAACCCCATATTGCTTCGCTTTGGAAGCCACCTCGGATTTCTGCATATCGTGGACCACTACCTCATGCGAAGACCCAGCAAGGCGCTTCACTACCTCAATTGTTTCCTTGCACGTTGAGCAACCTGCGCCGAAGACTTCGATTTTCTTTTTTGTAGCCATACTTGTTTCCTCCTTTTTTATTGAGTTCCTCAAACTTCTTCCCTGGGGCATTCTGGGCACGTTGCTGCTTCGCTAGCCATTTCCGCGAGCGGCCACGCATTCCACAGCGAAGCGAGAAGCAGTAGCCCGAGTGCGCTATACATGGTGAAATTCGACCCCCACGCAAACTTACCCAACAGGACACCAATTGCTGCAACCAGCCCGAGCACGAAGGGACCGTAACCCCGGCGCTTCTTTGCTCTGAACACCAGCGCTGCCAGAGTAAGAACGAGAAAGCCGGTGGTCAGCGGCAGTAGATAGAGCGTTGAAATGAGAAAGCCGAGACCAACGGAAGTCAGCAGACCGGCATAGGCTGGCCAGCACGCGGGACAAGCTAGTTTCGGAAGCAGCGACACGCCGATGCTCGGAAGCGCGAGCAAGCCTTGCTTCCACCGAGTATTCACATGTCCTCCCCATCAAGACTTTCGAGAATGGGACATTGGGCAACGGGTGAACATCCATCACAGACTCTTGTGAGCTTCCGCAAGGTCTTCTCCATGGATTCAAGGCTCTTGATCTTCGCTTCTATATCTACGATCTTGGCCTCAGCCCGTGTCCGAATATCAGCGCTGGTTGTCCGCCGTGACACCCGAAGCGATAGCAGTTCTCGAATTTCCTTGAGCGAAAATCCAAGTTCCCGGGCGCGCCGGATAAATCTCAGGCGTCGCGCTGCATCCGATGGAAACAGGCGATAACCGGATGCGCTGCGCGGTGGCTTCGCCAGCAGACCCTGCCGTTCGTAATAACGCACGGTTTCCAAATTGACTCCCGCTTCTCTGGCGAGGTGTCCGATTGTCAGAGGCTTCATTCTCATGCCCACTTTCTGAGCTTAGTCTAAACCCCGGACCATGGTCCGGGGTCAATAAGTATTTTGAGGGAGGGTTTGTGATGGGTTCCAGAAGCCTAAGCAGCAAATCGTGGGCGCGGAGCGGAACCGGAGCCCGAGGCGGAGCCCGCTGGTTTTTCCGCACCGGGGATGAGGAGCGCTGGGGAGGCGGGCCGGCGGGAGCTTCGGGCGAGGATTCCGGGGAAGTTACGGCGAAGTATTATTCCTTCTCGTCCCGCTTTTTCTGGTCGGCCAAGATTTCCGTCATATCGAAGCCAATCTCATTTGCGGCCTTTGGGCAATTGTGGAGCGGCGGCGGGCCAAGCTCATGTTCCTTAACGGGAGTGAGAGGAGTTTCCGCCCCGCAATCCGGGCAGCGATAGAGAAAACGGTTGTCCCACATGTTTATTTTATGAAATGCCATCCTCGGCTACCTCAATTTCTGCGGCGTGTTTCTCTCCTACCGCTACGGAGCCTGCGCGGTTTCCTCTCTTCGCGCTCATAAGGAACCACGCATATTTCTCCGCCGTGTTTAGGTTCATGCTTCAAACTCTCCGCTACAGCGTCGTCCCGACTCTCGAACCGACGCGAGCGTGGCTCCTCTAAGAAACGCGACCGTTTGTCCGGGTGCCAGCGTTCAGCGACCAGCCATCCACGTCCAGGCATAGCGACACCTTTACTTCACGGTCGAATTGGTGAAGCCCTTCGCAGCAACGATTTCCTTTTCCGAAAAGGCATAATCATGCGTCTCTCCGCAGTCAGGACACTTAAGCCGAGTTGGGTCATCTCCCAAATTGATCGGAAAACGAATCGCCCGGTTGGTATCTTCCTGTAGCTCTCCCATTTTTAGCCAGGACTTGCAACCCGGAGTCTTGCACGGGAATCCCCAAAAGTTCATGGTTCGGTCCTCTCCCTACCGTTTGAATTATAACATGCTGTTCGAACGGTCAGACGGGTGGCCCGGAGGTAAAGTCTTGAAAAGAATTTGGGTGCCCAACACGTCGGTTTTACGTGTGGGGCTTTTGACTTTATTTTTCTCTTGTTCGTCAGGCGGGCCTATCGGGCGCGGCGGAGAGGCCGCTTGGCCACGTGAATCAGGGTGCGCAAGGCCGCATTGACGGACTGTTCGTCGGGGAAATACTCGGCGACGTCCGGCGAGAGAAGCACGAGATTCGTTCCTGCCCGATAGCGCGCGAGATATTTGCCGCGGACGCCGCCTTTCAATTTGGAAAGGTGGTACTCCCGGCGTAACTCGTCACGCCGTGCTCGTTTCTCAGTTTTCTTCTTCATAGTGCTTTCGTTCGCGCGGCGTCGCCTTACGGGCACTAATAATCCTGATGCTCTCGCTGCGGTCTGCATGGGCAACCATCAAAACCCGGCCGGTGCTCGACATTCCAACCGTGATAAAACGCTGTTCCGCTATGGAATGATCCGGGTCGGGATACGTTATCGCCAAAGGATCACCAAAGACGGTTGCCGCTTCCTGGAATGAAACCCGGTGCTTCCGGCGATTTTGTCTGGC
>QHYN01000207.1 GCA_003224145.1 Acidobacteriota bacterium
TACGCTCGCCTTCGCTCCGTTCCGCGACAGCCAAACCCCCAGAGGAAAGAACACCAAGAGAATTCCCGTTCAGCTCTTCCTTTTTCTTCCTCGCCCTGCTCATTAATTAAGGGTACTAGACTTGTCTCAGAGATGTTGGCACGGAGGGGCTTTCGGCAGAAAGTGCTCGGCACCAAAGTCCAGTGACAGAAGGACAAATGTATTCACAAAGAGCAGCGTAACAAAGACCCGAAACACCGGCGGCTCCTTGCCCACGAACTCGAATCTGTGTCGTCCTCCTCCCGGCATTGTTTCCTCGCCGAATAGTCTGCCAGATTCTGGTAGCGTTTTGCTGTTGAACCGTTCAGTGAGTGCAAATATTCTGCCGCTGAAACCAGCCCAGGCGATTCTAGCTAGCTAACGCGTAGTTCACGCGGTTCCCGGAAACGGACCCACTGCCCGCGCACCAGCTCCTTGACTTGCATGCACCAGAGGCACATAGTCGTGCCTCCCCAGTATTCCTTCCCCCTCAAGGAGGCTCACCATGCCGTTCTTTCTGCATCAGGTCAGTTACACGCCGGAAGCGCTCGCGCGGCTCATTGCCAATCCCCAGGATCGCTTTGACGCTGTGCGTGCGCCCATCGACAAACTCGGTGGGAGGGTGTTGAACTCCTATTTTGCATTTGGAGAGTATGACGCCGTGCTGATCACCGAGATGCCGGACAACGTTTCCGCCGCGGCGATCGCATTGGCGTTTGCCGCCGGCGGTTCGCTGCGCAACTGCCAGACCACGACGCTGCTGTCCAACGCCGAGGGCCTGGAGGCCATGCGCAAAGCTGCCAACTGCGGCTATAAGCCGGTGCAGGCAGCCGCCAGCGGCGCCGCTGCTAAGCCCGGTTCTTGAAGGGCGCCGCGCCGTAAGCAACGATTCCGCTCAGCCGAGTCGGGCCAACCCGCCGAATCGGGCCACGGCAAATTGGGAGTGTACCTTTCCGAGCCTATTTCTGCGCACCAAATGATAGACTCTGCTCGAAGGAGGCCTGCGATGCGCCCGAATCGTCTGCTTACTCTTACTCTTTCACCGCTGGCCCTGCTTGTCGTTCTGCTCGCAGCTTATTTCCTTGTGGCGGAGCAGCGCGCCGAAGCGCAATCCGCGCAGCCTCAGCGCGAGCCCACCGCTGCCGAGATAAGCAAGAAGGAGACGGTGGCCTCCGCCTTTTTGCGTGGCCTGCAATACCAGGAATATGAAGTGCCTTCCGCCGCCGAAGCCATGCCGGAGGAAAAATACGGCTACCGCCCAGCAGAGGGCAAATTCAAGAACGAAAGGCCGGAGTTCGGTCCCGCGGAGGTTCGCACGTTCGGCGAGCAGGTTAAGCACGTGGCCTGCGCGAATTTCGGCTTCGCCGCCGAACTCGATGGCACGAAGCCGCCCGAGGCGTGTGATAAAGGCGGTCCGAGTCCCGCAAAGACGAAGAAGGAATTGCTCACATACTTGCGCGATTCGTTTGCCGCCGCTCGCAAATCCCTCGGCGCCATCGACGCGAAGAACATGTTCGAGCCCATCGAAGGCCCCTACGCCGGGCCGAATACGCGCCTGGGCATAGCTACCGTCATCGTTTGGCACAACGCCGACCACTACGGCCAGATGGTGCTCTACCTGCGGGAAAACAATATCGTGCCGCCCGCCAGCCGCCCGAATCCACCGAAGCTGCAGGACACCTACTAAACTGGTCGTCGTTGTAAGACTTCTTTTGACTTGTACAAAAACGTGCAACTCCCATGATTTGTACGTTTCTGTACAAATAATAAGAGTCGCCCATTTTCGCGGGCCGCCCGGATCCTCCGGAGTGGAAAGACTGAACTGCAGAGAGCCGTTTCGTGTATCGTGGGCTCACAGATTCCAGCAGCCTGCACCGCGGATCCGTTTGGCAAGGCTCGCCTCTAGGAGGAATATGAAACGCGCTCTAATCATCGTCAGCGGCGTATCGGTCTTGTTCACCACCTTGGCCTTCGGGCACGTCATGGTCCACGATACTGTGCACATGATGACCAGACATGAGGATAGCCATCTGTTCGTCGCTGTACACACCATTGTGGCGGTCGCCCTCGGCGTCCTGTCGTTGCTCGGAGCGTATTTTCTTCTGACGGGAGGGCGCCGCCAGAACTCGAACTGAGCTGTCGGCGCGTTCTGCTAAACTTTGGGTGTGTCCCCTCAAAATACCATGGAGAGCGTGAAGCCGAGGCTCGTCGGCATCCGCCTGCATCCGATCAAGGCGCTCGATCCGGTGCAGGTGAAAGAAGCGCGCATCGGCCCGGGCGGCGGGCTGGAATTCGACCGCGCCTGGGCGCTGTACTCTGCGGACGGCCAGTGGGTGAACGGCAAGCGCACCGCCGCCGTTCACTTGATCCGCGCCGCGTATGCGCCGGACCTCAGCTCCGTCACGCTTTCCCTTCCCGGCGATCGCGGCGGCATTCCCACGAAAACTTTCGACTTTCCGGGGGGCTCGGCGGACGCGGCGCAATGGTTCAGCGCGTATTTCGAGCAGCCCATCACGGTGCGCCATTCTCCCGAAGGCTTTCCGGACGACACCGTCGCCAACGGCCCGACGATCATTTCGACGGCCTCGCTCGACGCGGTGGCGGCGTGGTTTCCCGGGCTGACTTCCAGCGACATGCGGCTGCGCTTTCGCACCACGCTGGAATTGGATGGCGTCCCGGCGTTTTGGGAAGATCAGCTTTTCGGCGCGGACCCGAACACGGCGGTGCGCTTTCGCATCGGCGATGTGAATTTCGAGGGCAGCAATCCCTGCGCGCGATGCCCGGTCCCTCCGCGCAATCCGCACACCGGCGCGGAGTTCACCGGCTTTCAGAAGCGCTTCACGGAACTCCGTCGCGCGACGCTCTCTCCTTGGTCGCCGCAGGAGCGTTTCGATCACTACTACCGCCTGGCCACCAACACGCGCGTCGCTCCGAGTGAGGCCGGCAAATCCCTTCGCGTCGGTGACCTGCTAGTGATCTGAAGGTCCAACGGCGAACAGTCCGTCCTGCAAATCATCGAAGGGGAGACAGGACGCCATCTCATTCACCGAAATTGCGCTGTTGTGCCGACAAACAGGTTGCCCACGCGTTGCTGCCATGGAATCTGGTAAGCTTCTGCGCTTGAACGATCCTGTGGTCTTTTCTTTAGCTCCTGTTGCCTTGGAGGACCGCCTCGAAGCGGAGCGGTGTTCATGAACTTTGTCGACCGCGGCCTGGTTGCGGTGCACAAATTCCGGCGCTGGTGGAGCCGCCGCGTCCTCCGGCAACCCTGGATGCTCGAACAGTTTGGCAATCCCTTCCTTCAAGAGAGCATGCTGCTGGACAAGGCGCGTTGCGAAGCCTATCGCGAGGCGATTTTCCGCACGGTAAAGCCGGGCGACGTGGTGGTGGATCTTGGCGCCGGTACCGGTTTGCTCTCGTTCTTCGCGGCGCAAGCGGGAGCGCGCCGGGTCTATGCGCTGGAGATGAGCAAGATCGCCGATGTGACCGCGGAGTTGATCGAAGCCAACGCCGTGCGCGATCGCATCACGCTGATTCGCAAAAACTCGAGAAGGGCGCGGCTGCCAGAACGCTGCGACGTCCTGGTCACCGAAACTCTCAGCGCGTTTTGCTTCGACACGGAAAACACCATCGAGTACGTCGCCGACGCCCGAGAGCGCTTCCTGAAGCCCGGCGCGCGCATCATTCCCGAATCCGCGGACACCTTTCTTCTGCCGTTTGCTTCGCAAGCGTTTGGCGCGGGACGGCTGCCATTGCCGTTCTACGGCATCGATTTCCGCCCGTTCCGGAAAAGACTTTTCGGCGAGTTTGGCCTCGTGCGCGCTTCCGGCAAGCCGTTTGTTGCGCTCAGCCAGGCCGCGCTTTGCTACCACATCGATTTTCGCAAGGACATCAAGAACCCCACGAAGACTTTCGTTCCTTTTCGCATCACCACCGATGGCCGCCTAGATGGCTTCCTCGGCTGGTTCGAGGCGCGGCTGTGCGAAGGCGTTACGCTCAGCAACTCGCCCTACCTACCGCTCACGCACTGGTGGCAGCACTGCCTTCCCGTTGCGGAACAGCCCTCCTATCGCGCCGGCCAGATGCTTCTCCTCTGCCTCGATCCCAACATGGTTGCCGGCGAAGCCCATTGGAAATACGCCGTCCAGCCCGCCATTTCAGATTCTCTTCCTGTTCGGCAAGAATGAGCCGCCTTTAAGCTGGGAACAAACGAGCTCAACTCGGCGTCTGTATAGCAGCCGAGGTGAAAAAGGCATGCCTCCATGACTTGGAACCCATGGACATTTTTCCTAATGCTTGACTATTTCTCGCGAATTTATTTTGTTGGCGCACTGTTTTTTGCATTTTGGAGCTTCATAACTATTATCCGAATCATAGTTGGCGTTCAATCGATGAAAGTACGATCGGACAATTTCAAGGAATCTGCGTATTCAGAGCTGGAAAGGATGAACCGCAACGTCCATTCGATCTTTTCTCTGGGCTTGACTTTCACGGGGGGCTGCTGCGTCAACCAAATCTTCGGGGTCTGCTTTGTATACATGGCTCGCGCTACCGACGCGAATCCATTCTTTGCGCTTCGCCAAGCGTGGATTGTTATGCAGGTCTTGCTATGCCTTCTTGTCTCGTTAGATGCCGTCCGCCGATATGGTTCCTCAACTCTCGAACGACATCGTCCCGAACGTTAGATTTGTGGCCTTCACTGGATTCTAAGCACCGGCAGCAAAGTATTTCCTCGGAGGGAACATGCCGCGGCGCAGCAATTCCCTGCCGCAACGATGGCGGATCTGCTCCGACCAATTCACCCAACTGTGCTCGCTCAAGCCGAGAAAATGCCGCGCCGTTTCATACGGAGCGAGCCCCAGGTAGTAGAGGCGGAACAGTACCATGCGCGAAGCCCACTCCGGGCCATCGAGCGCCGCCTGCCCCGCCAGCGCAAAATCCGCCACCCACTCGCTCAGCTTCGGCCGGATATCCGGCCGCCACAGAAATTTCTCCGTGTCCTTCCAGTTCCGCGCAGAAACGCCGCGCTTCGTCTCCAGCACTTCCCGCGCGCCACGATACACTTCCCAGCACACATCAAACGCCAGCTCCGGTTTGACGCCCATAGCTCCTCCGCCAACGCTATTGCGATCTACCGCGTCATCGCACGAGGAGCCAGCCGCGCCCTCTGCCGCCGCCTCCGCTTCCGCCCCACAATTCTGCGAACCGGGCGCTGGAGTTGATATTCCCAAACCGTGCCGAAATCTTCCCCGCGCAGAATTTTGCCCGTTGTGCGCTGCTGTTTCTCCACCTCGAATCCGCCGAACTGCGGCTTGCGCAGATGCCGCAATTGCGCGGAAATGCTCGCGGGCGGGTAATGCGTCAGCTTGGCGAGCTCGTCGAGCGTCAGCCACGTTTCACATTCCCGCGCGCTCAGCATCACGTCACAAAGCACATCGCGCTGCCTCCGCCGCAGACTCCCCTGCGCCGCCCTTCGCCCCGTCCTCCCCATGTCCGCCCCCCTCCCGCCGCTGGCTACGTCTCGGCAGGAAACTCATCCGCCGCCGGCCGCGGCCCGCTTGTGCCTTCATCGTCGTCACTCTCGCCCTGCGTCCAGGCCGTACGGTCCGGGTCCTCGTAATCTCCTGCGCATGCACTGCATGCGCGTACCGCGCCCTGCGTGCAAACTCTTCCGTCCCCGGACATACCGCAGGAGACTCCCTGCCCGCTCCAAGGCTGTAAATCCGACCGCCAAGGTTTTGCACAGTTTTCCACAGATATTAGAGACTCGGTACTATAGACATTAACTAATGGCCTGTTACTTTTCATTTATATTGCTCTCCAGGAGGCCCACGTGCCCGGTTCCAAAATGCAACCCCCGTGGGAGTTCCTTCTCACGGCCTCGCGCAACTCGCTGCAGAGCTTTGAACTTTCTCGTCTCAGCCATGCCGCCAATCTCCGCAAAGAAATTGGCGCACTGCTGGATGAATGGCTGGATGAAAACGCTTGCGCCATGCTGGCGCGCTGGCTCATCGAGAAGCACGAACGGCCTTTGCGCGATACAAAGGCCGCTCGGGCCGATGAATCGCTGCCGCCGCACCGGCATTCTGTGTCCGATAATGTTTTTGCGAAGGGGGACCCGGCGTCGCCCGTAAACCGCGGCTCCGCATGAGGGAAGAACTATTTTTGGTGACGAAAACCGCAAATTGCCGCTGAATTCGCTGGAGGGCGCGACGCTCACGCGTTCTCTTGCTGGTGTGCGCCGATTCTCGCTTGGGGAGGCATGCCATTCGCGCAACGCAATGCGCTTCTCCAGCGCCGCGCATCCTCGCGCCCAGACCCCGCTGCTTCCGCGCATCCACTCCTCGCTCGCCACGCCATCCTCCGATAACTTGCGTCTTCGTCACCTTATAAGTATTAGAGGACACGCGAGGAGGGCGATCGGAACATCCGCGTCACCCGCAGGCACACTTTGGCAAATGTCCTGAAACGCGGAACGACTACACGCGCCAATTCTTAGCGCGACCTTGCAGGAACAGCCGGAGCTTTTTCGAGGAGTTGTTCTTTACGGTAGACGAGAGAGTTGATGTCGTACGTTGCGAGCTCGAATCCGTGGCCATGCGTGATGGCATCGGTCGGGCACGCTTCGACGCAGTACCCGCAGAATATGCACCGCGAATAATCAATGTTATATACGCTTGCATAACGCTCACCGGCAGAGATCCGGTTGGCGTCGGTGTTCTCCGCCGCTTCAATATAGATGCAATTTGCTGGGCAGGCCGCCGCGCACAGAAAGCAGCCCACACATTTCTCAAGACCGTTTTCATCGCAGTGCAGCACGTGGATACCCCGATAGCGCGGCTGAAAGTGCACAGGCTCATAGGGGTAGTTTTCCGTGACGGTCTTCCGGAACATGTTGCGGAAAGTCAGGCTGAAGCCCTTCACCAGCGCCCCGAAAGTTTCGCCTACTTCACGAAGAATAGATGGCATCGGTTAGCAGTCTAACAAACGCAAAGGGTGCCAGCAAATTAGTGCTTGAACTCCCCTTTCTGGCGCCTCTTATTTCTTCAGTGCTTCAATGATTTGTTTACCGTGGAACCGGCCGTTTTCGATGAAGATCTCGCTGGTGTGCCGTCCGCCAATCACAACTCCTGCCAGATGGATTCCCCGCACGTTGCTTTCGAGGGTATTCGGGTCCAAGGCCGGTTTTTTACTCTCCGGATCGAGCCTCACCCCCAGGCTTTCCATGAAGGAATAATCGGGGTGATATCCCGTTAACGCAAACACCTGCTTCGCCGGAATTCTTTTCGTTCGGGCATGCTGCTCGACGACCACCTCTTCTTTCGTGATTTCATCCACGCGGGTCTGCAACAGGGCCTGAATCTGTCCGGCCTTGATGCGGTTTTCGATATCCGGACGAACCCAGTATTTAATCGTCGCGCCCAGCTCCTTTCCGCGGTGCACGAGCGTCACCCGCGCCCCGCTTCGATACAGATCGAGCGCCCCCTCCGCAGCCGAATTCTTCCCGCCAATCACCACAACGTCCTGATTCCAGAATGCGTGAGGTTCCGTGTAGTAATGGGAAACGTGCAGGAGATTTTCGCCCGGCACGCCGAGCAGGTTCGGCAAATCGTAATAACCGGTCGCGACGGCGATTTTTTTGCCGTGATATTTTTCTATCGTTCCTTTCTCGGTCTTTGTAGCTACCGTAAAGTTTCCGTCGTTCCCATCAACGTCCAAAACTGTTTCGTACAACCGCAGCTCCAGGCCGTAGTGCTCCGTGGCTTTGCGGTAGTATTTCAGCGCTTCCAAGCGCGTGGGTTTCTCCCCGGCACACACCAGCGGCAAGTCTCCGATTTCGAGCAGTTCCGGCGTGGTGAAGAACACCATATTCACCGGATAGTGGTAAATCGAATTGCAAAGGCAAGCCTTGTCAATGACCAAGGGCTGCATTCCCGCGCGCTTCGCTTCGATTGCGGTGGCGAGCCCTGTCGGTCCCGCGCCGATGCAGATAATGTCGTACGTTTTCATGGGACTTGAGTTTGCCGGGAGCCCCGGTGAATAGCAAATTTCCGCGGTTTATTGGTCCGGCGGCAAGTCCAAGATCTCAGCAAGTTCTTTTCGAAACGTCTCCAGTTCGCGCAGTTTCTCGGGGGCCGCTTCCACTTCCTGTTTTTTCCGTACAAACACCTCGCGGCCGCCCCGCTTCAGCTTCACACTGAAGTTTCCGTCCACCAGATAAGAAGGAGGCGCCAGCAGTTTTAATCCGCCATCCCGGATGGGCGCGAGGACTGCGGCGCATTCGCCCTTCTTGATGCACAGGGCGTTCTCGTAGGGCGGGATCGCAACGGGCCGAAAGCCAGCTTCAAAAAGCCGCTCCATGACTTGCATTTGGCGTGGAGAGAGTTCAACCATTCGGATGGATCGCGGACATGAGTTTGCCGCTCCCGGGCAGCGAATTGCCTCTACGCCGCCGTGGTGTCCGCTTCGGACGAAGACCCCTCGAGCTGCGTCAGAATCTCGCGCAACGTGGAGATCAATTCATCGCGGGAAACATGGCTCTTTTTAAACTGAATCCGGAATTTGAAGGTTTCGCTGGGTGGCTCGAACTGAAAGATGAAAGGCCGGGGCCGTTGCGGACCCATCTGGTCTTCGCGCCGTTCGCGCCGTGCCTCATCCCGCGTCAGCCCGCCCTGCATGATGCGGTGGAACATCTCGATCATTTTCTTTTCGGCGGGCTGCCGGGCGATCTGCAACAGGAGCGACTTCGAAAGAATTCCATGTTCCATGCACTTCTTGCGCAGCGAATCGGGTATGTTCCGCAGCGAAAGCGTCTCCGTCACGGAAGAGCGGGCCCGGCCAATCTTCTTGGCGATGTCCTCATGCGTGTATTCAAACTGCGTGTTCAGCCGATGCAGGCCGTCCGCTTCTTCAAACGGCGTCAAGTCCTTGCGCTGAATATTTTCGATGAGCCCGAGCTCTAGCGTCTCCGCGTCATCGGCCATCTTCTCGATGCACGGCACTTCCCGCAATCCTGCCGCGCGTGACGCATGGTACCGCCGCTCTCCCGAAATAATGTAGTAGCAGTCCTCTCGCGGTACGTACCGCACCAGCAGCGGCTCCAGCACTCCTTTCTCGCGGATGGACTCCGTGAGCTCCCGCAGATCCCCCAGTGCCTTACGTGGCTGATCCGGGTTCGGACGGATCTGGTCCACCCGGATCATCCGCCCGACGGCCGCCCCGCTATAACTGGTCAACGATTCTACGTAGTGCGCGTCATGCCGCATCTTCAGCGTGACGGGCAACCCGATCCTCTTCGACACGTTGGATAACCTCCCCCGCGAGTTTTTTGTACTCGACCGCGCCGGGTGACTTCGGCGCAAAAGTTAAAATCGTTTCTTTGTATGCGGGACTCTCTTCCAACCGCACATTCTTGGTGATCTTCGTCCTGAAAAGGACTTCGCCGAACACACTGCGAATCTGTCCGTGCGTATCCTTGGAAATGTTCGTTCTTTTGTCAAACAGCGTGATCACCACGCCGAGCACTTTCAGTCCCGGGTTGGGGCGCGCGCGGATTCGCTCGTATGTTTCCAGAAGATCGTCCGTACCTTCGATCGCAAAATACGCCGCCTGAATGGGCACCAGCAAATGCGTCGAAGCCACCAGGGCATTCACTGTCAAGATTCCCAGCGACGGCGGAGTATCTAAAATCACATAATCGTAATCTTTCAGCACCGCCGCAAGAGCGTCCTTCAATCGATATGGCGCGTCGAACTGTCCCGCCAGCACCTGTTCCAGCTTCGCCAATGCCAACCGCCCGGGCCCCAAAAACAGCATGGAATCTTTCGTAGCTTTGATCACCGCAGACAATCCAACGCGGCTGTCGCTGAGAACTTCAAACATCGACGTGGAGATTTCCCCGGCATCATAAAAGGCGATCGTCGAATTGGCTTGCGGATCAAGATCGATCAGCAGCGTGCGCTTACCGCGATGCGCCAGCGCCGCGGACAAATTGATTGCCGTGGTAGTCTTTCCTACGCCGCCTTTCTGATTCGCAATCGTAATGATGGCAGTCATCTGTTTCTGCCTCCGCCCGTCTGCCCCTGCCAAATTCGAGGGGCGCGCGCACAAGCAAACCGCCGCGTTCCGGCAACTGGGTTCCTATATATGGGTGTCGCCTCCAGAAAACCCCCAAGGCCTAGGTTACTTTACGTTCGTAACCCATCATTGGCAAGGGAAAAAGTGCGGGGTCCCCGGAAATCAGGGTGGAAAACCAAAAGTCGCAAGATGCGAGCCCACCGCAAATTTACCGGTCAGCGTCTTAGAAGTCGAGGCCCCAGAAATCGCCGGGCGGTTCTTGAAGTTCAAAACCGAGCTCCCACCCCGCAGGCCCCTCGTGTCCACGCCAGATCAGGACCGCGTCACTAGCACTCTGGTTGATTAGATTGATGATCCGCAGTTTCTGCCCTATGACAACGTCGTGCGGCACCATGGCCAGGCAGCCCTTCGGGCTGATGTCCTTTGTGAAGCCTTCCGCCCGAAGCGCATGCCCGTCCTCGGTCCACTCAATCGCAACCGGCACGCGGGAATTGAGGCGCCCCGCGCCGCGAATATGCCTTCCCTTCTCGTCAAATTTCACCTGTTCTGTCAGCGGCACTCGATTCCCCCACGATCAATTGAATTTCAGTCTTGGCTTGGCACATCAGTTCGCTTGCTGGGAAGGGTCACTCATAGGGAAGCCCAAACCGCAACAACATCACAGCCTATGGATGGCCAAAGTCCGGGT
This sequence comes from Acidobacteriota bacterium, assembly GCA_003224145.1. GTDB lineage: Bacteria > Acidobacteriota > Terriglobia > Acidiferrales > UBA7541 > Acidiferrum. The sequence continues at coordinate 10,784 of QHYN01000207.1, forward strand.
CAATGGATCTTCGCTCCAAGTACGCCCCGGAAGTTAACACCCTGATCCTTCCGGTCTGTCCACTTGATTTTCGCCGATCCGGAAAGCAAGATCTCCCGCCTCGGTTTGCGCCTTTCCTTCTGCCCGCTTACACTCTCCTAGCTGCTCGCGCGCTCATGATCAGCCTCCCGGTACTTCGCCACGAACTCCGCCCCACCATTCGGCTCGCTCTGCCATTGGTGCTCGCAGAAATCGGCTGGATGAGCATGGGCATCGTGGATACCATCATGGTTGGTCACCTGCCTGATAGCGCGCGCGCCATCGGTTCCGTCAGCATCAGTTCCAACCTCTTCAACGTCCTGGCTTTTTTCGGCGGCGGCGTGCTTATCGGGCTCGATACTCTCGTCGCTCAAGCCTTTGGTGCCGGTCAGCGCGAAGATTGTCACCGGTCGTTGGTCAACAGCATTTATCTCAGTATTGTCATGACGCCCTTCCTCATGGTCCCCGTGTGGTACTTCGAGCCTCTGCTCCAGTCTCTGCGCGTGGAACCGCAAGTCGCCGCACTCGCCGTCCCTTACATGAAAGCCCTTGCTTTCGGCCTCTTCCCGCTGCTCTTGTACTTCGCTGTGCGCCGTTGCCTGCAGGCCATGAACATGGCACAACCCATCGCCTTCGCGCTGGTAAGCGCCAACATCATCAACGCCCTCTTCAACTGGATTCTCATCTACGGCAAATGGGGCGCGCCTGCCATGGGTGTTGTAGGGTCTGGTTGGTCCACAGCAATCTCCCGCGTCTATTTAGCCGTGCTGCTCGTGTCCTATCTTCTCTGGTACGACCGCCGGCATCGCACGGAGTTGCTGAAGACGCCGATCAATATCGACTTTGTTCGAATCCGCCGCCTGATCTCTCTCGGCCTGCCCGCCGCTGTACAAATCACTCTGGAAATCAGTGTCTTTGCGCTCGCCACCGCTCTGATCGGCCGCTTGGGCGCCATCGCTCTCGCCAGCCACCAAATTGCACTGAACACCGTGGCATTCACCTACATGGTTCCCCTCGGAATTTCTTCCGCTGCTGCGGTTCGCGTAGGCCACGCCATCGGCCGCGGCAAACCAATTCCCGCTGGCCACGCAGGCGACACCGCCATCATTCTCGGCGCTACGTTCATGACCCTTGCCGCTGTAGCACTCCTCGTCTTCCCCCGCTGGATCGCCCGGATGTATACCCCGGACGAGACCGTCATCCGCAGCACGGTCCTTCTTCTGGCCGCGGGCGCGGCCTTTCAGCTGTTCGATGGAATTCAGACTGTCGCCACAGGCGCATTGCGCGGCGCGGGAGACACCCGGACGCCGATGCTTTGCCACTTCACGGCCTACTGGATTATCGGCCTGCCGCTCGGGGTCTGGCTCTGCTTCTGCCGAAGCTGGGGCGCCTTCGGCATTTGGTCGGGTTTAAGCCTCGCGCTAATCCTCATCGGCATCGTTCTGCTCTTCGCGTGGCGTCGTGCGGTTCGGCGTCTCGCAGTAGGGCCCTCGCCTGAGCGCCAACCCGAAACAAATTCCGTGCCTGATTGAGGAAGTTGATTCAGAGCTCCTTCTGCTTCGAGCTTTCTTCATACGGCACAGTAGCTTGCATCCTCTTTGGCTCAAAGCGCATCCTAGAATCAAGAAGAATTCCCCGGCAAGCCCTGGCGATGTGCCCTGCCCTGTCCCGGCTAGCCTAGATAACAGGAGGATCCCGTGAACCATAAGCATCTTGCTTTGTTCGTGGCTATGACGTTTGCTTGCAGTTCGTCGGCTCTTGCGCAGCGCTCGCATCCCGGTGGCGGGCCACCCGCAGGCCACGGCCCCTCGAGCCCGGGCGGAAGTGCTGACAACAAAAGCGGCGCGATGGGCCATACCGACATGTCGCACGCTTCGCCAAGCGATGTACTCAATCACAACACCGCTATCGCCAGCAAAATCAAAGCATTGACTGGCGAGGATGCGCAGACGGCCTGCAATGGTTTTAAGAATCTTGGCCGGTGCGTGGCGGCTGCACACGTGGCAAAGAACCTGGACTTTCCCGGCGGCTTTGATGCCCTAAAAGCAAAGATCACTGGAACTGGAGCCGTCAGCTTAGGCAAGGCTATCGAAGGGCTTGCCCCAAGCGCCAACGCAAAATCGGAAGTCAAGAAAGCCAACAAGCAAGCCTCGGATGACATGAAAGAGGCCAGTTCCTAAGCCTCCCGGGACTTGAGGCTGGGGCCCTTAGCAGGTGGCGAAGCTTACCTTCGCCACCTTTCTTATTTTTCGGGAAGAAACCTCTTTAGCTGGCCTGGCCGGATGCGCGATGCGTGCGGCGAAGAATGCCCGCCGACGCTACATCTTGTAACGGCCAAGGTCCTCGTCGGAGAGCCCTTCGAGCCAATTGCGGAGTTGCTCGTTGGTATTTCGCTCGGAAAAGGCGTTGGACACTTTGGAGTTCTTAAGCACCACTTCGTCCACGTAGATCGGGCAATCCATGCGCAGCGCCAAAGCCAGCGCATCACTCGGACGCGAATCGATGGTCATCATCTGTCCATCGCGCTCTACCCAGATGAGCGCGTAAAACGTGTCGTCCTTTAGGTCATTCACCACGATTTTCCGAACGCGCACTTCCAGGCCCAGCAACACATTTTTCAGCAGATCGTGCGTCATGGGCCGTGGCGTTTGTACCTTCTCGATTTCCAGCGCGATGGCATTCGCTTCATACACGCCAACCCAGATCGGGAGGATCGCCTGCCCTTGAACGTCTTTCAGCACCACGATGGGCATGTTTGTCACGGGATCCATCATCAGGCCGCGGATTTTCATCTCCACTTCCATGGAGGCCTCCCTTGAGCTAAACGGCGTGCTCGCCCACCAGGCTGTTCGGCGTTGCGCCAGTCACGCGCGCCTGCACGTAGGTTCCCAGAAGTTCCTTCGCAGGTGAAGTAAAATTTACGACGCGATGCGAACTGGTATATCCGGACCATTGGTTCTCGCGGCGCGATTTTCCGCTGACGAGCACTTCAACCGTCTCTCCGATCAACGTCAGATTGCGCGCCGTCTGGATTTCCCGCTGCTTTTCTTGCAGAACAGCAAGGCGGCGTCCTTTCTCTTCTTCCGGAATAGGATCGTTCATCCGCAGCGCAGCTGTGTTGGGCCGCGGTGAGTACTTGAACGAGAACAGACTGTCGTACCTCACTTCATCCAGGAGACTGAGCGTCTGCTCAAAATCCGACTCCGTTTCGCCGGGAAAACCTACGATGATATCCGTGGTAATGGCGATCGGACGCCTCGCGCCGCGGATCATAGCGATCTTTTCCAGATATTCTTCACGCGTGTAGGTGCGCTGCATCTCACGCAAAACCTTGCCCGAGCCGGACTGCGCCGGCAAATGCACATGGTCACAGATTTTCGGCTGCGAATCGATGGCCTGCACGATATCCGCCGTGAAGTCACTCGGATGCGAGGTTGTGAATCGCACACGCCGGATTCCCGGCACTTCTGCAGCGGCCAGCAGTAATTCCGCAAAACGCATTTTCCGCGGCGTGGGATCGGCGTAGGAATTCACCGTCTGTCCAAGAAGCTGAACCTCGGAATAGCCGAGCTCCGCGAGCTGCCGCACTTCCCGCAGAATGGAATCGCTCGCCCGGCTCCGCTCCGGCCCGCGTGTGTACGGCACCACGCAGTACGAACAAGACTTGTCACAGCCCTCGATGATCGTCAAATATGCGCGAAACGGATTGTCCCGCCTCGTCATCTCCGTCTCAAACGTTTCGTCCGTATCCGTATCCAGGCCGGTCACCCGGTGATTCCCTGTTTCGAGCTGTGCGATCATTTCCGGCAGCCGGCGATAGCTTGCCGAGCCGCACACCAGGCTGACCCACGGCGCGCGCTCGAAAATCGCTTCGCCTTCTTGCTGCGCCACGCACCCCAGCACGCCGATGATTTTCCCTTCGACTTGCTTCGTGCGGTATTCACCCAGCCGTGAGAAAACTTTCTGCACCGCTTTTTCGCGAATGCTGCACGTGTTGTAGAGAATCAATCCGGCGGCCTCCGGCGTCTCCACTTGCCGGTAGCCGCGCGCAAGCAAGACGCCCGCCACTTTTTCCGAATCGTGGTCGTTCATCTGACATCCGAACGTTTCGAGGAAGAACGTCCCGCGTTCCTGTGAGCTGGCAAGATTCATCGCCGCTGGGCGGGAATAAGAAGCCTGGCCCGTCAGTCTTTCCAATTGGATGTCAAAAGGCTTTTCCATACCAATTTTTCAGTCTATCACACCTGCTTTCGGTCGGAGGCAATCCCGAGTGACCGTTCTCTTCCTTGGGTCTCCGGTGTAAAGTTAATGTTGAGGGACATCACTATGAAATCCGCTCATCTACGCATTTTCGTTCTTAGCTTTTTCGTTCTTGTGCTGATTCCCGATCCACTTCCCGCCCAGGATGTGCCCAAGGACTACCAGGAAGTTCTCACCTTTCTCGGCCGCAGCGGAGATTTTAAAGCCAACGTGTTGAAGGTCAACATCCCACGCAATGATTTGCACGTGACCATCGCGGGTCAACCCACGCCCACGCCTTTCGGCTTTGGTGGCTGGGTCGCCATGACAAAGGGTGACGGCGGCGCAGAAGTTCTGATGGGAGACCTTGTCCTGACGCAGGACGAAGTCAATCCCGTCCTTTCGGCTCTGCTCGATCACGGCATTGAGGTCACCGCGCTGCACAATCATTTCTTCTTTGACGAACCACGCATCTACTTCATGCATGTGCATGCGCACGGGGACGCCATGAGCCTTGCGAAGGCCATCAAGCCCGCGCTCGACCTCATTCCTCGTCCGCCCGCACCGGCTTCCGCCCCCGCTCCTGCGGGGCCTGCCTTTAATATCGTTGCCCTCGACAAGATCGTTGGCCATCAGGGCGAGGCCCTCGGCCCGGTCTACAAATTCACTGTGGGTCGCGATGATCTCAATCTCAAAGAGCACGGCGCTTCCATCAATGCGCGCATGGGCCTTAACTCCTGGGCTGCCTTTGCGGGGAACGAATCAGACGCGCAAGTCGCCGGCGACATCGCCATGCGCGAGAGCGAAGTCCAACCTGTCTTAAAGGCTCTGCGGGCCCACAAACTCAATGTCGTCTCTATCCATCACCACATGCTGGGAACGCAGTCCCCGGTTATTTTTCTTCATTACTGGGGCCGCGGTAACCCTGAGAAACTCGCCGCTGGCTTCCGCGCTGCCCTGGACGTATTAGGCAAGTGAACTGAGACTGGCATGTACAAACTCACCGCGCTGGCAAACTTCTTGAGTGCACTGGTTGCCGCAAGCCTTCTTGCGCAACCTGCCGAATCCCCTCTACGCAAACTCACCTCCATCGAGCTGCCCGGTCCCAAGGGCAAGAGATTCGATTACGTGACGACCGATCCGGACGACCATTTCATCGTCGTAGCCCACATGTACGGTAATCAGACCTATTTCGTGGACACGCGCACGAATCAAGTCGCCGCCACGGTCACCGACACTCCCGGCGTCGAAGGTGTCGAATACGTCCCTGACGAGAAGAAAATCTATACATCGAACTCCGGCGACAACACCATCGGCGTAATCGATATCGCGCAAAGGAAAGTCATCAAGAAGCTGAAAACGGAAGCCAAGCCCGACGGCAACACCTACGCGACGCCCTTCCACAAGCTCTACGTGTCCGATGAACGCGGTAAGGCTGAGGCCGTGGTCGACACGCGCGCGGATACGATCATCAAGACTCTTCGTTTTGATAGCGAGACCGGCATGCCCCAGTACGACGCGGTGGCCAAGCTTGTCTACGTCAATCTCCAAGACATCAATCGCTTCGCGGTCATTGATCCGAAGGACGACCGCGTGCTCTCGCAATATCCGGTAGGCCGGTGCCGTGGAAACCACGGCATGGCCCTGGACCCCGAGCGGCACAGAGCCTTCCTCGTCTGCGAAGAGAATAATCTCCTGGCTGTATTCGATCTCGAAAAGCACGAGGTCATCCAGGATTTGCCGCTCCCCGGTGGCGGCGACGTCGTGAAATATGACCCGGGCTTGCGCCGTATCTACGTAGCCTGCTACAGCGGTGCAATCACCGTGATTCAGATGGATGACCCCAATCATTTCCGGAAACTAGCCGACGTGCCGGCCCAGAAAAAGGCCCATAGCCTGGCGGTCGACCTCGCAACGCACCGTGTTTACGTGCCGCTGCAGGAAGACGATGGCGCTCCGGCGTCACGCCTCGTGGTCTACGAAGCAAATTGATCTGCTCGCTCGCGAATCTCCCCTGTTTCCCGATAGGCAGCAGAACAGGAAACTTGCGCATCCTATTGGTTGCACCCTCTTGGTGCGTATGCTACGTTTCTTACGCCCAGAAAAATTTTGGTTTTCACTGAGGAGTCCGTCATTTTTCTGTTCACCGCCATTCTTCTGACCGATATCGGAAACATTCTCACGCAAACCGGCTGGGTTGCCCGCGGCGTCCTCTTGCTTCTTCTTCTCTTCTCGCTTATTTCCTGGGCGATGATTTTTCAGAAGCTCGGCGCTTTCGGCCGCATTCGCCGCCAGAGCGACCAGTTTCTCCACATTTTTCGCGCCACTCGCGGAGTTGCCAATCCCCAGGCCCTGGCATCTGCAGGCTCACCGTTTTCTTCCGTGTACGCAGCAGGTTATCGCGAACTCCAAACCCAGGTCGGCGGCGTGGCTGCTAATCCACATCCGCCCAAACTGAAAAGCCTGCAAGCAGTCACCGTGAGCATGCAGCTCGCCTCCGCGGAAGAGGTTCGCCGCGTCGAAAAGGGCATGTCCTGGCTTGCCACCACCGGTTCTGTCACCCCATTCATCGGCCTTTTCGGCACGGTCTGGGGCATCATTGACGCCTTCTCTGGCCTCGGCAGCGCCGGAGCTGCGAGCCTTCGTGCCGTCGCGCCCGGTATCGCCGAGGCACTCGTGACCACGGCTGCGGGTCTGGCCACCGCCATTCCCGCCGTCATCTTCTATAACCAGTTCTTGCAAAATATTCGCGACCTTGCGCAGCGACTGGACAACTTCGCCATGGAAGTCACTGCGCAGGTTGAAAAAACGTTTAGTTAAGTTTTCGCGCCCCGGCGCACCCGGCCGCGGCGGCAAAGTTACGAACGATGCAACTCTCCAAAGTAACGCAGACTTCGCTCTCCGAGATCAACATGGTCCCCTTCGTGGACGTGGTTCTCGTCCTGCTCATCATCTTCATGATCACCGCCCCCATCTTGCAATCCGGCATCGAAGTGGATGTCCCTAAAACGCGCACCGTGAAAGATATCAGCCAGGACCGTCTGGTTGTTACCATAGACAAAGGGCAACGGGTCTACCTTGGCAACGATCCCGTCAATATTCACCAGCTTGGCGCGAGAGTTCACGCGCAATTGAGGAGTACGCAGCAGAGTGTGTTCCTGCGCTGTGATGAAGCGGTTCCTTTTGGCATTTTTGCCTCTGTCGTTGATACTCTGCGCCAGTCCGGCATCAATAACATCAGCATCGTCACCGAGCCCATCACCGGCCGCGCGCGAACTCAGTGATATGTCCGTCGCCTACGCCAATCCGGACGAACTCAACCTGCGGAAATATTTCAAATATTCCGTCTTCTTCCACATTGCTTGCGTGGCGGCCATTCTCAGCGCCTCGTTTTTCGAGCGTCACGGTGCCGGTTGGGGCGGAGTCGGCGGCAAGCTCGGCGGTACGAAAGTGAATCTCGTCAGCTCCGCTGGCATTCCTATGCCCAAGGAATCCATGGTCACGGAGAGCAAAGCCGTTGACCCCACCAAGAGTCTTCACAAGGAAGAGCCGAAGCCTGCCCCGCCTGAGCCAAAGACCGACGCGACCAAGATTCCCAAGTTTGAAAAAGAAAAGCCTTTGCCGCCATCCCGTAAGTCTCGAACTCTCGAAAACAAAACCCCTGAGCCCGACAATGCCATCCCCGGACATGGCGGAACTCCCGACCTCCCGACCGGCTATTCTCAGACCCCTGGGGCTTCTTCGGGGGTTCAAACCAAAGGCCAAGGCGGCGGCGACTTCGGCGGTCGCTATCCCTGGTATGTGGACGGTGTGCGCAACCGCATTGTCCAAGTTTGGGATCAGTCCGCTATTGATCCGGCAGTCCGCGGCGCCCGCCGGGCCCACACCGTGATGACTTTTCGGATTAGTTCGGACGGGAGCGTTTCCAGCATCAAGTTATTTCAATCCAGCGGCAATCAATCCATGGACTATTCTGCCCAGCGCGCTTTGATGAGCATCGGTGCTTTCAGTCGGCTTCCGAATGACTATATGGGATCCTATGTGGACGTAACGTTTGATTTCGATCTGGCGTTGACACAGTAGCTTTGCAATTTCTATTTTACAAGGGGGTTCTTGTGTTGAGTCTTGCAAAGCATGTCAGATGGCTGCTTTTCGTTGTCGCGACCCTATTCCTGACTTGCTCAGCCATTGCTCAGGACTGGGTCCGCACCGGAACCGGGCTCGGTCAAGTAAAACCCCGCGTAGCCCTAGCCGACTTCGGCCCGCGCTCTGACTCCGCCAAATCTCACTCTTCGCTCTTCACTCAGGTAGTCCGCGATGATCTCCAATTCAGCGGCATTCTCGAACTTGCCAGTCCCAGCTTTTATCCTCCTCAAGTGCCCACGGTCCCCACGGAACTGAAAGCCGGAGCTTGGCTCGATCCTCCAACAAGCGCGTTCTATGTCGGCTTTGGCAATTTGTCTGAGTCCACTGCCGAAATCGCCATCCAAGCCTGGCTCTTTGACGTGCGCAACCCCTCCTCTCAGCCGGTCGTTGGCAAAGTTTATCGCGGCGCTCCCACCGACCTGCAGGTTCGCAAGTTCGCCCACCAATTTGCCGACGAAATCATCAGCAAGCTTTCCGGCGGCCTCCCCAGCGTGGCCTCCACGCAAATTGCCTTCGTCAGCTCCCGCACTGGCTCCAAGGAAATTTGGGTCATGGATTATGACGGTGCCAACCAGCACCCGCTCACTTCCCTCCGCTCAATTGCTATTACTCCTCGCTGGTCGCCTGATGGCTCGCGCATTGCCTTTACCTGCTTTGCGCCGTACAACGGCCTCACCAGCGCGCAAATCTGCATGTATTCCATGGACACCGGCAAACTGGTTGCCTTTCCCCGCTTCCGCGGTACCAACATCACGCCAGCGTGGTCCCCGGACGGCGCCCAGTTGATCTTTTCTTCTTCCATGCAAAGCAATCCTGAGCTTTACGTCAGCGACATCAGCGGAGGCCGCCCCAAACGCCTCACCTTCTCCAACGGCGCCAACATGTCCCCCGCCTGGAATCCGAAAACTGGACAGACCATCGCTTTCGTCAGCGACCGTGGCGGCACTCCCCAGCTCTATCTGATGAATGCAGACGGCACTAGCACAACGAAACTCGACCTTCCCGATAAGGGTTATGTCATCGATCCCGCCTGGTCCCCGAACGGCCAGTTGCTGGCCTTCAGTTGGCGCCGTCCGAATGACAACTACGACCTCTACATCATGGACGCGGCTTCCCATCAGCTCGTGGAGTTGACCCGCGATCAGGGCCGCAACGAACGCCCTAGCTGGGCGCCCGATGGCCGTCATCTTGTTTTTGAATCCACGCGCACCGGCACGCGCCAAATTTGGACCATGCTCGCCGATGGTTCCCAGCCGCACCAATTAACCACGGGCGGCCACAACGAGTCGCCCAACTGGTCGACCCATTGAGCGACTCTAATGGAACCGTGGGAGCCGCCCCAGCATCTTATGGGTGGGCTCGAAGAAGGAAATCGCTTTTTTCCGGGGTATCGCTTTGTGAACTCATCCCGCTTACGTCTGCCTGCGATGTATAATATATCGTGTTACGATACATTGCCCAAGCCCAGCCCGCTGGTGTTAGCATAGGGGCTCTGGTGGGACGAACACGGGATCTTCAACACTGAGGAGAAAACGCATGAACTCGGTCTCACGCTCGCTCTTTCGCGCTGGTTTGTTCACTGCCCTTGTTGCTGTTCTTTCCGTTGGTTGTGGCAAAAAAGTGACTCCGGCGCCGCCGGCACCGCCGCCGCCGCCGCCGGCCGCCGCGCGCCCAACGGTGACCTTGCAGGCTAGCCCTGCCACCATTAACAAGGGCGAATCCTCGACCCTCTCTTGGAATTCCACCGACGCGACTCAGCTTTCCATCGCGCCGGAAGTCGGCGCCGTGACCGCTCAGGGCTCCACCAAGGTCACGCCTTCCGATTCGACGACCTACACGATCACCGCTTCGGGTCCCGGCGGCTCCGCCAGCGCCACCGCCAGTGTCTCCGTGAATGCTCCTCCGCCCCCCGTCGTGGAGAAAGGGCCTTCCGATGATGAACTCTTCCTCAAAGAGGTCCGCGATGCGTATTTCGATTACGACAAAGCAGATATTCGCCCCGATGCGCGCGAAGCGCTCTCCAAGACCGCCGATTTCTTGAAGGGCCATCCGCAGTTCAAAGTCACAATCGAGGGCCACTGCGACGAGCGCGGCTCGACCGAATACAACCTCGGCCTCGGTGACCGTCGCGCCAGCGCCACGAAACAGTATCTCGTCTCGCTCGGCGTTCCCGCAGACCGCCTCACCACCGTCAGCTTCGGTAAGGAGAAGCCCTTCTGTACGGAACACAACGAAGCCTGCTGGCAGCAGAACCGTCGTGGCCATTTCGTCAAGGCCAACTGAGCCGCTTTGCTTCTGCTGTAACGATGACCGATTGAGGGTGACCGATTGGTGACCAAACAGGCCGCGGGCCCAGGCAAACTCTTGCCTGCCTGCGGCCTTCTTAATTAGAGTGCAAGCTACTCCACTGGCCTGTATGATTTTTGTTGGCCGCTTGCCGGCCACTGTGGATTTGGAGCCCTTAGGAGCCCTTCAGGAGGATTGTCCATGCGCATAAGCAATATCGCCATCTTCGGCGCCGCAGTTCTGGCTGGCGCACTCGGTGGAAGCCTCATCGGTCCTCACCCCGCCGAAGCCGTCGCTCGGGAGATTATCGAACTCCAGCGCGACGTCACTTCCCTGCTTCAAGGGCAAAAGGATCTTGCTATCCAGGTGACCCAGGACAACACGGTCATGAAGACCCTCATCAGCCAATCGAACGATAATGTCGCCAAGCTCGCCTCCTCCGTTGGCTCGATGCAAAAGTCCGTCCAGGACGTCCAGGCCAATTCCGGCGCGCGCCTCGACACCATGTCTACCCAGGTCCAGGGACTCTCCGACAACCTCGAGGAGATCAAGTCGCGCCTGGGCAAGCTCAACCAGCAGCTCGTCGATCTCCAGAATGCCGTGCAGGGCCTGGATGCAAAAATTTCTAGCGGCGGTGCCGCTGCTCCCGCTACGGGAGTCCCCACGCCAACTGCCGGCGTCGCTTCGCCAGCCGGTTCTTCTGCAGTTCCCAGCGGCCCCGCCCCTTCTGCCAACACGCTCTACGAAAACGGCCTTCGCGACATCCAGAGCGGCAAATACGATCTTGCTCGCTCGGAATTCCAGGATTACCTGAAGTACTACAGCAACACCGATCTGGCTTCCAACGCCCAATTCTATCTGGGTGAAATCTTGTACAAGCAAAAGCAGTACAACGAAGCCGTCGCCGCCTACGACAAAGTCCTCACCAACTATCCGAAAAGCTTCAAGCTGGGCCCTGCTCGTCTGAAGAAAGGTATGGCGCTCCTCGACCTCGGCCAGAAATCGACCGCTATCCGCGAGTTTCGCGAAGTCATCAGGGCCTTTCCCGGCAGCGAAGAGGACCGCCTGGCCCGCGCGAAGCTCAAAGAACTCGGCGTCCCTGTCTCCGCAACGCGTTAAATCTTCCCCGCCCTCGCAGCCCGCTGATCAGCTTTCCGGCCCTACGCTCAGTGCTCCCAGTCCGCAGTACGTAGAAAGTACGCAAGTCAATCTCTTGACGGGTTGTCTGCCCTAATCCGCGCAAGTCTCTTCTGGCTGCCGATACCCCTTACTTGCTGGCGTCCTCCTTCGGCGCCAATTGAAAGCTCACAAAGGCCAACTGCCCGCTGTCCGGCGACCACGATGGCACGTTGATGGTTCCCTGTCCGCCAAACAATTTCGCCAGCACGGTTATCTTTTTATCTTTCAGCGACATCAATCGCAGCAGTACGTCTTTGTTCTCCGGATGGCCGCTCACGCTCTTGTCATAGGTAAGAAAAACCATCCACTCCCCGTTCGGTGAGATATGCGGAAACCAATCGTTCTCCTCCCCAAATGTCATCTGTTCCTGCTCGCTTCCGTCCGCGCGCATTCGCCAGATTTGCATGTGTCCCGTGCGCTCGGAGTTGAAGTAAATGTACTTCCCGTCCGGCGAATAATCGGGACCGTCATCCAATCCCTTGGCGGTGGTCAACCGCGTCTCTTCTCCGCCCGCTGCCGGAATCGTATAGATGTCGAACTCGCCGTTTCTCTCACCAACGAACGCCAGTGTCTTCCCATCCGGCGACCATCCATGCCAGTAGGAAGGCGCCTTCTGCGTGATCCGCCGCGGTGTTCCTCCCGTGATCGGCACAATGTACGCAAGCGATTTGTGGCCCTCCTGAGACCCGTCACTAATCGCCAGTTGCGTTCCGTCTGGCGAAATGCCGTGATCGTTGTTGCAGCGCGTCGCGAATCCGGTATCGAGAACCTGCGGCGTTCCGCCGGTGACCGGAATCTTCTCAATGTGCCCGTTCCGATTGAACAGCAGCATCTTTCCGTCGGGCATCCAGTTCGGCGCTTCAAACCGTTCCGGCGCCACATAAACCACGCGCCGGTCCGTCGAATCTACGGAAATGATTTCGAGCGTGCTGTAAAGGGTGGTCGATGCTGCCGCCGTGGACGGTGCTTCTGTTTTCAGGCTGACATTCGAGAACACGGCTTTTTCGGTCACTTTCACCTCGTGGCTGCACACGCCGATTCCCACGAAAAAGGGCTCCTTCAGCGCGATCCGCGTCGAGCCGCTTGCGAGATGAAACTCGCCTCCTTCATCCGCGAGCCACATCGAGAAATACGCCCCGTGCTTCACGATCCTCAGCCGTTTGGGCGCGGAAACGTTGGCCTGAATTTCGTGCGTCGTCGCGCCCTGTTCCTCTCGGTATTGCAACGAAGTGAGTCCGCTGCCGTGCAGCGCCACGTCCGCATAGGCCGAATCCGCTTCGAGACTTTCACGAATCATCAGCACTGCTTTCCGGTGCTCGTTCACGCCCTTCCCCAGAAACGAAATGTCTGCCGTCAGCGTTACATCGCCGGATGCCTTCTTCCATGCAAACTGGAACGCATCTGTTCCAAACCACATGTTCTGGCCGCTGCCGGCGATCGTGTACGTCTGCTGGGCTGCGTCGTATCCCACGGAACCCGGATGAAGCACCTTGCCCACATCCGTGTGGTTCTCAAACATTCCGGCTGGGCTCGCCGTCATGCGCGCGGTATCTTGCGCTCGGATGCTGTTCTGCCTCCCGCACACCAATGCAAACGCACAAGCCAGTATTGCCAACGCAGCCGTCTTCTTCGTCTTCACGTTCGATACCTCCAGAACGAATCAGAAAAAGGCACGTTAGGCTGCCTCCGCTCATTTGTCAATTTGGACGTTCTCGATCGGTATGCTCACTTCCTCGCGCGCTTCAGTCTTGCCACGATTTCCCTTTTCCTGTTTCGCGTGTTATCTTCGCCCTCGCAGGGGGAGATTGTCATGTCTGTAAATAAAGTCATTCTCGTCGGCCGCTTGGGCCGCGATCCCGAAACGCGCTATACCGGTAGTGGCCAGGCCGTTGCGAATTTTAGCGTGGCCACGGATGAATCCTACAAGGACCGCAATGGCGAGCGCCAGAAGCGCACCGAGTGGCACAAGATCGTCGTCTGGGGAAAACAGGCCGAGATCGCTCAGCAATATCTAAAGAAAGGTTCGCTCATTTTCATCGAAGGCCGCATCCAATCCCGCGAATGGCAAGACAAGGAAGGCCAGAAGCGCACCAGCTTTGAAATCGTGGCCAACAACTTCCGCATGCTCGGTGGCCGTGCCGAAAGCGCGGCCGCAGCCGGTGGCGGCGAAATGGGCGGAGGGGCATCGCGCGGCGGCGACTTAGAGCCAGCCGCTCCCGCAGAGGAGAGCTATGGTGGGGGCGGCGGCCAGACCGGTGGCCCCGAAATCTCCGACGAAGACATTCCCTTCTAGGTAGCACAGGCACTCTTGCCTGAGCGGCTTGGTGTTGCCCGTCACGGCTTGGGGCGCACAGCCAGGAGTGGCTGTGCTACGGCAGAGACGCTAGCAGTCCCACCCGGTCAGAGTTGGCCTCATGGGAAATCAGAGGGAAGACGATCATGCCAGCCACTAATCGCCAGCTCATTCTGCACTCGCGCCCCAAAGGTCTTCTCGCGCCTGGCGATCTTCAACTCACGGAAACGCCACTGCCGGAACTCCAGGACGGCCAAGCGCTCGCTCGCGTAAAATATCTTTCGATCGATCCCACCATGCGCGTATGGATGGCAGCGGACACCTATCTTCCTGCCGTGGCCATCGGCGAGGTCATGCGCGCGGGCGGCTTCGCCGAAATCGTCGAGTCGCGCCACCCCGACTACAAGAAAGGCGACCGTGTCACGGGCCTCACCGGTCTTCAGGACTACGTCATCGTCGATTCATCCGCAAAGCACTTCTTCCAAAAGGTTCCCAAGATTCCTTTCGTTTCCGATACCGTTTTTCTCGGTGTGCTGGGCATGAACGGCGTTACCGCTTTTTTCGGGATGGAAATCGCCCAGCCCAAAAAGGGCGAGACTCTCGTGGTCTCCGCCGCCGCTGGCGCCACGGGCAGTATCGCAGGCCAAATCGGGAAGATTCGTGGCTGCCGTGTGGTCGGCATCGCCGGCACCGACGAAAAATGCAATTGGCTCACGAAGGATCTACGCTTTGACGCCGCTATCAACTACAAGCACCCCGATTGGAAGGAAAAACTCGCTGCTGCCACTCCCAACGGCATCGACATCGACTTTGAAAATGTCGGCGGCGAAATCATGCAGGAGGTCTTAAACCGCATGAATCTCCACGGCCGCGTGGTCGTCTGCGGGCTGATCTCCGGCTACACCAAAGAGAACGTCGGCATGGCCAGCCTCGGCACCATCCTGGTGAAGCGGCTCCGCGTCGAGGGCTTCATTATCCTCGACTACGCCCCGCGCTTCATGGAAGCGGCCACGCAACTCGGCCAGTGGAAAATGTTCGGCAAAATCAAGGACCGCGAAACCATTGTCGAAGGCCTGGAGAAAGCCCCCGACGCCATCAACATGCTCTTCACCGGCGGCAATATCGGCAAACTGATCGTCAAAGTTTAGTTGGCCTGCGTTACTTTACCGGTGATAGCCGGGACTTAATCATGCATGCTTGGCCGTCGCACCAGTTCAGGTGTGCCCGCAACGCTGCACCAGCTTTTCATTTCCCGCTTCCCCGTCATCCGCCCACAATCCAGAAAGGGGTTGCTAATCGGCTGCCAAGCAGGCCACTTCTACGCATAGCCAAACTCTACAGCCAGGTTCTTTCGGGCCATCCCGACGGTCTCCTCGAGCCACTTTCATGAACACGCGTTTCGCGGGGCGGAATACAACGAAGCGGGTGGAATGATTCCTTTGCGCTAGAAACCTGCCGGATTTAGATGCGCTAAGTCATTGTGTTGCCCTTACCGCTTCTGGCTGAACTCGCTGTTGCCAAACCGCATAGTTTCGAGCAGCTCAACAAGCGCGATTCCAAGGCTGAAAAGGATCTGAAGTTCGCCGAGAATGCTGGGTCCATTCTGCACGCATTCTTCGATAGAGACTGCTTACCACTGTCCCTGCGTGGCTTCGAATGAACCACCCCGACTACTTGCGAGAGCGATTGCCCTTCGGCTGCAGGTAGTGCGTGAAGGTCCATTCCCCGATGTCGATCCCCGCAGCCAGCCCGTCCTCGTTGGCGGACCGGTAGTGGATGCCACCGTAAAGGCGACTGACGGCCGCCTCACTGGCGGCAGCGGAGAAGCCAGTGAAGCTGCGGGTCACTCCTGGCAAGAAATCCGAACCAGTAGTGAAGGCGATGCTGTCCGTGCCATAGAATCTGGCCAGCACCGTCGAGGCCGCGCCACTGAAGGTACTGTGGCCAGAAGTGTAGTCAGGGAATGGAGGAGTGACGATGAACGAGCTCCAAGTCGGATCGGCGACCGTGGAGGAATTATCATCCGTGTCACCGTTGCGAATGGCTGTCACCGGGCGCCAGAAGTTGTAGGTGTACTTCGCGTCCCAAGCACAGATGGCTGCGTCAGCCATGGCGATGTTCAAAAGTGCGAACAGGCGCGCATTTTCTTCCAGCGTGTTACCCTTCGCGGCGGCGATGTCCTGCGCAATACTATTCCAGTGCCCAGGTGGTGTCTCAGTGCCGGCACCGTCTGCCCAAAATAGGGCGATCAGATCTTGCTCAGATGTGCGTGCAGAGCCAACTGCCGCGCCCAGTGCTTTGACTTCGTTGTAGTCCGCAGCGTACTTCTCGTTAGTAAGGGCGGGCGGTCCCGGCGGACGGAACTGCGAACTGTTAGTCATGGCGAAGGGTGTGACGAATGCCCATTGTGGCAACAAGTACGGAGCAAACGCAGGCGGCGTCGGCTGCCAAA
Organism: Acidobacteriota bacterium; assembly: GCA_003224145.1. Taxonomy (GTDB): domain Bacteria; phylum Acidobacteriota; class Terriglobia; order Acidiferrales; family UBA7541; genus Acidiferrum. The sequence goes on from QHYN01000207.1 coordinate 27,397, forward strand.
CGCCAGGGCCGCTGCCCGAAGGGGGAGGGACCGTTGTCCCAGAACCGTCGTTGCCGCGCCGGGCGAGAATCTCGTCCGCGACCGATTCGCCCCAGGCGATGCCGGCGTTCTTCTGTGGGTCCTTCGGGATGGCGGTCAGAATCGTCGTATGGAGATCATCGAAACTGGGCGCATTTGCGGGGAAGAGAGTGACGAGTACCCTGTGCGCGGCGGCGCTGGCAGCGGCTTCCTCGGAAGCGCTGGCTGGCACCGCGCCTTGCACAAGATAAGCCTCGTGCCTGCGGTCGATGCCATTGATCGCGTCGTAAATTGATGCGTGGAGAATGGCGAGAGCGCGCGAGGCTATCGGCGGCGGCGTCCTGCCAGTGCGAATGGCATTGAGCGCAGCGGTGTTCCACTCGATGACTACGTCACCATCGGCCGTTCCATTCGTGAAGGGACGTCCAACGCCCTCCTGCCTGTGGACAGAGAATTCGCCGCTGACTTGTGAGTTGGGGTTTTGCCCCGAGGCCGCGATCACAATGACGAAGGAGGATAGGGCAGCGAGCCATCCGTAGGTTTGTCTGCGAGTCTTGGTCATGAGACTTTTTTCCTATGCAGCCCGGACAAATTTGCCCGCAGAAGGAGGCGCGTGCTCACAGAAAAACTGACTGCTCACCCATTGGCACAAAATATTACCGGCTCAGGTCATTAGACCGACGGCGAGTGGAGTCCCTTTCGCTAGAGCCAACACTGCTGCGGCGGCAGGTTAGCCGGCCCGCCACGGATGTGCTGTCCTGCCTAGCAATGACGTCAGAAGAACACGCCGTTGTGTTCCGTGCCGAATTGCGCGAAATCCGTGTGCGTAGTTGCTGGATCAGATTCGAAGTGGAAGCCGTGCCCGGTCTCCCGCGGCGTCGTGGCCGAGACCGCAATCGTCGCGGAACACTCGAAGAAGTCGCCACGGAACTTGTTCGTCGAATCGCTGAATCCGGGCACGCTGCGGGTGACGCCGCTCCACTCGATTCTCATCGAGTTGATTATGGCGCCAAAAATCCCGAGGGCGTGCGCCGGATCGAAACTGTTGGGAACCGTGAAAACGTCGAAGACCGAGCAGACATTATGCACCAGCAACTGCGCCGTCCCTCCTCCAAGGTCCACCTTCCCGCTGCCGACGGGATAAGGAGTGCCCCAAAGGACGAGCGAGCCAGCCATAATCCCTGGGTCATAGGAGTGGAAGCCCAACGGGCTGCCATGGGGGGTCGCAGCGCTCACCCCCAAACTGTCCAATCATATGAAGCCAATGGTACCGCGGTGCCGCTCATTGTCGAGCCCGATGAAGATACCGTCCATAAGGCGCATGTCGCAGTGGAAGTCGTAAATTGCGCTCTGGCCGCTATTGAGGTCCGTGCCTTTGCCCGAGAAAATCAAATCGGCTTGGGCGATCACGCCGGTGAAGTCGGTGATGATAGACGGGTCGTGGCCGGCGTTAGGGCTGGCTGTAGAGTCCGCATCAACAGGACCGGGGAAAAAAAAGTGGATTCCTGGAGGCGTTGTTAAGTGCGGGATGGGGCGTGGCACAGCCGGACAATCGTGATGGCTGGCCTCCTGCGCCAGCGCCCGGGTGTACAATCCCGAGCCCAGAACGAGTCCCGCACCGGCTGCTCCGCGGATTACGTTGCGTCGAGATACAATCCGCGTTTGAGGCTCGCGCGGGGGGTGATTCGCTTCGTCATTCATGTTGCTCTCCTGGGCCTTTCGGGAAGCGGACTGAGATAGATCCGCTTGCCGTGGCGAAACAATCGAGAGAAGGGCCGAAGGAACCGAGGAAAACGGAGGGACCGGCGGGGATTCTGTGCTTCGTTCTTGCCCGTGTCAACAAAAATCGAACTACTGGTAGGGGGAGAACCATGTGTGCCGCTCGCTTGGCTGAATAACGCGCTACCCGTAGAAATGACCGTCCTCGGCATTTCGATTCGAGCCACCGATGCAGTAACTCCCGGATGGTCGGCTAACCGGAAGTTGGGATGTCGGGACCGGAATCCTCCCCCGTGTCTGAACGTGGAGCCTCGTCAACGAGGCCGGTAAGGGCGAGTTCAGACCATTACACCATCGCGGATTACTTCGGGGCGTGCCCTTTTCTTTCTGCGTCCAGCTTCGTGAGGAATTCTTCAAACTTCGGTTTTTGTTCCGGCGTGAGGATCACTCGAATCTGATTGCGGCCTTTCTGACGCAACTGCTCAATCTGTGCATCCGACTGCTCGTGAATCATTTTCGCTTCGGCATGCCACTGCATCAGAATGGCATCCAATTGTTTCGCCTGGTCACTCGTCAAGCCCAACTCCTGCGTCATCTGCTCGACCCGGTGAGCACGCCGCACCGGCTCTGGCAGCGGCGCGTTGGCTGCAGCGACTGACCGATGGGCGTAGCCATAGCCGATCATTCCGCCCAGCGCCGCTCCCAGCAGAAAAACGATGCCCACCCAAACGGCTGCTTTCCGCCTTGCGGGTGTTTCGCTCATGGATTGCTCTCTTCCATGCTGATCAGGACATCGTCCTGATTCGTTTGCTGCGGCGCTTCAAAGATGGATTCCTGAGGTGCTGCGCCTTTCAAGGGATAACTCGGCGCCTTCATTGCTTTCTCGTAGAACCACGTGCTTCCTGCCAACAGCACCACTGCCGTAATCCAAGCCAGTCGCGACGCAAAACGCGGAAATTCACTCCAAGCGCTCACCCGCAGCGAGAGTTCCTTCTCGCGCGCGGCGATGGCATTCATGACGCGCGCCGCAAACCACGGCCTCGCATCCTCCGCGAAACTGGCGGCTCCTTGGAACAGTCTCTTCGTCGCAGCAAGATCCTGCGCCGCTTCGCGGCAACTTTCGCACGAAGTTACGTGTTCGCGCTCCGCCTGGGGTAGGCTCTCAATCAATCCTTCGACACTGATCGCGCCGGCATGCTTCGTCGCTGCCTCTTCGAAGGAGTCACGCAACCTCCCGCATTCTGCATTGTTCTTCTTCAGCAGGTTCCACATACCCGCCTCCTTGCCGCCGCGTGCTCCTCAGTTTCCGCGCGCTTTGGCCTGCTTTACCAGCCGCCGCCGCGCCCGGAACAGCCTCACCTTCACGGTGTTTGCATTCAAGTCCAAAACTTCCGCAATCTCTTCAATCGAAAACCCTTCCACTTCTTTCAGCATCAGCATAAGCCGGTCCCGTTCCTCCAGCCCGGCCAGCAGCCGCTCCAGGCGCTGCCTTGCTTCCAGTCTCGCGCTGATGTCCGGCCCGTCATTCTTCCTTTCCGCGGAATGGATCACCTGCCTCGCCTGCTCTTCGCTCAAATCCGATTCATACACCAGCGGCCGCACTTTTTTCTTTCTTAGCAAGTCCCAGCACTCGTTCACCGTAATCTTATACAGCCAGGTGCTGAACGCCGCCCGCTGGTCGAACCGCTTCAGCGAAAAATACGCTTTGACGAATACTTGCTGCGCAATGTCTTCCACGTCTTCGCGCTTTCTCAGTATCCCTCCCGCTACGGCAAATACGCGGTGCTGGTGGCGCCGGATCAATTCCTCAAACGCGTCCTTCTCCTCGGCTTGGGTCCGCCCCACGAGTTCCCGGTCATCGGCGGCGGCGACCGGCCTGGAAATTTGTCCCCTCCGAGCCTTCACCGAGGAAGACGCATCCAAGGGCTCTGTTTTTGGGACGTGCGCCATACGATTTTGGTTACGACCAATATCTCCAGATTTCCCCATCCTGCATCATCTGTTTCATTTCGCTGGCCCTAACTTTTTACTTGCTTCGGCTCGTGGCAACATGCAATAATATCTTCATGATTATTGGCGACCGTCTTCGCGCACTCCGCGAAGAAAAGAAACTCTCCCAGGGCGACATCGAAAAGCGTACAGGCCTGCTTCGTTGTTACATTTCTCGCGTGGAAAATGGTCATACTGTCCCGGCCATCGAAACGCTCGAAAAGATGGCCCGCGCTCTCGAATGCCCACTCTATCAACTTTTTTATGACGGTGAGGAACCGCCGCAGTTGCCGAATCTCCCGAAGCGCAAGTCATCCGACGACATTGCCTGGGGCAGCGTCGGGAAAGAAGCACGCTTTCTCAACAAGCTTCGCCGCTTGCTGGGCAAAGTGGAAGAGGGCGATCGTAAACTCATTCTCTACATGGCCCAGAAAATGGCCAACCGGTAGTTCCGCGGCTGCACTTTCACGGGAACGGTTGTTACTGTCAAGGCGAATTAAGCGGAGGCCGCGCAATTCCATTACGCGGCCTCTTTTTCTGCCGGTTTTGCTGTTTTTCAGCAAGCTTTCCTTCCGGGTGTCTCTCCTTCGTTTCTAGGCGTCTCTCGTGCTTGGAGTCCTGTGTTCGGCTACTCCCATTCAATCGTGCTAGGTGGTTTAGAACTGATATCATACACAACCCTGGTGACGCCCCTCACTTCATTCACAATGCGTGTCGAGATCCGTTCGAGTACTTCCTCCGGCAGCTTCACCCAGTCCGCTGTCATGGCATCATCCGATTCCACCACCCGTACCGCCACGGTCAGTCCATACGTCCGGCCATCCCCCATTACACCGACGCTCCGGACTGGCAGCAATACCGCGAACGCTTGCCAGACCTTCTCATACAGTCCCGCCCGCCGAATCTCCTCAACTACAATGGCATCAGCATCTTGCAGGATAACCAGATGTGTATGGGTGACCTCCCCAAGGAGCCGCACGGCCAGTCCCGGTCCGGGAAACGGGTGTTTCACCAGAATCTCAGGAGGCAACCCCAGATCCTTTCCGATGCGCCGAACCTCGTCCTTGAACAGGTCCCGAAGCGGTTCGATGAGCGCGAAGGGCATTTGCGCAGGCAGCCCCCCCACATTGTGGTGCGTTTTAATCGTCGCCGACGGGCCCTTCACCGAAACCGACTCAATCACATCCGGGTACAGCGTTCCCTGCACCAGGTAACCAATCTCCCCGTGAGCCTCCCCCCCCTGTAACTTCTGCGCCTCCTCGGCAAAGACGGCGATAAACTCCCTCCCGATGCGCCTTCGCTTCTCCTCCGGGTCCGTAACCCCTTTCAATAGAACGAGAAACCGGTCTGATGCATCCACTCCGATGACGTGCAGCTTCAGCCGCTCGCGCAGCATCTCCAGCGTTTGCTCAAACTCATTCTTTCGCAGCAGACCGGTATTCACGAAGATATTCGTCAGCCGGTTGCCCATCGCCCGGTGCACGAGCACGGCCGCCACGGTCGAGTCCACGCCACCGCTCAGCCCGCAAATCGCCCATTTGTTCCCCACCTTCGCGCGGATTGCCTGCGTGGTTTCTTCGATAAACGCAGCCCCGCTCCATTTCGGCTCGGCCTTGCACACCCGGAACAGGAAATTCCTCAGCAGCTCCGTTCCGTGCTCGGTGTGCTTCACCTCCACGTGGAACTGCGTGGCGTAAATTCTCCTTTTCGGATCCTCCACGGAGGCGATGGCGTTTGCTGTGTGTCCCGTGGCGCGAAATCCTATGGGGAGGCCTCGCACGTGGTCTCCATGGCTGTTCCAAATTCGCAGCGCCTCCGGCACCCCCGCGAACAGCTCGGAGCTGTCGGGCCCACCCTGACAATCCACTCTCAGGTGGGCGCGCCCATATTCCCGCCGCTCCGCCTTTTCGACCCTTCCCCCGAGCGTGTGCGCAACCCACTGCATGCCATAGCAAATTCCCAGAACGGGAATCCCAAGTTCCAGCACCTGGGGATCGCACTTCGGCGCGTCGGCGTCGTACACCGAGCTCGGCCCGCCCGACAATACAATCCCGGCGGGCTCGAGTTTCTGGATCTCCTCCATCGGCGTGTTGCACGGCAAAATCGCGGAGAAAACCTGCTGCTCGCGGATGCGGCGCGCAATCAATTGCGTATACTGCCCGCCGAAGTCCAGCACCACCACTCCGCCGAGTTCCGCCTTCATCCTGCCTCCCTGCTCATGCTCCCGCTCCGCCACTCGCCTCGCCGCACTTTCTGCCACGCCGCCCTCCTGTTAAGACACCACCAGGTTCAGCAATCTGTCCGGCACAAAAATCTTCTTCACGATGCGTTTCCCGTTCGCATGATGTGCCACACCGGGATCGGCCAGCGCCAGCTTCAGTACTTCTTCCTCGCCTGCCCCCGCCGCCACCTTCACTCTTCCCCGCACTCGGCCATTTACCTGGACAGGGATTTCGACCTCTACATTTTGCGAAAGCTGAACCTGCTCCACTCCCAAATAGGGCCACTTTGCATTCCACAAGCCGTCAGAATGTCCCAGCATTTCCCAAAGCTCCTCAGCTAGGTGCGGAGTCATCGGCGCCAGCATTAGCGTGGCCATTTCTAGAATCTCCCGGCGCACTTCCGGTCGCACTCCTTCTTCCAATGGCTCTTGGGCATAGATTTCATTTGTCAGTTCCATAATCAGCGCGATCGCTGAATTGAAGTGCCAGCGCGTTTCAAAATCGCTGGTCACTCGTTGCAACGTCTGGTAGGTTTTGCGAATCAACTCTCTTTCCTTTTCAGACACAGCGCTGCGGCCAAAATCAAAATTGCCCACGTTCGCAAGCGCCTCTGCGTGCCGCTCGATCAGCCGGTACACGCGGTTCAGAAACCGCCACGAGCCCTCGATGCTCTCTTCACTCCACTCCAGATCCTTCTCCGGCGGCGCTGCAAACAGCGTGTAAAGTCGCCCCGTATCCGCTCCATACTTCTGCGCCATTTCCTCCCCGCCAACTACGTTCCCCCGCGACTTCGACATGGCCACGCCACCCCTCAGCACCATCCCTTGCGTAAAGAGACGCGCCACCGGCTCAGCATGCTTGATCAAGCCGAGGTCGCGCATCACCTTGCACCAAAAGCGCGAGTAGAGAAGATGAAGAATGGCGTGCTCGATGCCGCCGATGTACTGGTCGATGGGAAACCAGTAATTGACCTTCGCAGAATCGAAGGGAGCCTTGTCGTTGTGGGCGTCGCAGTAGCGGTAGAAATACCAGGACGAATCCACGAATGTGTCCATTGTGTCGGTCTCGCGACGCGCTGGCCCGCCGCATTTCGGGCAAATCGTATTCACAAATTCCGGCGTCGACGCCAGCAGCGAACCGCCCTCTCCTGTCAATTTCACGTCTTGGGGAAGAATCACCGGTAGATCGCTATCAGGCACGGCTACGATCCCATCCTTAGCGCAATACACCACGGGAATCGGCGTGCCCCAATACCGTTGCCGCGAAATGCCCCAATCCTTCAGCCGGAAAATCGTCTCGCCGCGGCCAAATACTTTCTGCTCGGCAAACGCTGTCATTTTCGCGATCGCATCTAGCGGGGAAAGCCCGTTGTACGGCCCCGAATTCACGAGCTTGCCTTGCATGTGCTCGTCGAACGCCGTGGTCATTTTTTCAGCTTCCAACGGCTCGCCCTCGGGCGGCTGCACCACCACACGGACTGCCAAGCCATACTTCCTGCAAAATTCCAGGTCGCGCTGATCGTGCGCCGGCACGGCCATAATTGCGCCCGTGCCGTACTCCATCAGCACGAAGTTGCCCACCCAGATGGGAATCTTTTCGTTATTGAAGGGATTCACCGCATACCATCCGGTGAAAAATCCCTCCTTCTCCATTGTCGCCAGGTCCTCCGCCTTCACCGAAGCCTGGCGCATCTTCGCCAGTTTCCCCTCGGCTTCGACGCGCATCGCTGAACCTTTCAGCAGCCTCGTTACCAGTGGATGCGCCGGCGCCAGGATTACCGCCGTCGAACCATAAATCGTGTCGATCCGCGTGGTGAAAATTTCAATGGGTTCAGCGCCCGCCAGGTCCGCTACGGCAAACTTCACCTTCGCGCCTTGCGACTTCCCGATCCAGTTCTCCTGCATCACGATGACGCGCTCTGGCCATGTTCCCTCCAGTTGCTTCAAATCATCGAGCAACTGATCGGAGTAGGCAGTGGTCTTCAGGAACCACTGTTCAATCTCGCGCGATTCCACGAGCGTGTCTTCGTGCCGCCAGCAGTGACCGCCGTTGATCACCTGCTCATTCGCCAGAACGGTGCAACATTTCGGACACCAGTTCACCCGGCTTTTCTTCCGGTACGCCAGCCCGCGTTCGAGCATGCGCAGGAAAAACCACTGGTTCCAGCGGTAATACTCGGGCTCGCAGGTGGAAATCTCGCGCCGCCAGTCGTAGCTAAACCCAAACCGCCGCAACACCTTCTGAAATTCCGCAATATTATTGTTGGTCCACGTGCGCGGATGCGTGCTGTTCTTGATCGCAGCGTTCTCCGCGGGCAGCCCAAACGCGTCCCAGCCCATCGGGTGCAGCACGTTGAACCCGCGCATGCGCTTCACGCGCGCCACCACGTCGCCAATGGTGTAATTGCGCACGTGCCCCATGTGTGGCGTGCCGCTCGGGTACGGCAGCATTTCCAGCGTGTAATATTTCGGTTTCGAAGGATCCGCTTCCGATTCGAACACACGCGCTTCCGCCCAGCGCTTCTGCCACTTCGCTTCGACCTTCTGCGGGTCGTAGCCGCTCACTCCTCCCCCGCCCGCCCCCGTTGTGTTCTGCTCCGCCACGCCCGCTATCCTCTCCTCCTCGCCTTCTTGGCCGTGCTCCTTGCCTTTTTCCTCGTGCTGGATTTCTTGCTCTTCCCTCTCAAACTCTTCCGCTTACGGTGCGGGCTCTGAGCCCTTGGTGCTCTCCGTGACGAAAGTTTTCTCTTCAGCGCCGCCGTCAACATCGAGAAACCCTTCTCCGCCTCTGGTGCCTGCTCCTTCAATCCCGCCAGTTCCCACAGCATCGCCACGTTCCGTCGATCATCTCCCGGATCATCGATCGGCGTCTCCGCCACAAACGCCCGCCCCGCCAACCCTTCCGGCCCGGAAGATGCCAGTCGCGGATGCTGCAGAATTCTCGCAAACGCCGCTGCACCAATCTTCCCCTTCCCGATATGCGCGTGCCGGTCCACGCGCCCGCCCAACTCCACTTTCGAATCGTTCGCGTGAAAAACTGGCACATTCTCCAGCCCAAGGGCTCCATCAATCTGCCCAATCGTCGACGCCAATCCAGCTTCGCTCTTGATGTCGTATCCCGCGGCAAAAAGGTGCGCCGTGTCCAGGCACGCGCCCACCGGCAATCCCTTCAGCCCCGCCAGAATCTCTCCGATTTCCTCCAGCCGCGACCCAATTGCCGTTCCCATCCCCGCCGTATTCTCAAGCAGAATTTTCAGTCCGCCCAGCGGCACGCCTTTTGACGCCTGCTTCACCGACTCCACAATCGTCGCAATCGCCTGCCCCGTGGTGGCCTCTCCGCGCGCGCCCGGATGCACCACCAGGAAATCCGCTCCCAGCGCCAAGGCCCGCAAAATTTCATCATGGAAAGCTTGAATCGACCGCGTCCGCAGCATCGGTTGCGCCGCGGCCAGATTGATCAGGTAATTCGCATGAATCACGAGTGGCCCCAGCCGCAGCTCTCCGCGCCGCGTTCGAAACGCTGCGGCATCGACCTCCGGAATCCGGGCGGGCCCGCCCTGCCACATCCGCGGGCTCGCGGAAAAAATCTGCACCGCGTTGCAGCCCAATTTTCGTGCGGCTTCCAGGGCGTTGAGGTAGCTTCCCGCAATGGAGGTATGAATGCCGATTCGAACGCTTCCGCCCATCCACGATGGGGGCAGCGGTTCTGGCTCAGGTTCCGGGCGGTATTCGTCTTCTGGATCGAACTCGGTCGCTTGCGTGATGGGCTGTTCCGGCATGCCTCAGGAAAATTTCAGCTCCCTGTTAAACTACCCATTCTAGCACACGCTCCAAATCACTCCCTCTGCGGCAATTTTTCGGTGGTGACCCACGCCGCGAGGGCCCCGTCTCTGGACCGGGAGGTAGCTGAACCCCATGTCCGGTAGTCCGATTATCAGGAGTTACCGAGCGACCGATGTTCTTTTCAGCGTTCCCGGCCCAGCACTATTGAGAAGCTTTTACGTGGTGTTATCCTCAATGCTGATGGCGGCCGAAAATTTCAAAGTGCGCGAAATTCTTCTCATGGTCACTGGATGGGCTGTAACCCTGATGGTCATCATGAGTTGCACTGGCCTCTACGCTCGCAAGTATCGTGAAGGCGCATTGTTGCTGGTTGTGGCTGCTGCGCTGGCTTTTGTCTTCTTCCGAAGGCGCAAACTCGTTCTTATCCTCAGCGGTTTGTCATGGGTCTTGGTGAACGCGGGCATCACCTTTCCCTTTCACCCGAGCCTGTTAGGACTGGCGTTGACGATTGGCTCTGCTGCCGGAATCTACTTGACCGTTCGCTGGACTTACAAAAGGTATCCGTACCTATCTTTTAAGCACATTCATGCTGCATTTGACGGAGAGGCAGCTATGGCTGCCGAGAATGCGCGCATAGAGGCAGAAGCCCGAGAACTCGTGAAGAGACGCCCATACGGGCCGTGGTTGTTCCGCTGATTTGTTTCCCAAACTACCTGATTAACGCGCTGACCGGAGAAATGCGACCCGGCTCCGCAGAAGTCAATTTCGAGGGAGTTATTTCGTTGCTTGGTGAGCCAGGTTCTCGGAAACCGATCCGCGACCAATTTTTTTCCGCCGCGTTGCACCCCTGCCCTTCCGGGCGTCAACCCGCCAGCGGAAGACGTCCGTCAATTTGTCTGTGCGGACTAGCGCCCGAACATCGAGTACGGAATCCGTCCCGTGGACTCCTCTGGCTGCCGGCTGGACGCCGACGCGATCACCTGGTCCGCCGGACGATTCGCGATGCGGTCCAGGGCGTCCGCGATGCGCGACAGTTCGTATACCAACTGATCGCTCACCGCCGATTTCTGCACAACGACCGATCGTCTGCGCCGGAACTGCTGCACCGCCCAGGCAGTCGCCGCAATGACGAGAACGAGGATTGCCAGGAACTGTTCATAGCCTGTGATGGTGATGGTCCGGCCGAAAAAGTGAAAGACATGGTCCGAGAGCAATTTTTCCTCCCGGCTGGGGCTCCATGGAACAACTACCTCTTCATTGGATGCCTTCTTGTCAGCCAACGTCAACCAAATTCTTTGTCCGTCGGCCTGCTCTCGCCTCACTATTTGCGGGTCCTCGCCAGCTTGCCGTAGACTTACCTTCTACCGTTCTACTCGCCTGGGGGGAGCCGTTCATGCTGGTTGTCATGCAGTCGCACGCCACCGAGGAGCAGGTCCGCGCGGTCTGCCAGCGCATCGAAAGCCTCGGCCTCAAAGCCCATCCGATTCCGGGCTCTATTCGAACCGCCATTGGTATTACGGGCAATAAGGGCGCCATCGACCTCGGCGTCCTTGAATCCCTTCCCGGCGTCGTCGAATGCATCCCCGTCAGCAAGCCCTACAAGCTTGTCAGCCGTGACGCAAAGGAAGAAGACACCATCCTTCGCATTCCCACGCCTTCCGGCGACGTTATCGTTGGCGGCCGGCACGTGGCCCTTGTCGCCGGGCCCTGCGCCGTCGAAACCGAGGAACAATGCCTGGCCATTGCCGAACGCGTCAAAAAATCTGGCGCGCGCCTTTTCCGCGGCGGCGCATACAAACCCCGCACTTCTCCCTACAGTTTTCAGGGCCTCGGTGAAGAGGGGCTGAAGATTCTTTCGAAAGTCCGCGCCACTTACGGTTTCGGTATCGTCACGGAAGCGATCGACAATGAATCTCTCGACCTGGTCGAAGAATATGCGGACGTGATCCAAATCGGCGCGCGCAATATGCAAAATTTCTCTCTGCTCAAGCGCGCCGGCCACGCCAAAAAGCCGGTCCTCCTGAAACGCGGCATGTCCGCCACGCTCGACGAATTCCTGATGGCCGCCGAATACATCCTCTCCGAGGGCAATTACAACGTCATGCTCTGTGAACGCGGCGTTCGAACGTTTTCCGATTTTTCCCGCAACACGCTCGACCTCGCCGTCGTCCCCGCCGTCAAGAAGCGCAGCCACTTGCCTATCTTTGTTGATCCCAGCCACGGAACCGGCAAGCGCCACAAAGTTTTGCCGCTTTCCCGCGCCGCCGTTGCCGTTGGCGCCGACGGCCTGCTCATTGAAGTCCATCACCAGCCCGACCAGGCGCTCTCCGACGGCATGCAGTCCATTCTTCCGGAAGAATTTGCTTCACTCGCCGATGAAATGCGCCAAATCGCCGCCGTCCTCCACCGCTCCATCAACTGACGGCGTTGCTCACACGTCCGTATTCACTTTTTCCTGGCAAATGAGCTATATTGCGGCACGCCAGCTTAATCAAAGCTGTTTGATTCGACAGCGGAGGCTCCCATGGATCCCAATTCGTCCCTAAGACTGACTACGCGCCGGGAAATGTTGCAGCAGGCCAGCAGGCTCGCGAGCGGAGCGTTCTTCGCGCAACTCTTTCCTCCGTCGCTCCTGCGTGCTCCCGGCTCGCGGTACACGCAGCAGGCCAGCACTCCTCCACCCGACCCGGTCGCCGCGTTTCGCGCGCAGATGGCCGCCGTTCCCATCGAAGCGCAAAAGCTCGCCGACAACCTCACCCTCCTTTCCGGTCCTGGAGGAAATGTGGTCGTCCTCAATGGCGCTGATGGGAAGTTCGTGGTCGACACCTTCGTTTCGCCAGCATGGTCCAAGCTTAAAGAAGCGCTCGACGGCGTCAGCAACGCGCCAGTGAAACTCGTCATCAATACGCACTGGCACTTCGACCACACAGACAACAACGCTCCTCTGCATGCTGCCGGTGCAACGGTTCTTGCACACGAAAATACCAAGCAGCGTATGTCCGAGCCGCATGACCTCCAGCCACTCGGTCTGCACTTTCCGCCATCACCCGCCGATGCTTTGCCCCAGCAGACCTTTCAAACCACCCACAGACTCCAGGCCAATGGTGAGACTCTCCTGCTTGAGCACGTGTCGCCCGCACACACGGACACGGACATCTACATTCATTTTCAAAAGGCCAACGTCATCCACATGGGCGATCTCTTTTTCAATGGCTTGTATCCCTTCATCGACGGAAGTACCGGCGGCAAAATCGCAGGCATGATCGCGGCTGCCGATAAGGTTCTTCCGCTTGCCAACAACTACACGAAGATTGTTCCCGGCCACGGCTCGCTGGGCAACAAAGCCGACCTTGCTAAGTTCCGGGATTTGCTCATCACCGCGCGCGACCGTGTACAGAAATTGAAAGGGGCGGGGAAATCCGCGCAAGAAACTGTTGCCGCAAAACCTTTCGCCGATCTCGAGCCTGCCTGGGGCAAGGGCTTCTTCAACGGCGATGTATTCGTCCAGATCGTTTACCTGACCCTGTGACTCTGCGATTCTGGCGCGTCACAATTTCTTTGACTGCTCTCGCCGTTCGCAGCGATCAACTGGTCCTGGATTTTTTGGTTGTCAAGGCGCTGTTTCAGCCCGGGATCCGCAATTTCTTTTTCTGAGAACCCTTCTGTTTGTAGAGGGCGCGATCGGCTGCTCCCAAAAGTTCCTCGAGAGTAAGACCGTCTTGCGGGAATATGGCCGTGCCAGTACTCACCGAGAGCGGCGGGTGCTCGCCATCTTCGTGGAGCCGCCTGGAAATTCGATTCGCCACCTGCTCTGCCTCTTTCGATTCTGTTTCCGGCAGCACCAGGACGAACTCGTCGCCCCCATATCTCGCGGCGGTATCAATCCCGCGAGAATGAAGCCGCAAGATGGCCGCCAGCCGGCAAAGCGCCCGGCTTCCTGTAAGGTGGCCATAGGCGTCATTGATTTTCTTCAGCCCGTCGAGATCCAGCAAGATGACCGCGAAAGACTTGCCCGTGCGTCCGAACCTGTTGATTTCCGCGTCGAGCGCGTCGCGAAGCCGCCGGTAGTTGGCCAACCCCGTCAGGGGATCCCTTGTCGCTAAACGCTGGATCTCCTCATCTGCTCGTTTACGCTCGCTGATGTCCACGATCGCGCTTAAGACCAGAGGCCCCTCCTCCGTGTCGATCGGGTTGAGTCCAATCTCGACGGGAAACTCGCTGCCATCCTTCCGTACGGCATAGAGGTCCCGGCCCGCGCCCATCGGTCTGGCTCGTGGCGAGGAAGAGAATCCCATCCGGTGCTCTGGGTGGCCGCCCCGGAACCGCTCCGGGATAAGCGCCTCGACTGATTGGCCGGTTAGCTCTTCCCGGTTGTAACCAAACATTTTCACTGCCTGAGAGTTCACCATAACAATTTTGCCCTGCCGGTCTATCATCACCATCGCGTTCGGAGCCGACTCGACGGCAAGCCTAAATCTCTCACCCGCTCGCTTGTGCTGGGAAATTTCGGCAGCGAGAGCTAGGGTCGTGATGGCCATAATGCCCATGAACAATTGCAATAGCAGCAAAGACGTGTTTTGGGACTCTCTTGAAAATGGGCCAAACCCGTGCAAAGTGCCCCACGTGGCAACCGCTGCCAGGGCGCAAATTGCGGTCGCCCCTTGCCGGCGGCCAAACCGGAACGCCGCCCAGATCAGAAAAGGAACGCAAAAATATTCCAAAGGATAATTCTTCTGGCCGGAGTGAAACCGGCCTCCGAATACAATCCAGGCCGTGAAAAATAGCCCCACAAACCAGAAAGCGAACTCGACAATCTGTTTACGGTTCCAGTTCAGTCGGGGATTCTCCCTCCACAGGAGCAGGAAGGGAGTGACAACTACCGCGCCGACGGCGTCCCCTAGCCACCACGTGGTCCAGATGGCCCCCAACATCGCCCAGTCAGCGAATCCCCCTAAGGCCAGGGTCGTGACGCCGACCGTTGCGCTTACTGTCGTGCTGACCATTCCTGCAAGGAAAGCAAACTTGAAAATATCGCGGGCCCTCTGAAAGGCACGCTGGCCGCCAGCGAATCGGTTTACCAAATAGCAGGCCGCCACTCCTTCTAACGTGTTTCCGATGGCAATCCCGATGGATGTGGTAAGTGTGCCTGCTGTGGTCAAGTTTACAAGGAATGCCCCTGCCAGGATCCCCGGCCACACGCGGTAGCCAAGAATGAGGAGCGCCGCAAGTGCAATCCCGGTGCAGGGCCATATGGCGGTGGCGCTGGCATTGACGGAGGCGAGTTTCAGGCCGAGCTTACCGGCAGCGAAATAGACGACCGCCAGCGCCGCCAGGAGGGGCACATCCTTAAGAGAACGGGAACGGAACATGGTCCGCTCTACCTCGTACAAGAGCGCGCCGCACATGGAGCCGCGGACGTTGGCCCATGCTCTCCGTTCGAAACCCCAAACTATTTTCTAAGCCTTTATTTTACAACGGCCTAGCGGGCCGCCGCTAGCGGACGTCAAGGGCGTGTTTCCAGCTTGCTACCTCATCCCCTATACGGCGCAAGACCCGATGCCGCACTCCCTCCCTTGGCGGCCTTGTGTCTGGGCTCAATTCCCCCCTCCCCCTTGACTCCGTTTCTCCGCCAGGCGTTCTCGCCCTGCCAGCCAGGCATCCAGTTGCTCCCCGCCTTTACCACGCAGCGTTTGCAAGAGGATTCCTGCCATTCCCTCCGCGCTTACCCATGTCACCTGCCCCTTCCCGCTCACCCGCACCCCAAGGGACAATTCGAACACGAAGTCCACCACCGCCCCGTGCTTCAAAGCCTTCGCTGTGCACACGGCCATTCCTCCGCCGCTCAAATCCGTCATGCGCCCTTGCTGCTCCCCCACTCCTTCCTTCAACGTCACCGCCAGATTCACCGGATACCGGAAATATCTTCGTTGCTCGTGCACCAGCAAATCTTTGGAGATCTTGATATGCAGCGCTACACCCTCCTCATTCAGGGGCTTGCGCAGCAGAAAATTGGCGCCCGCACTCAAGATCTGCGTGGACTCTTTCGTGCTTCCGCCGCACGCAAAGATCACCGCTTTGCTATTCGACGTTCCCTTGCGGGTCGATTCGATCAGCCCCAGCGCCCCCGGCACGTCCATGTCCACAAACACGCCGTCAATCTTTCTCCGGTTCAGGCACTCCCTCGCTTCATGCGCCGTCGGCACCAGCACAAACTTGGCCCCAAGTTTCTTCACGCCTTTGGAGACCGCCTGCATCGTTGCATAGTCGCTGGACACGAGCACAAATTCGAGCTCTTGGGGCTGGGTCATGGTAGCGGGGATTCTCCGTTATTTTGTGAAGGATGTTCTGTAAGGTCTGCCTGTTGGCTTGTTTTTTGTTTTGCGGCCGCCATTATAACGAAAACATTTTTTCTGTCGAGATTCTTGCGCAGTGCATCCTTCCACAGTGAGAACCCGGGGGATCCCCACTTTTCTCTAGTACCGTGACCACCCAGTTCAATGCGCCCTGGCCGCAAGAATTTCATTTCGCGTCTGCTTCAGCTCCTTGCTGCCTTCTTGCATTCGACTTCGGTCCCCCGCGTGTCCCGACCAACGAGTGCGAGAGCCTCCTCGGTGGTGATGTGCCGAGCGCCACGGGACTGGAGCTCGTCGAGGATCTCGCTTCCCTTTTTTTGATCGAGCGACCGGATCGCGTCTTTGACCAGCTTGACGCGTCGACCCCGGCACAACAGACCATCGGCCGCGCAGCGGACGCAATATTCCGTTACCACGCCGAAGACAAGGAAATCAGGACCGGGATCGAAAGCGGGCGAGTTCGCGGCGCTGAGTCGCGCGAGCAGCGCGTCGGTATTGGGATTGTCGAACACATCGAGCGTGTTCTTCTCTAGAATCACTTGCTGGTAGGCGCCGAGGTCACGCGGTAGAGCGAATTCCTGCTGGTTCGGAATGACGAGGTAGTTGGCGGCGCGCGCCTCGGGAATGAGCTCCGCCCCGGGAGTGCCTTTCACGCAGTGAGGTGGCCATTCGCGAAATTCGGGATCGTCGGGCTGATGCGCGTCAGCCGAGGAAATCAGAAAGGCGCGGCCCTGACGTGCGGTTTCGACCAAGCGATTTAGGTTAGGGATAATTTTTTCGGCCTGGGGAACGTACAATTTTCCGCCCGGCAACAGGAAATCGGCCTGCGCGTCCACTTCCCACAAAAGCGTATTTCTGGAGACCATTTTCACCTCCATTGATTCAGATGCGCGCGGTCTTCACAACGGCTTGCCGCACCTGATCGCACAGCTCCTCGAGACGCGTGCTGTAGCGGACGGGGAACGGCTGCTGTGCGGGACGCAGGGCCAGGATATGGTCGGGAAAGCGCCCGCAGCCAGCAAGGAAACGTTGCCGGGCCGTCTGTGCTGTGGTTGCGGCAGATGCCACGGCTTCTTCCAGCCGCCGGCCTTGCCGCATCACCGGAACGAGCAGGACCTCCGCAGCCGTGAATGATTCCTCATCAAGGCCAATGACATCGCCAGAGAATTTGCCTTCTTCGCCGGTAAATCGAAAAACCTGCTTGCGGCCGGGATAGGTCATCTTCTCCTGGCTGAACTTCGCGGCGCTGCGGACGTTTCCATCCATCTCGACTTCGACCAGCTTATAAATCACGCCGACGGCGGGCGAGTCGGCGGAGGTCGACAGCGCAGTCCCGACTCCAAAGGCATCGATACGCGCTCCGCTCCGCAGCAGATCTTCGATTCGATCTTCGTCAAGGTCCCCGGAGGCGAAAATCTGCACGTCGGTCCACCCGGCCCGGTCCAGCCGTCGCCGCACCCATAGGCTATCGGCAAGAATATCGCCACTGTCGAGACGCACACCGCCAGGCTTGCGGCACAGCGCCATGATTTTTTCGATGGCCGCGTGAACATCGTACGTATCGACGAGAAGCGTGGATTGCTCCGGGAAAACATCCAGGAAATCGCGGAAGGCCTCGGCTTCGTCGGCGTGGGCCATGATCCAGGAGTGGGCTTGCGTGCCATAAACGGGGATGCCGAAGCGCCGACCGGAGTAGGTGTTTGACGTTCCTTGGCAACCACCAATGAATGCGGCACGCGCGGCGAGAATGCCGGCCTCCATGCCATGCGCGCGCCGCGAACCAAATTCGACCACGGGACGTCCGGCAGCGGCGGTGATGATGCGGGCCGCTTTGCTGGCAATAAGCGTCTGAAAATGCAGAATGCTGAGCAGGCCCGTCTCGACGAGTTGCGCATCCGCAATCGGCGCAGTTAAACGCAACAGCGGTTCGCCGGGAAAGAAGATGGTTCCCTCGGGGAGCGCCCAAACATCCCCGGTAAACTGGAATTGCGAGAGATAGTCAAAGAATTCCGAATGGACATGGCCGAAGCTCGGAAGAGCGCGCAGATAGGAAACGTCTTCGTCC
Source organism: Acidobacteriota bacterium (assembly GCA_003224145.1). Classification (GTDB taxonomy): domain Bacteria; phylum Acidobacteriota; class Terriglobia; order Acidiferrales; family UBA7541; genus Acidiferrum. The sequence continues at coordinate 45,545 of QHYN01000207.1, forward strand.
GAGAAACGAACGTTTTCCAGAAAATCGAGCGCCTGTTCCAGGCCTGCGGCCACCAGATAATTGCGGCGATGCGGAAGCTGCCGAACAAACAGTTCGAAGGTGGCGCGGGCCTCGAAGCCGTTCTGCACATAGCCGGCCGCCATGGTGAGTTCATAGAGGTCGGTGAGGAGTCCTGAGTAAAGTCCGTTAGGAACCATACTGGAAAAGAGATTATGCCAGCCGGAGCAAAAGGGCAAAGGGAGATCAACCTCCTGAAGAGGATACAAGGCGTTTCCGGCGCACAACATGCGGTCTACGGCCGTGTCGTGGCCGTCACTAGGAACGGAACTGTTGAGGCCATACCTTACGACTGCGCTTTCCAGTGCGAACCAGCATTCCATCAAAACGCCCGCATAAGAGGTACTAAGGGATTCACCTGACCGTCTTTCAGGGTATCCCTTCGATTGGCGGTGAATCCCTTCCATGTTAATTGACCACCGAGCGGACGGTCGGGCAAAGCTGACGCTGCAGTCTCACCAGGCCCGCGCCTCTGACTCCGACAGCGAGCAGGACCACCGCTACATGATCTTTGCTCGAAAAGCAGAAGAAGGATTTGAAGGAAGAATGGAAAAGCGCCTTCCTATCGCGATCGTCGTGCACCTGAAGCAAGCGCAGTCTGTCAACGGAACAGAGGTAACCTATACGGATAACATCAGCGCTCACGGCGCTTGTGTGGTTTCCAAGCGTCCCTGGCTCCCCGGCGAAGTGGCGGAGGTCAAGTCCTTGAAAGATCAGGTTACGCTCCGCGGCAAGGTTGTCCACTGCCGCAAACGCAGCGACAACCGTTACGTCGTCGGTTTGACGTTCCAGGGTCCCCACGGCACCGGATCCATCTATCGCATTTACGCCAGCACCTGAGCCAGGCTGCCGTTCCCGATCTCGATTTTTGCCTGCTGCCCCATGCACCGTTGGCGTTTAGCGCCATTGCGAGGATCGCGCACGATGGGATCTCTCCTCAGCTTCCAATCCTCACTCCTGCCAGCCTTCAAAGGATCTTTTTTCCACTTTTCTTCTTCCCTCCATACAGTGTGACTCTGCCGTCTACGACGTTGCCCACGTAGCGCCCCGCGTCAAGAAACTGCATCACCTTGTGTCCCTGGCGGGCCAGTTGCGCCCAGCGCGATTCCGTTTTCGGGTTTTGCTCCAGCCCGCGCAAGGTCTGTCCCCCGAACACAAAATCGATTTCCCGCAAATGTTTCTTCGGCGTGGTTCGCACGTGGAACTTCTGCCCGTCCAACTCCACTTCTGCTTTATCCTCCACTAACGCTCCCCGCCACACCGCCACCATCGCTTCCTCCAGCGTCATCATCCCTCCTTGCTCTCGCTTCTGCCAAGATTCTCGTGCGCCTACAGCGGAATGGCTTTGCTTCCTTTCTCGCGGTGCTCCTCCGATTGGCAATGCCGATCGCTTCACTGGTTAACCATAACTGGCCCCTCCCGTCATGTTTTTCGTAAGTGTTGATGGCTCTGTTGACATCCTCGAGGGCGAGTCGATGCCTCAAGCGGTAGAGGTTGTAGGCCAGGCCGAGCAGGAGCGCTTGGCGGATTTGCATCGACAGGCTACGTCCCGGAGCCCGCGAGGAGAGCTTACGTTTGACCACTGAGAAAATGGTTTCGATCTTGGCGCG